>NZ_CP039691.1:200000-565000 GCF_005145045.1 Agrobacterium larrymoorei
GCTGGCAAAGACGGGGAGAGTTGTTCTCTCAGCTCCCCCAGGTGCCGGTAAGACGACCATCGTGCCGCTTTTTCTTCTCGATCAGCCATGGCTGGGCGGAGGCAAGATCATTCTGCTGGAACCGAGACGGCTTGCGGCGCGCGCTGCGGCAAGCCGGATGGCGTCTCTTCTAGGGGGGGCGGTGGGTGAAACCGTCGGCTACAGAATGCGTCTCGATAATCGCGTCTCTGCAAAAACGCGGATCGAGGTGGTGACGGAAGGCGTCTTTGCACGGATGGTTCTGGACGATCCGGAACTCGGCGGCGTTTCTGCCGTCATATTCGATGAGTTTCACGAAAGATCGCTGGATGGCGATTTCGGTTTGGCGCTGGCGCTCGATGTACAGGCGGGTCTGCGAGAAGATTTGCGCATTCTCGTCATGTCGGCGACGCTGGATGTGGAGCGCATCAGCGCCCTTCTCGATCAGGCTCCTATTGTAAAAAGCCTTGGGCGCAGCTTTCCCATTGAAGTGAGATATGACGAGCGACCGGGACAGGAGCGCATTGAGGACAGGGTTGCGCGTGCTATCCTGGATGCGCACGCTTCCGAGACCGGATCGATCCTGGCATTTTTACCCGGACAAGCGGAAATTACGCGCACCGCCGAGAGGTTGAACGGGAAGTTCGGCACCGATACGGACGTCATTCCGCTTTACGGCAACCTTTCGCAGAAAGAGCAGGACGCTGCGATCAAGCCGTCGGAGGCTGGTAAGCGCAAGATCGTGCTGGCGACCTCGATTGCAGAAACCTCCATCACCATCGATGGCGTGCGCGTCGTTATCGATAGCGGGCTGCAGCGCCTTCCCGTTTTCGAACCATCGACAGGTATTACCCGGCTGGAGACGGTGAAAGTGTCACGCGCTTCGGCTGAACAGAGAGCAGGCCGCGCCGGGCGAACGGAGCCGGGCGTGGCCATCCGGCTATGGCACTCGGGACAGACGGCAGCGTTGCCCGCTTTCACGCCGCCGCAAATTCTGGCCAGCGATCTTGCGGGATTTGCGCTCGATCTCGCCCATTGGGGCGTGAGCGACCCAACTGCGCTGAAATTCCTCGACCAGCCTCCTCAAGCGACGTTGAAGGAAGCAACCGCTTTGCTTCAAAGCCTTGGCGCGATGGATCAGGCAGGCAGCATCACCGCGCGTGGAAAGCTCATGCGAGGATTGGCGCTCCCCCCTCGCCTTTCCGCGATGGTTCTGGCGGCGAATGAACAGGGATTTGCTGACGATGCGGCACTGCTTGCCGTTCTGCTGACGGAACAGGGGCTTGGCGGGAACGATATCGATCTGGAAGAACGGCTGCGTCGGTTCAAAAACGAAAGAGGTGAGCGCGCTACGGCTGCGAAGGGTCTGGCGAAGCGTCTCGCTTCCGGCCTTCCCGGCAAGACAACGGTAGCAGCAGCAGGGGCGATAACGGTTGGGCAGCTTTTATTGCACGCGTTTCCGGACCGCATCGCTTTGCAGCGTGGGGCGCGTGGTCGATATGTGATGGCGAATGGCCGGGGTGGCGAGCTTGCCGAAACGGAGCGCCTGGCGGCTGAGAAAATGCTGATCGTCGCCGATATCGTTGGACGCGCTGCTCAGCCACGCATTCTGGCCGCCGCCTCTATCGACAGGGCGGATGTCGAAGCCTTTTTGCCCGAAGCGATCAAAAAGGAAGATCAGCTTTTCTTCGACAAGGCGAGCGGCCAGGTCCGCGCACGGCGTGTGACGCGGATTGGCGCCATCATTCTGGATGAAACGCCCCTTGCGCGACCAACGGGTGCGAAGGCGGCGCAGGCTCTGGCCAATGGCGTGCGCGAATATGGCCTCAGCATCCTGCCTCTATCGAAGGAAGCGAAGCAATTTCGCCATCGGCTTGGTTTTCTTTACCGCAGTGTCGGTGAGCCATGGCCGGATACGAGCGACGAAGCCCTGATCGAGCGGCTGGATGAGTGGTTCGTGCCTTTTCAGCATGATGCGAAGACAATTCATGAGATCAGCGGCGGAAATATTATCGAGGGCTTGCGGTCGCTGGTTCCCCATGAGGAGCAGCGCAATCTTGGCAAACTTCTTCCCACGCATTTCGAAGCGCCGACCGGGCAGAAACATCCGATCAGTTACGAAGGCGAAGAGCCGACGCTGACCATCCGCGTGCAGGAGTTGTTCGGATTGAAGGAACATCCGAGTGTGGCGGGCGGCAAATTGCCACTGCTGCTGGAATTGACCTCGCCTGCCCACAGGCCGATACAGACGACACGGGATTTGCCGGGCTTCTGGGCCGGGTCGTGGAAAGACGTTCGTGCCGATATGCGCGGTCGTTACCCGCGCCATCCCTGGCCGGAAGATCCGGCATCGGCACAACCAACGCACCGCGCAAAACCGCGCGGCACATGACCAACGGAGACGGCAGATGGCAGCCCAGCCAGTAGAAACCACGAGGTTCGGTCGCGCCAGCCGTCAGATTCGCCTGCAAACAATCGTCTGGCTGCGCTGGCTGGCCGTGGTGGGGCAGAGTGTCACGATCCTGATCGTCGCTTTCGGTCTGGGCTTTCCTCTGCCGTTGCTGACCTGCGCCGTCCTGATTGCTGCGTTGGCTGTGGCCAATCTATTCCTCTCTGCGCGCTTTCCTGCGACCTACCGTCTGGAGGCATGGGAAGCGACGCTTCTTCTTGCCTTCGATCTGCTACAGCTCACCGCGCTGATCTACATTACCGGTGGTCTTTCCAACCCGTTTGCGCCATTGATCTGCGTGCAGGTCATCATTGCCTTTGCCTCACAGCCGCTGAAGCATTCTCTCATATTGTTGTCCTTCGCGATTGTTTGCGTTACCGCCATCGCCTTCTCACCTTTTCCTGTTCCATGGTATCCCGGCGAGGAACTGCCTATCCAGCTCATCATCCATGTCGGGATCTGGTGCTCCATCACTGCGATGATGTTTTTCGCGGCCTTCTATGCCTACCGCGTTTCCCACGAAGCGAACCAGCTGGCGGACGCTTTAGCGGCAACGGAACTTGTGCTGGAACGGGAAAAACATCTTTCGCAACTGGATGGTCTGGCAGCAGCCGCAGCGCATGAGCTTGGTACGCCACTCGCCACCATCAGCGTCGTCGCCAAGGAAATGGAGCGGGAGCTTGGAAAGGATGCCCGGTTTGGCGAGGACGTTGCCCTGCTGCGCAGCCAGAGCGAAAGATGCCGCGACATATTGCGTCGGCTCACATCTCTTTCAGCCGAGGGTGACGAGCACCTGCGCAGGCTGCCCCTTTCTTCCCTTATGGAAGAGGTGATGGCGCCGCATCGTGAGTTTGGCGTGAAACTGCATCTGGTGGAAAAATCAGGCCGCGCGAACGAGCCGGTCGGTGCGCGGAATGCCGGAATTCTTTATGGGCTCGGCAACCTCATCGAAAACGCCGTCGATTACGCAACCGAGATCGTGACGATTACCGTCGAGCACGATCAGCAGCAGGTCAAAATCATCATCGAAGACGACGGCGACGGATATGCGCCTGACATTTTGACCAGAATTGGCGATCCTTATGTCACCAAACGCCACAGCGATACGACGGCGGGCGGCTTGGGTCTCGGTCTTTTCATTGCGAAGACTTTGCTGGAACGGTCCGGGGCTTCGCTGAATTTCGAGAATCGTGGACCAAATGCCGCAGGTGCGCGGGTCACGGTGATCTGGCCTCGTTCAGTCATGGACGATAATAGAGGCTGACGATCTTACACTTACCGAGCGTGAGCGTTAGTATCCGTGCAAGTGACATGGCTGGAGGTTTGAGGATGAGCGACGACGATCAAAGTCAGAATGCAAGCGTGGTGGCGACATCAGATGCAATCGGGCCAGACAAATCGCTGCTGATCGTCGATGACGACGGACCCTTCCTGCGCAGGCTGGCCCGCGCCATGGAAACCCGTGGCTTCGTGGTGGATACGGCTGAATTGGTCAGCGAAGGTATTGCGAAATCAAAAATCGCGCCGCCGAAATATGCCGTGGTCGATCTTCGGCTGGGCGATGGTAACGGTCTCGAAGTGATAGAAGCCATTCGCCAGCATCGCGACGACACGCAGATCGTGGTGTTGACGGGCTATGGAAACATTGCGACTGCGGTCACCGCCGTCAAGCTCGGCGCTCTGGATTATCTGGCCAAACCTGCGGATGCGGACGACGTGTTCAACGCGCTGACGCAGCGCGAGGGAGACCGGATGGAAGTGCCGGAAAACCCGATGTCCGCCGACCGGGTGCGGTGGGAGCACATTCAGCGCGTCTATGAGATGTGCGAACGCAACGTGTCGGAGACGGCGAGGCGCCTGAATATGCATCGCCGCACCTTGCAACGTATTCTAGCAAAGCGCGCGCCGAAGTAAATCTAGTCGGAATAGCTGGTGCCCGTGGACCATTCCGCCATCATCAGGCGGCGGGCGGCGGTTCGGGAGAAATCCAGCATGACCGATTTGCGGGTTGCCGGTGGCAGGCGGTGTTCAGGCGCTTCTCTCAAAAGATGCGCGCCGTAACCATCGGAGACGAAAAGCCCGCATTCTTCCGGAAAGATATCCAGCGGCACGCCGGCGTGCGTGGCGAAGAACAGCCGGTCGCAATGCAGGCGGTAATCCGGCCATTTGCGATCCACCCGGAAATCCTCGATAGAGGATTTGATCTCGATGATCCAGATTTCACCCTTGACCGACAGGCTGATCAGGTCCGCCCGCCTGCCGCTTGCAAGCGGAAGTTCAGGCAAGACTGAATGGCGCATCTCATTGAGCAACACCTGTACGCCGCGGCGAACCAGCATGGCTTTTTCTGACTGACGACCGTCGATTAACGGATTGTTGTTGGTAAGCGAAAGAATAGTCATGGACAGGCTCTGGAAAACGCCCCCTGAGATTGTTGCAAAAACACCATGAAGCAGCAATTTTGCACTGTCTGCAGTCTTGCTGCGGTGCAATGGCTTGCCAAGACAAGCTTAATCGAAAATAACCCGATTATTCAATATCGCTTCATGCATCGCTTATATAAGCGAATTTTTCCGCGAGAACACCCATGCGCATTCGCACTTCATTGACTGCACTCGGCCTTTTGTCTGCCCTTGCACTGGCTGGCTGCGCGTCCACGACGACCGAAACCGCCTCTGCCCGTCCTGCTGCTGCTCCTGTTGTGGTTGAAACCACACAGATTTTCGGCGACGAGGTTTATGGCGCGACCACGGACGCCGGATACGCCCTGCCTGCTATCCCGATCAACCGCGTGGACAAGAAGTTCCACCGCCAGATCGTGAACTTCGAAACCCCTGAAAAGGCGGGCACGGTCATCGTCAATACGCGCGAGCGCTTCCTTTATTACATCCTGCCCGGCGGCAAGGCCGTTCGCTACGGTATCGGCGTCGGCAAGCAGGGCTTTGCCTGGGCCGGTGAAGCCTATGTTGCCTGGAAACAGGAATGGCCGATGTGGCATCCGCCTAAGGAAATGGCACAGCGCAAGCCTGAAATCGCCAAGTATGTCGAAGCGGGCATGGGCCCCGGCATCACCAACCCGCTTGGCGCGCGTGCCATGTACCTCTTCAACGATAAGGGCCAGGACACGCTGTTCCGCATTCACGGTTCGCCAGAATGGGCGTCTATCGGTACCGCTGCTTCTTCCGGCTGCATCCGTATGATCAATCAGGACGTGATCGACCTTTACAGCCGTATCCGTCCGGGCCGTACATCCAAGGTTATCGTGATCCAGTAAATCTGGAGCACATCGAACACAAAAAAGCCGCCGAGGATTTTCCCGGCGGCTTTTTTGTTTGGTCAGAAGAATCAAGCGCCCTGTTTCGCCTTCAGCTCAAGGCGGCGGCGGTGGAGGACTGGTTCGGTGTAGCCGTTCGGCTGCTCCCTGCCCTTCAGGACAAGCTCGACAGCAGCTTGGAAGGCTACCGAATCATCGAAGTTGCCAGCCATGGGACGGTAGGCCCCGTCTCCGGCATTCTGCTGATCCACGACTGCGGCCATCCGCTTCATTGTTTCGACAATCTGCTCTTCGGACACGACGCCGTGGCGCAGCCAGTTGGCCATGTGCTGGGCGGAGATACGCAAGGTCGCGCGGTCTTCCATCAGGCCGATATTGTTGATATCGGGCACCTTGGAGCAACCGACGCCCTGATCGACCCAGCGAACGACATAGCCGAGAATGCCTTGGGCATTGTTATCGAGTTCCCGCTGAATGTCTTCCGGTGACCAGTTCGGACGAACGGCAACAGGAACCGAGAGGATATCGGCAAGCTTGGCGCGTCCGCGGCTTTTCAGGCCTTCCTGTACGTGAGACACATCGACTTTATGGTAATGCGTCGCATGCAGCGTCGCAGCCGTTGGCGATGGCACCCAGGCCGTGTTTGCGCCAGCCTTCGGATGCGCTATCTTCTGGTCCAGCATGGCCGCCATAAGATCCGGCATGGCCCACATGCCCTTGCCGATCTGTGCGTGACCGGAGAGGCCGCATTCCAGACCGATATCGACGTTCCAGTTTTCATAGGCCGCAATCCATGCGGCCTGCTTCATGTCACCCTTGCGGATCATCGGACCCGCTTCCATCGACGTATGAATTTCATCGCCGGTGCGGTCGAGGAAGCCGGTATTGATGAAGACGACGCGATCCTTGGCGGCGCGGATGCATTCCTTCAGATTGACCGTCGTGCGGCGTTCCTCATCCATAATGCCCATTTTCATGGTATTGGGCTGCATTCCGATCAGCGCTTCGACGCGCGTGAAGATTTCGGCAGCAAAGGCCACCTCTTCCGGGCCATGCATCTTCGGCTTGACCACATACATGGAGCCCGCGCGCGAATTCTGGTGGCGGCCATTCGGGCCGACATCGTAGAGCGCGATCAGGCCGGTGATGACCGCATCCATGATGCCTTCGGGAACTTCTCCGCCATCACGATCCAAAATAGCCGGATTCGTCATGAGGTGGCCGACATTGCGAACCAGCATCAGCGAGCGACCGGGAAGCGTCAGCGCCGAACCATCGGGAGCCGTATAATTGCGGTCCGGGTTCAGGCTGCGGGTAAAGCTTTTTCCGCCCTTCGAGACCTCTTCCGTCAGATCACCGCGCATCAGGCCAAGCCAGTTGAGATAGACAACGATCTTGTCTTCCGCATCGACGGCTGCGACCGAATCTTCGCAATCCATGATCGTCGTCAGGGCTGATTCGAGGATGACGTCGGAAATGCCCGCCGAATCGCTCTTGCCGATGGCGGTCGTCGGGTCGATGGCGATTTCGATATGGATGCCATTCTTCTTCAGAAGAATGGCAGATGGCTCGGAAGCCTCACCGTTGAAGCCTGCGAACTGGCCCTTATCATTCAAGCCAACAGCGCCTCCATCGACATCCAGCTGCAAGACGCCGTCAACGACCTTGATGCCGCTGATGTCAGACCAGCTGCCTTTGAGAAGCGGCGCAGATTCATCGAGGAAGGAACGAGCCCAGGCGATAACCTTTTCGCCGCGCTTCGGATTGTACCCCCTACCCTTTTCGGCACCGTCCTCTTCTGAAATGGCGTCCGTGCCATAAAGCGCATCATAGAGCGAACCCCAGCGCGCATTGGCGGCATTGAGAGCGTAGCGCGCATTCATGACCGGCACTACGAGCTGCGGCCCGGCCAGTTCGGCAATCTCGGGATCGACATTCTGCGTGTTGACCCGGAAGGCGGCACCTTCGGGCACGATGTAGCCGATGTCTCGAAGGAAGGCCTCGTAGGCCGCAAGGTCTGATGGTGCGCCGTTTTCGCGGTACCAGCTATCAAGCTTCTCCTGAAAAGCGTCGCGCTTTTCCAGCAACTGCCTGTTCTTCGGTGCGAGATCGTGAACGATTTGGGAAAAGCCGCTGAAGAAGGTGTCTGCGCTCAGCCCGGTCTCCGGCAGAACCTCGTCCTTCAGAAAATGAAAAAGCGCTTCGTCAAACGAAAGTCCGTGGTTTTCGATGCGGCTCACCTGATGTCTCCCTATGGGTGTTTGCCATAGAGTGACCAGTGAACGGCCCCCACGTCAACCGCAGAGGCGCATCAAAGATTTTTTCCATAATGGAAATAATCGATCCAGACCTGTTCCGATTAAAGAAGCTTTTGCAGCTCTGGCAGCTTCTCGTTCACCCACCAGCCATAGTAGTTTTCTTCAGGCAAGACGGTGCCGCCGCTCTGGCGGTTTTTCTGTGCAAGAGCTGCGGCGCGTTGGCCGGAACCGCCGAGATTATAGAGCGTGGAGGTCAGGCCGGGATTTTTCGAGATATCCATATCGGCAATCGATTTGTAGTCATCGATCGACTTGCGGATGGCAGCGGCCATGAAGGCGAGCGAGTGATCCGGGTCCATGATCGAATTATAGACGCCAGCGGCATCGTTCTCGTCCAGCTTCTCATAACCCGACACACGCGTCACCATATCGGACAGCATGAGCGCGGTCAGCGGATTGATCTGGCCAAGCCCGAAGGTCTGTCCAGCATAGAATGGCTGGAAGAAGACAGCACTGAAACGATTGTCGGGATAGCTGACGCCATCAACCTTTTTGCCACGGAAGCTCGCTTCCCAGACATCGTCACGGCAGTTCCAAAGGCTATAGGAATCGCTCTTGGATTGGCACTTGGCGAATTGCGAATGCGTCAGAAACTGCGCAATCGTCTCATCCTTATAGCCGAAGCGGAAGCTGTTTCCGGCGTAGGAGGCCGCTTTCACATAATAGGATTGTAGCCGGTCATAGGCGTCCACGTTATAGGTATGTTCGCCAACGATGGCACCGATCATGTGGATGGGGTCGATACCATAGCGGCTGGCCGTGGACTTGATTTTAGCGATGAGCTGCTTGTCGCTGGAGAGAAGGTCGTAAACCTTCTGGTATTTCCGCTCATAGGTGGAGTTGGATCCCTTCGTGCGCCTGGCCGAAGCTCCGGGCACGTTCGGCTGTTCTGCATTGCGGTTGCCCGGCGGCACGACGGTTGCCGCCTGCGCATAAGAAGGAGCGACAGTGCCAATGGCCAAAGTGGCGGCCAATGCCAGAAGAATTTTACGCACGAGCGGATGCCTTTTCCCTTGCCGACGTCACGCCGGGATAATCCACAGGATCGACTTTCAGGACTTCCTTAACGAAAAGAAAGGCCGGATGTCGAGAGAAGGCAGATAAAATAAGAGTGCGGCAATATTTGCCGCACTCATTAATATTTTAGAGGATGTAGCGAGACAGGTCCGTATCGGCGGCAATATCCCCCACATGCTTGCGCACATAGGCCTCATCGATATTGACAGAAGAACCCCCGCGATCCGGTGCGTTGAACGAGATTTCGTCCAGAACACGCTCCATCACCGTCTGCAAGCGGCGCGCACCGATATTCTCGACCGACGAGTTCAGGTGAACCGCGACATCCGCCAGCGCATCGATGGCGTCATCGGTGAATTCGAGGTTCAGCTCTTCCGTCGCCATCAGTGCGATATATTGTCTGATAAGGCTGGCTTCCGTCTCCGTCAGAATGCGGCGGAAGTCTTCCTTGGTGAGCGGCTTCAGCTCAACGCGGATCGGCAGACGGCCCTGAAGTTCCGGCAGCAGATCGGATGGCTTGGCAACATGGAAAGCACCAGAGGCGATGAACAGGATATGGTCGGTCTTCACCGGACCATACTTGGTTGAAACCGTCGTGCCTTCCACCAGCGGCAGCAGATCGCGCTGCACGCCTTCACGGGAAACGCCAGCGCCCATGCCGCCATCGCGGGCGGCGATCTTGTCGATCTCGTCAAGGAAGACGATGCCGTCGTTCTCGACCGATTTCACTGCTTCACGCTGGATCAACTCATTGTCCAGCAGCTTGTCGGATTCGTCGCGGATGAGGTCTGCATAGGATTTCTCGACCGTGGTGCGAACCTTCTTCGTTCGCCCGCCCATGGCCTTGCCGAACATTTCCGACAGGTTCAGCACACCGATATTGGCGCCGGGCATGCCCGGAATTTCGAAGCCCGGCATGCCGGAGCCGGTATCGGCGACTTCGATATCGATTTCCTTCTTGTCCAATTCGCCGTCGCGCAGCTTCTTGCGGAAGCTCTCGCGCGTGGCAGGTGAAGACGTCTGGCCGACCAGCGCGTCCAGTACGCGCTCTTCGGCGCTGGCGTGCGCCTTTGCCTGAACATCCGCGCGCATTTTTTCACGCACTAGACCGATGCCGATTTCCACGAGGTCGCGAATAATCTGTTCGACATCACGACCGACATAGCCGACTTCGGTGAATTTGGTGGCTTCGACCTTGATGAAAGGTGCACCGGCAAGCTTTGCCAGACGGCGCGAGATTTCCGTCTTGCCGACACCGGTCGGGCCGATCATCAGAATATTCTTCGGCATCACCTCATCACGCAGGCTCTCATCCAGCTGCTGACGACGCCAGCGATTGCGCAGCGCGATGGCAACCGCGCGTTTCGCATCATGCTGACCGATGATGTAGCGGTCGAGTTCCGAGACGATTTCCCGGGGAGAAAAAGTTGTCATTTCGATCCTTTCGGCTTCCTGTTGCGGCCAGCCTTTGCAAGGCCCGGCCCGCAGGAACCATGCGTTTGCCTCCGCTTATTCAGCGTCCAGCGTTTCGATCACGAGATTATGGTTGGTATAGACGCAGATATCGGCGGCGATATCGAGGGATTGACGTGCAACCTCCTCCGCCGACTTTTCCGAATCCATAAGCGCGCGGGCAGCGGCAAAGGCGTAGTTCCCGCCGGAACCGATGGCAATTGCACCGTGTTCAGGCTCCAGGACATCGCCATTGCCGGTGATTGCCAGCGTAATGGATTTGTCGGCCACCAGCATCATGGCTTCGAGATTGCGCAGATATTTGTCGGTGCGCCAATCCTTGGCAAGCTCGACAGCGGCGCGCATCAGCTGACCCGGATATTGCTCAAGCTTCTTTTCGAGACGGTCGAGAAGGGTGAAGGCATCGGCGGTCGCGCCTGCGAAACCGGCAATCACTTCGCCCTTGCCGATGCGGCGCACCTTGCGGGCATTGCCCTTCATCACGGTCTGGCCAAGGCTGACCTGTCCGTCGCCAGCCATGACGACCTTTCCGCCCTTGCGCACAGTAATAATGGTTGTCATCAAACACCTGTCTGCCCTGTCGGGCCTTCCATATGATTGTCTTGCGAGCCTCAAGCGCTGCTCTCTTCGCAATCTATGTAAGTCCGGTTTTGGCGATTGCAATCTCATCGGCCCGACGCCACCTCGGGTCACAGTCAAGACGATAGCAAGGTGATGGAATGACTGGATATTTGTAAGGGGTACTGATAAGGAACGGCGATATTTTCCAAGGAGCAGCTGCAATGGCAGAGCGCACAGCCGAGATTTCCCGCAAGACCAACGAGACCTCCGTCTCAGTCCGCGTGAATATCGACGGAACCGGTACGGCAAAGATTTCGACGGGCGTCGGTTTCTTCGACCATATGCTGGACCAGCTGAGCCGCCATTCCCTCATCGACATGGAGATCGACGTGAAGGGCGACCTTCATATCGACGATCACCACACAGTCGAAGACACCGGCATTGCCATCGGTCAGGCCATCGCCAAGGCATTGGGTGACCGCAAGGGCATCACCCGTTACGCCTCGCTCGATCTCGCCATGGACGAGACGATGACGAAGGCCGCCGTCGATATTTCGGGTCGTCCGTTCCTCGTCTGGAACGTCAATTTCTCCGCGCCGAAGATCGGCACATTCGATACCGAACTGGTGCGTGAATTCTTTCAGGCGCTGGCGCAGAATGCCGGTATTACCCTGCATATTCTGAACCATTACGGCGCGAACAACCATCATATCGCCGAGACATGCTTCAAGGCGGTTGCCCGCGTGCTGCGCAGCGCCACCGAAATCGACCCCCGGCAGGCAGGCCGCATTCCTTCGACGAAGGGCATGCTGGCCTGATCCCTATGAAACAGTTAGAGCAATCGGGACGTTGAACCCTTTTCCCTGCTCTTGATGTCGTCAGGAACGCCAATGATATCTTATCTGGTTTTCGAAGCACCGGGCGGCCCTGACAGGGATCACCGCACCACGCGGTTCATTCCGGACAGGTTTTCCTGGTTGGCGCTGTTTTTTCCCTGGCTCTGGTTCGCGATCCATCGGGTCTGGTGGGTGGCAATCGTAATCGTCGTCCTTCAGGTGGCCGCCGGGCAGGTGTCCCAGCTGGAAGGCTTTGGCGTTACCGGTCTGCTCGTGGCGGTCGCGATTGGGCTGATAGCCGGATTCGAAGGGCGCAATATTTTGCAACACAGCCTAACGACCAAGGGCTGGACCTTGAAGGGCATGGTTGTCGCCCCCAGCTTATCGGCAGCGGAAGAGATGTATTTCTCCAACCTCCCGACAAGCGAACAGCCGAATAATCTGGTCCCTCAGCCCGAATGGAAAACAAGGGCCACCACGGGTGGTTTCATGACGAACGATCCGGCTGGTTCGTTCCAATTCGATTTGAATGGAAGGCGCTGACATGCGTGTGGCAATTATCGACTATGGCTCCGGCAACCTGCGCTCCGCCACCAAGGCGTTCGAGCGTGCGGCGCGTGAAGCCGGTATCGATGCGACGATAGATTTAACAGACAAGCCCGAGCGCGTAGCCTCCGCAGACCGCATCGTTCTGCCGGGTGTCGGCGCTTATGCCGATTGCCGGGCCGGTCTCGATGCCGTCGACGGCATGCATGACGCGCTTCTCGATGTGGTGGAAAAAAAGGCCCACCCCTTTCTCGGCATCTGCGTCGGAATGCAATTGATGTCATCGCGCGGGCTTGAAAAGACCACCAGCGAAGGTCTCGGCTGGATCGAGGGCGATGTTGTCGAGATGACGCCTTCCGACCCTGCCCTCAAAATTCCGCAGATCGGTTGGAATACGCTGGAGCTGCACCACCCTCACCCGCTCTTCGATGGCGTCAAGACCGGTGCCGATGGCCTGCATGCCTATTTCGTCCACTCCTATCATCTGGCGGCAAAGCACGCTCAAGACGTCATCGCCACCACCAGTTATGGCGGCGCGATGACGGCTTTCGTCGGTCGTGACAACAAGGCTGGCGCTCAGTTCCACCCGGAAAAGAGCCAGACGCTCGGCCTCGCCATTATTTCGAATTTCCTGCGCTGGAAGCCCTGACATGATCCTTTTTCCCGCAATCGACCTTAAAGACGGCCAGTGCGTTCGCCTGAAACTTGGCGATATGGACCAGGCCACCGTCTACAACACAGATCCCGGCGCGCAGGCGAAAGCCTTTGAAGATCAGGGTTTCGAGTGGCTACATGTGGTGGATCTGAATGGTGCCTTTGCAGGCCAGACAGTCAACGGCGAAGCAGTCGATGCCATTTTGAAATCCACCAAGAACCCGGTGCAGCTGGGTGGCGGCATTCGCACGCTGGATCATATAGAGGCGTGGCTGAGCCGTGGTCTCGCCCGCGTCATTCTCGGCACCGTTGCCGTACGTGATCCGGTTCTGGTTCTGGAAGGCTGCAAGCGCTTCCCCGGACAGGTCGCCGTCGGCATCGATGCCAAGGGTGGCAAGGTTGCGGTGGAAGGCTGGGCGGAAGCGTCAGAACTCGGCGTCATTGAACTGGCCAAGCGCTTCGAGGGCGCTGGCGTTGCCGCGATCATCTACACGGATATTGACCGTGACGGCATTCTGGCCGGGATCAACTGGTCCTCCACGCTCGAGCTTGCCGATGCGGTTTCCATTCCCGTCATCGCTTCCGGTGGCCTTGCCTCCATCGATGACATCAAGCGCATGCTGGAGCCGGATGCGGCCAAGCTCGAAGGCGCGATTTCCGGTCGTGCGCTCTATGATGGCCGGATCGATCCGGCTGAGGCGCTGGCCTTGATCAAGGGAGCGCGCGCATGACGCTGAAAGCTCGAATTATTCCTTGTCTTGACGTCAAGGACGGTCGCGTTGTCAAAGGCGTCAACTTCGTTGACTTGATCGACGCGGGCGATCCCGTTGAGGCGGCTAAGGCCTATGATGCGGCTGGTGCCGATGAGCTTTGCTTTCTCGATATCACTGCGTCCTCCGACAATCGCGAAACGATTTTCGATGTGGTTTCGCGCACGGCAGACCATTGCTTCATGCCGGTTACGGTTGGCGGTGGTGTGCGTGCGGTTTCCGATATTCGCAAGCTGCTGCTGTGCGGTGCCGACAAGGTTTCGATCAATTCGGCAGCGGTGAAAGACCCGGATTTCGTGGCGCAGGCTGCCGACAAGTTCGGCAACCAGTGCATCGTCGTTTCCATCGATGCGAAAAAGGTATCGGGTACGAGTGAAGCGGATCGCTGGGAAATCTTTACCCATGGCGGTCGTCAGCCTACCGGCATCGATGCGGTCGAGTTCGCCATCAAGATGGTCGAGCGCGGCGCTGGCGAATTGCTGATAACCTCGATGGATCGCGACGGCACCAAGAGCGGTTACGACATCGCGCTGACTCGCACCATTGCCGATCAGGTTCGCGTTCCCGTCATCGCTTCCGGCGGTGTCGGCACGCTGGACGATCTGGTGGCGGGCGTGAAGGACGGTCATGCGACCGCGGTTCTCGCCGCTTCCATTTTCCACTTCGGCACATATTCCATCGGTGAAGCCAAGGCCTATATGGCCGATCACGGCATCGCCATGCGTCTCGATTGATCAAGGATACGAAGCATGAGCGGGTTTTCCCTTTCCGATCTCGAACGCATCGTCGCGGAACGCGCCAGCGCCTCGCCGGAGCAGTCCTGGACCGCAAAGCTCTTTGCCGCAGGCCAGAGCAAGGCTGCCAAAAAGCTGGGTGAAGAGGCGGTTGAAACGGTGATTGCGGCAATCTCTAACGACCGAAAAAACCTGACCGATGAGGCAGCAGACTTGCTGTACCACCTCCTCGTCGTGCTCAAGATCGCCGATATCCCCCTGACCGAGGTTTTCGCCGAGCTGGAACGCCGCACCGGCCAGTCCGGCATTCAGGAAAAAGCATCAAGGCCCCAGACATGACGACAATGGCACGCACGGGGGGACAAGGCATGCCAACAACACTCGATCATTTCCGGCCAGATGAATATTCGCCATACCACTTCTTCAGCTCGGAAGAATGGTCGAAGTTTCGCGCCGATACGCCGCTGACGCTCTCCGCCGACGAGGTCAAACGGCTTCGCTCTCTGAACGACCCCATCGATCTCGATGAGGTCCGGCGCATTTATCTTTCGCTCTCACGCCTTCTCTCTTCCCATGTGGAGGCTTCGCAGCTGTTGTTCGCGCAGCGTAACCGCTTCCTCAATATGGGGAATGTGAACAAGACACCGTTCGTCATAGGCATTGCCGGTTCGGTTGCCGTTGGAAAATCCACCACGGCCCGTATTCTGAAAGAGCTTCTGGCGCGCTGGCCCTCCAGCCCCAAAGTCGATCTCATCACCACGGATGGCTTTCTCTACCCGAACGATGTTTTGCGGCGTGAGAACCTGATGGATCGCAAGGGCTTTCCGGAGAGCTATGATATCGGCGCTCTGCTGCGCTTCCTCTCCGCCATCAAGGCCGGACAGCCGGATGTTCAGGCGCCGCGTTACTCGCACCTCGTTTATGACGTGCTACCGAACGAATTCACCACCATCGACAGGCCGGATATTTTGATCTTCGAAGGCATAAATGTGCTTCAGGCGCGTAATCTGCCAGCTGGGGGACGGATCGTGCCAATCGTGTCGGATTTCTTCGACTTCTCCATCTATATCGATGCGGACGAGAAGATCATTCACAACTGGTATGTGAACCGCTTCATGAACCTGCGAAACACCGCGTTCCGCGACCCCTCTTCTTACTTCAATCGCTATGCGTCGATTTCAGAAGCGGCGGCCCTAGCCATTGCAGAAGGGCTTTGGGAAAACATCAACCTGAAGAACCTGCGTGAAAACATCGTTCCGACAAGGCCGCGCGCGGACCTTATTCTCCGCAAGGGCGAAAACCATCTGATCGACATGGTGGCGCTGAGAAAGCTTTAGGCTTTTCCCGGCCTCGTCTGAGCACAAAATGGCTTAATCAGAACCGGGCTTGCCGCGCATCTTCTTGATGTCGGAGCGACCGGATTTCGCTTTCAATCGCCTTTCGACTGAACCCTTGGTCGGCTTCGTCGCCTTGCGCGGCGGTGGGGGTGGCTCGGCTGCTTTGAGGATCAGCTCTTTCAGCCGCTCCCGCGCATCTTCGCGATTACGCTCCTGCGTGCGAAACTGGTTGGCCTCGATCATCAGCACGCCCTCTTTCGAGACGCGCCTGCCGCCGAGTTTGATAAGATTGGTCTTGATACGATCCGACAGGGCCGGACTATCTGTCACGCTGAAGAACAGCTGCACCGCTGTCGAGACCTTGTTGACATTTTGCCCGCCTGGCCCGCCAGCCAGCACGAATTGCTCCGTCAGTTCCCATCCGGCAATCGTAATTCTGCTGCTGATATAAAGCGGGGCGCTGGCCATGTCGTTCTCCGGCAGGCGTGATGCCACATCAGGCGCCAAATGAAAACCGCCCATTCAAACGAAAAACCCGGCGCGAGGCCGGGTTTCACGTGAATCCAAGATTGGAATTCTCTTATTCGGCAGCGGCCAGCAGGCCTGGGGCTGCATCGCGCACGGTGCTGTCGACATGGTCTTCGAACTTGGTGAAGTTCGTGACGAACATGGAAACCAGCTTCTTCGCCTGTGCGTCGTAAGCTGCGCCATCGGCCCAGGTCGAACGCGGGTCGAGGATGCTGTTGTCGATGCCTTCGAGCGAGGTCGGGACCGCAAAGCCGAAGTTGGCGTCGGTGCGGAACTCGGCGTTCTTGAGTTCGCCGGTCAGTGCGGACGTCAGCAGAGCACGGGTTGCCTTGATCGGCATACGCTTGCCGATGCCGTAGGCACCGCCGGTCCAGCCGGTGTTGACCAGCCAGCAATCGACATTGTGCTTGGCGATCAGGTCGCGCAGCAGGTTGCCGTATTCTGCCGGATGGCGCGGCATGAAAGGAGCGCCGAAGCAGGTCGAGAAGGTTGCTTCCGGCTCAGTCACGCCCTTTTCCGTACCGGCAACCTTTGCCGTGTAACCGGAGAGGAAGTGATACATGGCCTGCTCAGGTGTCAGGCGCGCAATCGGAGGCAGCACGCCGAAAGCGTCAGCCGTCAGCATGATGATCGTCTTTGGATGACCGGCAATGCCCGTGTCCGATGCATTCGGGATGAAGTGCAGCGGATAGGCGCTGCGGGTGTTTTCCGTCAGCGAGTTGTCGTTGAAGTCAGGGACGCGGTTCTCATCGAGAACGACGTTTTCCAGAACCGTGCCGAAACGACGGGTCGCGGCGTAGATTTCAGGCTCGGCTTCGGCAGAAAGCTTGATGGCCTTTGCATAGCAGCCGCCTTCGAAGTTGAAGATGCCGTGTTCGCCCCAGCCATGCTCGTCATCGCCGATCAGCGTGCGGGCAGGATCAGCCGAAAGCGTGGTCTTGCCAGTACCGGAAAGGCCGAAGAAGACAGCCGCATCGCCAGCCGGACCAACATTGGCCGAGCAGTGCATCGGCATCACGCCCTTGGCAGGCAGCAGGTAGTTCAGCACGGTGAAGACAGACTTCTTGTTTTCACCGGCATAGGACGTGCCGCCGATCAGGACAAGACCCTTGGTCAGGTCGCAGGCAATCACGGTTTCCGTGCGGCAGCCATGGCGGGCCGGATCGGCCTTGAAGCTTGGCAGATTGATGATCGTCAGCTTCTGGCTGAAGTTTGCAAGCGTCTCACGCGCAGGGCGGATCAGAAGGTTGCGAATGAAGAGGCCATGCCAGGCAAGCTCAGTCACAACGCGGGTCGGAAGAGCGTTCTCTTCGTCGGCGCCGCCGATCAGATCCTGAACATACAGCGTCTTGCCGGCTGCGTGCGCCAGCATGTCCTTGTGCAGGATTTCGAAATGCTCGGGCGAAAGCGGCTTGTTGTTATCCCACCAGATCTTGTCTTCGGTGTTGCCATCGCGAACGACGAACTTGTCCTTCGGCGAACGACCGGTGTGCTGGCCGGTGACTGCGCGAAGTGCACCATCCACGGTCACGTCTGCTTCACCGTTACGGATCGCTGCTTCGTACAATTCACTCTCGATGAGGTTGTAATGCACGAAAGCGGCGTCGCCCAGACCGAGTGCAGATACCCCGTTTTCAGGATTGTGTACTCCGAGTTCCTTCATGGCGCGTTCCTTTTTCTTGAAGACAAAGCCGTTGAAATTTTCTCGGAAACTAAATGCGGAGCTTAGAAAAAGCAAGACGCTCACTTAGAAAAATTCAATAAATTCAATATATTAATCGATTTAAAAGATTTTATTCCATTTTAAATCGGTTTAGTTCTGATTAAAATATCCGGTTCTAAGCCGTGGGAGAAAATACTCCCAAAGTTGAAGCGATAATTGGTGCTTGGCCTTTGCCACAATTTGTTCCACCTTTATACTCATGAGAATGGCTCACGGCGCGCACAACCTTGGCTGGGGTGGATGTCGGGAGTAAAAGATATAATGACGATGGAGACCAATTTTATGCAGACAATTGCGCTAGTAGACGACGACCGGAATATTTTGACTTCGGTTTCGATCGCGCTCGAAGCGGAAGGCTATAAGGTCGAAACGTACACGGATGGCGCGTCTGCGCTGGATGGGCTGATTGCGCGTCCGCCGCAGCTGGCGATCTTCGACATCAAGATGCCCCGCATGGACGGCATGGAGCTCCTGCGTCGTCTGCGCCAGAAGTCCGATCTCCCCGTGATCTTCCTCACCTCCAAGGATGAGGAAATCGACGAGCTGTTCGGCCTGAAGATGGGTGCGGACGATTTCATTACCAAACCTTTCTCGCAGAGACTTCTGGTGGAGCGCGTCAAGGCCATCCTTCGCCGCGCGAGCAGCCGCGACGCAGCCATTCCCGGCGCAAGCCCGCTCAAGCCAACGGCGGACCAGCAGGCGCGCACGCTGGAGCGCGGACAGCTGGCCATGGACCAGGAACGCCATACCTGCACCTGGAAGGGTGAGCCCGTGACGCTGACCGTCACCGAATTCCTCATCCTTCATTCACTGGCCCAGCGCCCCGGCGTGGTAAAAAGCCGTGACGCACTTATGGATGCGGCCTATGATGAGCAGGTCTATGTGGATGACCGCACCATCGACAGCCACATCAAGCGGCTTCGCAAGAAGTTTAAGCTGGTCGATAACGAGTTCGACATGATTGAAACCCTCTATGGTGTGGGCTATCGCTTCCGCGAAGCGGCGTAACCCCAGAATCAGGGACCGACGCTGCGGGTTAGCAGCGCTGAGGAAAGCAATTGTTGAACAAGACGCAGGATAGCGTATCGGATATTTCCGATGCCGACGAACGCGAGAGCGGGCGGCGGCACCGGATTCATCCTTTGACGATTATCCGGCGCATCTTCGGCAATGCCGTCTTCTCCAGCCTTACCCGCCGCATCCTGTTCTTCAACGTTGCCGCGACCGTGGTTCTGGTTGGCGGTATTCTCTACCTCAACCAGTTCCGCGAAGGTCTGATCGACGCGCGCGTCGAGAGCCTGCTGACGCAGGGCGAAATCATCGCCGGCGCGATTTCGGCGTCCGCATCCGTCGACACCAACTCGATTACCATCAACCCTGAGAAGCTGCTGGAACTTCAGGCCGGTCAGAGCATAACGCCTGTTCCAAATGACGAGGATTTGAGCTTTCCGATCAATCCGGAACGGGTCGCGCCGGTCCTTAGACGCCTGATCTCCCCTACCCGCACACGCGCCCGTCTTTTCGACGCGGACGCGAATATGCTGCTCGATTCCCGGCATCTCTATTCCCGCGGTCAGGTACTTCGCTACGATCTTCCGCCGGTTACGCCTGAAACCCAGACGTGGAGCGACTGGTTCGCAAGCCTGTTCAACCGCATGCTTCAGCCAAGCAGCCTGCCGCTTTACAAGGAAACGCCGGGCGGTGACGGATCGATCTATCCCGAAGTCATGAACGCCTTGACCGGTGTGCGCGGCGCTGTGGTGCGCGTTACCGAGAAGGGTGAGCTTATCGTTTCGGTTGCCGTTCCGGTGCAGCGCTTCCGTGCGGTTCTGGGCGTGCTGCTTCTCTCCACGCAGGCTGGCGATATCGACAAGATCGTCCATGCGGAGCGTCTCGCGATCATGCGCGTTTTCGGCATTGCGACATTGGTCAATATCGTGCTGTCGTTGCTCCTGTCCTCCACCATCGCCACACCGCTGCGCCGCCTGTCTGCTGCGGCCATTCGTGTTCGCCGGGGTGCCAAGGCGCGTGAGGAAATTCCGGATTTCTCCGCGCGTCAGGATGAAATCGGCAATCTTTCCATTGCCTTGCGCGAAATGACCAATGCGCTCTACGACCGCATCGATGCCATTGAAAGCTTCGCAGCCGATGTGAGCCACGAGCTCAAGAACCCGTTGACCTCGCTTAGAAGCGCCGTTGAAACGCTTCCCCGGGCAAAGACGGAGGAATCCAAACAGCGCCTGACGGAAATTATTTTCCACGATGTTCGCCGTCTGGACCGTCTGATCAGCGATATTTCCGATGCCTCGCGCCTCGATGCCGAACTTGCCCGCGCCGACTCCTCGCCGGTCGATCTGGAAGTGCTTCTCAACAGCCTTGTTGAAATCTCCCGCCAGATCAGCGCCAAGAAGAAGAGCGTCACCATCGATTATGTTGCCGACCATAAGGCTGGTGTCAAAACCAGCTATGTCGTCAACGGCCACGATCTGCGCCTTGGTCAGATCGTTACCAACCTGATCGAGAACGCCCGCTCCTTCGTTTCGCAGGATGGTGGGCGTATCTTCGTTCATCTGCTGCGCCAGAAGGATCGCTGCCTCGTTCGCGTCGAGGACAATGGCCCGGGCATTCAGGCGGAAGATATCGATCGGATTTTCGAACGTTTCTACACCGACCGCCCGGCAAGCGAAGGCTTCGGCCAGAATTCAGGCCTCGGCCTCTCCATCAGCCGCCAGATTGCCGAAGCCCATGGCGGTACGCTGAGAGCAGAAAACATCATCGACAAGTATGGTGTGATTTCCGGTGCCCGTTTCACGCTGTCCCTGCCAGCCGCGCATACGCATGAGCGCTGATCGCACCAACGTCCATGGCACAGCCATCGTCATTGGCGATACCGGCCTTCTGTTCGTAGGCCCTTCCGGAAGCGGCAAGAGCGAGCTGGCTTTCAGTTTTCTGACAGAAGCGGAGCGTTGCGGATTGCGCGCTGCCCTCATCTCCGACGATCAGGTGTTCATTTCATTGCAAAATGGCGCGGTTCTTGCCGAAAGGCCGGAGGTGATTGCCGGGCTGATGGAGCTGCGTGGCAGTGGCATCGTTTCGGTCAACAGCGTTCCGTCTGCCGCTCTTCACTACGCGATAACGCCCGTGCCTCACCCTCAGAGCCCGCGTCTTCCGCCGGAAGAGGAGTGGCTGGAACTGCCGTTCGATACCCGGCTGCCACTGATCCGGATTCCGCTTGCCAGCATCACGCCCTATGGAAAATTTGCTGCACTTGCTCAGAATCTCTTCAAGGCAAAGGGAATGTGAACGAAAATACGGCATTTTGGGGCTTGCGCTTCCCATTTTCCTCATCAAGATGAGCTCCCACCAATGGACAGTATTGCGGCATTGCGATAGTGCCCAATGAGAGTGCGTGTGTAAGGGAGCATTTCATGATCGGACTAGTGCTTGTCACTCATGGCAAGCTGGCTGAGGAATTTCGCCATGCTGTCGAGCATGTGGTCGGACCTCAGAAGTTGATCGAGACCGTGTGCATCGGCCCCGAGGACGACATGGATCAGCGGCGGCAGGATATTATCGATGCCGTAACACGCGCCAATGACGGCAATGGCGTCATCATCCTGACAGACATGTTCGGCGGCACACCCTCCAATCTCGCCATCTCCGTGATGAGCAGTGGCAGCGTGGAAGTCATTGCTGGCGTCAATCTTCCCATGTTGATCAAGCTTGCGGGCATCCGCAGCGAAGACAATATGGAGAAGGCCTTGCAGGAGGCCTCGGATGCTGGCAGAAAATACATCAACGTCGCCAGCCGCGTTCTCAGCGGCAAATAAAGAAAAAGCCGAATGTCATCTCTTTCGCGGGAACTGCTGATCATCAACAAGCGCGGCCTGCACGCGCGCGCATCCGCGAAGTTCGTACAGATGGTGGAGGGCTTCGATGCCGCCATTACCGTATCGAAGGACGGCATGACCGTCGGCGGGACTTCCATCATGGGATTGATGATGCTTGCGGCGAGCCCCGGCTGCACCGTTCTGGTCGAAGCCAGCGGCAATCAGGCGGAGGAAGCGCTTGCGGCACTGGAGGCCTTGGTGGCTGACCGCTTCGGCGAAGAACTTTGATAACCATCATATAAAGACATAAAGACTTCTTTATATCATTATTGCCAGATCGATCTTTGCCTGTTAGAACCGCAGCCTGAGTTTCAAGGCAGCGGCATGGTTCCCTGCCATCTTTGAGCAGGAGATTTTTATGAGCGCTGACAAGGACTACATCGTCGCCGACATCAACCTTGCCGACTACGGTCGCAAGGAACTGGATATTGCCGAAACCGAAATGCCGGGCCTGATGTCCTGCCGTTCCGAATTCGGTACGAGCAAGCCGCTCAAGGGCGCGCGCATCTCCGGTTCGCTGCATATGACGATCCAGACCGCCGTTCTGATCGAGACCCTGAAGGAACTCGGCGCCGACATTCGCTGGGCATCCTGCAACATCTTCTCCACGCAGGATCACGCTGCCGCTGCCATCGCAGCTGCTGGCATTCCGGTTTTTGCAGTCAAGGGTGAAAGCCTTACCGAATATTGGGAATACACCGACAAAATCTTCCAGTGGGCCGATGGCGGCGTTTCCAACATGATCTTGGACGATGGTGGCGATGCGACCATGTACATCCTTCTCGGTGCACGCGCCGAAGCTGGCGAAGACGTTCTCTCCAACCCCGGTTCGGAAGAAGAAGAAATCCTCGTCGCCCAGATCAAGAAGCGCCTTGCAGCGTCTCCGGGCTGGTTCACCAAGCAGCGCGATGCCATCAAGGGCGTTACCGAAGAAACCACCACGGGCGTTCACCGTCTTTACGATCTCAGCAAGAAGGGTCTTCTCCCCTTCCCGGCCATCAACGTTAATGACAGCGTTACCAAGTCGAAGTTCGACAACAAGTACGGCTGCAAGGAATCGCTGGTGGACGGTATCCGTCGCGCAACCGACGTGATGATGGCTGGCAAGGTTGCCGTCGTCTGCGGTTATGGCGATGTGGGCAAGGGTTCTGCTGCTTCGCTGCAGGGTGCGGGCGCACGCGTCAAGGTCACCGAAATCGATCCGATCTGCGCGCTTCAGGCCGCCATGGATGGCTTCGAAGTCGTTCGTCTGGAAGACGTCGTTGCGTCTGCCGACATCTTCATCACCACCACCGGCAACAAGGATGTCATCCGCATCGAGCATATGCGCGAGATGAAGGACATGGCAATCGTCGGCAATATCGGCCATTTCGATAACGAAATTCAGGTCGCTGCGCTGAAGAACCTCAAGTGGACCAACATCAAGCCTCAGGTCGACATGATCGAGTTTGCCAAGGGCAACCGCATGATCCTGCTCTCCGAAGGCCGCCTGCTGAACCTCGGCAATGCTACCGGTCATCCGTCCTTCGTCATGTCCGCCTCCTTCACCAATCAGGTGCTGGGCCAGATCGAGCTCTTCACCAAGCAGGGCGAGTACAAGAACGACGTTTACGTGCTGCCGAAGCACCTCGATGAAAAAGTCGCACGCCTTCACCTTGAGAAGCTGGGCGTGAAGCTGACCGAACTTTCTGACGTCCAGGCAGATTATATTGGCGTCGATAAGCAGGGTCCGTTTAAGGCTGAACACTACAGATATTGATATTATAGTTAATATCCACATATAAAGCACTAGATATAGGCATCGCGGACTTGACAAAGTCCGCGATTTCTTTTTGGGCGCCTCCCTTCCCGGAAATTTGCTGAGGCGGTATTGTCTGAAGACTTGATTCGTATGCGTCGAGATGCGTGCGAAAATGGGATGTCTTGTCGAAGATGCGGCACATAGGACGGAGACAGACCGGGGATGACGGTACAAAAAGCAAACTCGCTTCCGCGGGTTAAAGACGATATGGACGCGGGCAGCGACGAGGCGCCCGTTCTTGGACGAATGCGCTCAAAGCTCGCTTTCATGGCGGCCGGTGTGCGCCGGAAGGTCTGCGCCCTTTCCGCCCTGCTGGCAGGAACTGCGCTGAGCGGCTTTTCCTCTGTCGCACAGGCACAGGATGGCACGATGCTGCAGAGGGGCGAACGTCTCTTCTCGTCCAGCGAAACCATCACCTATTCGCTCGTCATCGGCATCATATCCGCGACGCTGTTTTCCATCGTCTGGCTGGTGCGCCAGCGCGGAAACATCGAGAGCGAAGTCAACGAGTACCGGACCGCACTTTCCGAAGCGCAAAACAAGATTTCCAAATACGAAGCGCTGATTTCCGATAAATCCCGCCGCATCGTGGTTTGGGAAAACGCCGGTGAGCGTCCCGAGTTCATTGGTCAGCTTCCCATCGAAACAGGCGTTCCGTCTGCCGATTCCGATTTCCTTGCCTTCGGTCGCTGGCTGCGCCCGGCCTCTGCCGCTCCATTGGAAAAGGCCATCGAAAAGCTTCGCAGCCATGCGCAGAGCTTCGATCTGACGATTGAAACGCAACGGGGCGAAGTCATCGAAGTTCAGGGGCGGGTCTCCGGCGGTAAAGCCTTTGCCCGTTTCATCGCGCTCAACAATATGCGCGCCGAACTGGCGGAGCTCAAAGTGGAGCGGGAGCGTCTGCTGACCTCCATGTCCACATTTCAGGAACTTCTCGATTCCATCGAGCAGCCCGTCTGGCGCAGAAATGCCGATGGCGAGCTGATCTGGGTCAATCATGCCTATGCGCAGGCCGTCGATGCAGCGACACCGCAACAGACGATTGAAGAACAGCGTGAGCTGCTGAACACCGTTACACGACAGAAAATCCGCGCCAGCGCTACACCCGAATCACCCTATCACGACCGGATTTCGACGGTCGTTTCCGGTAACAGAACCTTCTTCGACGTGGTCGATATCAAGACGCCGAGTGGGTCGGCTGGTATCGCAATCGACGCATCGGATGCAGAGACGATCAGCGAAGAGCTGAAGCGGACGCTGAAGAGCCATGCTGAGACGCTGGATCATCTGGGAACGCCGGTCGCGATCTTCGACGGGCAGCAGCGTTTGCAGTTCTACAATCAGGCTTTCGTCAGCCTGTGGGGGCTGGATCTCGTTCTTCTGGAATCCAAGCCGGACAATTCCGAACTTCTGGATCGCCTCCGCTCCGCAGGAAAGCTGCCGGAACAGCTAAGCTGGAAAAGCTGGAAGGAAACCGCCCTTTCCGTCTACCGCTCGCTGGATACAAAGACCGACCTCTGGCATCTGCCGAACGGACAGACGCTGCGCGTCATCGCGACGGCGCATCCGCAGGGCGGCGCCACCTGGGTTTTCGAGAACCTCACAGAACAGGTGGATTTGCAGACGCGTTACAATACGCTGGTCAAGGTTCAAGGCGAGACAATCGACCACCTAGCCGAAGGCGTTGCCGTGTTCGGCGCAGATGGGCGTATCCGCCTGTCCAACCCCGCCTTCCGTGCGCTTTGGGCCATCACTGCGGACGATGCAGAGGCGGGCAAGCACATTCGTTCCATCGAAGCGGCCTGTGCGCAATCCTATGAAAAGCCGGATGGATGGCGGGCTTTCAGCCAGTTTATCACTAGCTTCGATGACGAGCGCCTTTCGAAACAGGGAACGCTCGAGCTTCTTTCCGGCCTCGTACTGGATTACGCCGTGATCCCGTTGCCCGATGCGCAGACCATGCTCACCTTCGTCAATATGACCGACAGCGTGCGGGCAGAGCGCGCCTTGAAGGAAAAGAACGAGGCGCTGCGCAAGGCCGACGAGTTGAAGAACGATTTCGTTCAGCACGTCTCTTACGAGCTGCGCTCACCACTGACCAATATTATCGGCTTCACCGATCTGTTGAAAACGCCCGGCATGGGCGATCTCAACGACCGTCAGTCGGAATATCTCGATCATATTTCGACGTCTTCCTCGGTTCTGCTGACGATCGTGAACGATATTCTCGATCTCGCGACAGTCGATGCCGGCATCATGCATCTGAACTATACAGAAAACGATCTGAACGAGTTGCTGGACGACGTATCGGTGCAGATCACGGATCGTCTTCAGGAAAGCGGCGTATCGCTTGAAATCGTTGCGCCTGCCCATCTTGGTTCGATCATTGCAGATCATCAGCGCCTCAAACAGATTCTCCTGAAGCTCCTGACAAATGCTACGAATTTTGCCCCGGAAGGCACGGCGATCCGCCTGACCTGCCAGAGGACCGAGGGTGATTTCATATTCTCCGTTGCCGATCAGGGGCCGGGAATTCCCGAAGACATGCTGCAAACGGTGTTTGATCGTTTCGCGACCCACAGCAATGGTGGCAGGCGCAGTGGTGCAGGCCTTGGCCTTTCCATTGTGGAAAGTTTCGTCAGCCTGCACCACGGCAATGTCACGCTAGAAAGCCGCGCCGGTGAAGGCACCGTCGTCACCTGCCGCATTCCTTCCGGCGCCCGCCCGCAATCCATCGCCGCAGAATGACCGCTGAGACGACCTATTTTTCCATCCATCTTGCCGATGAAGCCGAGACGATCCGTCTCGGTGAAGACCTGGCGCTTGTCGTCAAACCCGGCGATGCGGTGGCGTTGATCGGCGATCTAGGCGCCGGGAAATCGACGCTCGCCCGCGCGCTGATCCGGGCTATTGCGGATGATGCAGAGCTTGAAGTTCCAAGTCCCACCTTCACCATCGTCCAATCCTATACCTTGCGGTTTCCGGTCGCGCATCTCGATCTCTACCGTCTTTCAGACGTCTCGGAACTGGATGAGCTCGGTATCGATGAAATGCTGTCGGAGGGCGTTTGCCTGATCGAATGGCCCGAGATGGCGGCGGATGTTCTTCCCAAAAACTCCACCATTATCCTGCGGCTGACCCATGAGGGCGACGGTCGCCTTGCGATGATTGAGGCATCCCCTCGCCATATCGCACGGCTTCAACGCGTGCTGGCCATTCGGGCGTTTCTGGAAAAGAACGGCAAGGTCAATGTCTCTCGGCGTTACTTCAGCGGGGACGCGGCCTATCGTACCTATGAATTGTTGCGCGAGGCGAGCCATCAATATCTGCTGATGGACTGGCAACCTCAGCCGCACGGTCCTGTTCTTCAAAATGGCAAATCATACGCTGAGATCGTGCATCTTGCCCGCACCGTCGAGCCTTTCGTTGCAATCGATCTTTATCTCCAGAGTGAAGGCTTCACCGCACCGGAAATACTGGCGCAGGATATGGAACAAGGCATTCTGCTTCTCGAAGATATGGGTCGCGACGGCGTACTCGATGCTACGGGCCAGCCTGTCGAAGAGCGCTATGTTCAAAGTGCGGCTTGCCTGGCCGCGCTGCATGAAAAACCTGCGCTAGAGAAAATCAGCTTGCCCAACGGCGTGCAACATCAGGTTCCGCCGTTCGACGCAGATGCGATGAAGATTGAGGCTTCTCTCTTGGTCGATTGGTATCTGCCCCATATCCACGGCGGAAAACCGACCGATGAAGGGCAAAGACAAGCGTTTTTTGCCGTCTGGGATGAAGTCATCGCAAAGCTTTCCGATGTCGAAACCGGCCTTCTGCTGCGTGACTTTCATTCGCCGAACATCATCTGGCAGAATAATAAATCCGGCATCCAACAAGTGGGTATCATCGACTTTCAGGATGCGATGATCGGCCCGACCGCTTACGATCTCGCCTCTCTGGTGCAGGACGCGCGCGTGACGATATCGCCGGATTTACAGGCGAAAATGATGCAGCGCTATCTCGATATCCGCCGCAGTAACCCGAATTTCGATGAAAAGGCGTTCCTCAAGGCCTTCGCGATCATGTCGGCGCAACGCAATTGCAAGCTGGTCGGCATCTGGGTTCGGCTGATGAAGCGTGACGGCAAGCCGGGCTATATGAAGCACATGCCGCGCACCTTCACCTATCTGCGCGACGCCCTTGCTCATCCGGAACTCAAGCCACTTGCCGACTGGTTTGTTCAAGCAGGTATAGACCTCAACTCCCAATGAAGCGTTCGATATGACGATCAGACAAGCGATGGTTCTGGCAGCGGGTCTCGGCACAAGAATGCGTCCGATCACCGACACGATCCCTAAGCCGCTGGTAAAGATCGCCGGCAAGCCGATGATCGACTACGTGCTCGATCTTCTGGTGGCTGCAAGCGTGGAGACCGTCTCGATCAACGTGCATCACCACGCGGACCAGATGGTTTCGCATCTGAGCCAGCGCAACGATATCGAGGTCCTGATCTCGGATGAGCGGGCAGAGTTGATGAATTCCGGCGGCGGCCTTGCCAAGGGTTTGAAATTGCTGCCACCCGGCCCGGTTCTGGTCATGAATGCCGATCTTTTCTGGGTCGGCGAAGAGGTGGGACAGCTATCCAATCTGGAAAAGCTTTCGCGATTTTTCGAGCCCACGCGCATGGATATGGCGATGCTCTGCGTCGATATGGACCGCACCACCGGCCACAACGGAAAAAAGGACTTCAACCTCGCAGAAGACGGCCTTCTGACCCGTTATCAGGAAGGCGAGCCGCACTCGGTCGTCTATGCTGGCGCAATTGCGATGGATTCGCGGCTGCTCGACGACGCGCCCACCGACGCTTTCAATCTGAACATCTATTTCGACCGGGCCATTGCGAAAAACAGGCTTTTTGGCGTTTCCCTGGACGGTCAATGGATTACGGTCGGCACGCCGGATGCTATAGAGGATGCGGAGCGAACCATCGCTTCCACCCTATAGCAGCAAGAAAGTCGAGCCATTGGCGCATGCTAAACGCATCCTGACCATCGCGCCGGGAACCCCGTTTCTTAAAGTCCTGGCAAGGAGCCTCTGCGATGGTTCTCTGGCGCAGGGTTATGCCTATGATCCTGCCGATCCGCTGTCGCTTGCCAAGGTCACGATCTATGTGCCGACGCGGCGTTCCGCGCGCGTGTTGCGCTCGGAATTCGTCGATATTCTCGGCGGTCGCTCCGCCATTCTGCCGGTCATCCGTCCGCTCGGCGAAACGGATGATGATAGCGGCTATTTCGATATCGAGACGCCTGCAACGATCGATCTCGCCCCGCCGATTTCCAATACGGCCCGACTGGTGGAATTGGCCCGGCTGATCCTTGCATGGCGAAACAGCCTGCCCGATGCGATCCGTGCCGTACACTCCGATTCCCCGCTCGTCGCTCCGGCCAGCCCTGCGGATGCCATTTGGCTTGCTCGTGCACTGGCCGAAGTCATCGACGCGATGGACACCGAGGACAAGGATTGGGAGGCTCTCGCCGAACTGGATACTGCCGACCATGCGCAATGGTGGCAGCTGACGGCGGATTTTCTCAAGATCGCCAGCGTCTTCTGGCCAGCCCGCCTTGCCGAACTCAACAAATCATCCGCCGGGCGGCACCGCAATGCAATCCTGCGCGCCGAGGCTGAGCGTCTGGCGCGGATCGGCTCGACTGACCCGATCATCGTTGCTGGTTCTACCGGCTCCATTCCTGCCGCTGCCGATCTCATCGCCGCCGTCGCCTCGCTCCCGCAGGGTACCATCGTTCTGCCGGGCCTCGATCTCGACATGCCGGACGAGCAGTGGGAGGCGATCAACGAAGCGCCGGATGACGCATCCAGCCGCACGCATTCGCAATACGGCCTTTTCGTCCTGTTGCAGAAACTCGGTGTGCTGCGCGATGATGTCGAGCGGATCGGTTCGCTGGATTCTGATCTTCAAAACCGCGCTGAAATCTTCTCGACGGCGCTTGCACCTGCCAAAGCCACGGCGGAGTGGAATGCATGGCGCGCGGAAAAATCCGAGGAATTTTTCGACAACGCCTTTTCTTCCGCCGCCATGATCGAGGCTGCCAATGAGCGGGAGGAGGCAACTTCCATTGCGATTGCCCTTCGCCTGGCCCTTGAAGAACCCGGCCAGAACGGCCCTTCGCAGGCGGCACTGATTACGCCGGATCGTGGTCTTGGACGACGTGTCGCGACCGAGCTTGCGCGCTTCGGCATCGAGGCGGATGACTCTGCCGGTACGCCGCTTTCCGCAACGCCACAGGCGGGGCTGTTGCAGCTTGCGCTCGAAGCGATCCTGCGGCCCGGCGATCCCGTCGCCATCATATCCCTGCTGAAGCATCCGCTCAGCCGCTTCGGTCTTAATCTGGAGGACATGACACAGGCAGCGGCGGCTATGGAGCTTCTCGGCTTGAGGGGCGGACGCGAGGAAACCATGCTTGGCAATCTCGGTAGCCTTCTCGCGCATCAACTGACATTGCACGCGGATGACAGACATCCACCGAAATGGCGTACCGCGCTTTCCGAAGACGCGGCCCTTGCTGCCGCTGATCTCGCCGCGCGTATCAAGGTTGCCATCGAACCGCTGGAATCGGCCTTCATCCACCGCGATCCGATCAAAGGACGCCTCACCTCCCGCCTGACGCTGGCGGATTGGGCGGAGCGTACAGGCCGCGTCATCGAAGCTATTGCTGTGGATGAGGCGGGCGATCTTGCCAACCTCTGGTCGGGCGAAGCGGGAGAGAAGCTCTCCGGGCTTCTGGCGGAATTGATGGAATGCGGGCAGGTTCTGGAGGCGGACGGTCCGCAATGGATCGACATCGTCGCGGCATTCGTGGCCGGTGAATCGATCAAGCCACGCGCCATGCGCCACCCGCGCGTCTTCATCTTCGGCGCGCTGGAAGCCCGCTTGCAGAGCGTTGATACCGTTATCATCGGCGGCCTGAACGAAGGCATCTGGCCGGGGCAGACCGCCAACAACCCATTCCTGTCCCGCAATATGAAGACGGCCATTGGTCTCGAACCGCCGGAACGGCGGGTCGGGCAGCTTGCGCATGATTTCGAAATGGCGAACGGCACGCGGCATATTTTTTACAGCCGTTCGCTGCGGCAGGGCTCGACGCCTGCCGTCGCGTCCCGCTGGCTGCAACGGCTTCTGGCACTTGGTGGTGAAAATTTTGCCGAGACGCTGAAGGCTCGGGGTGAATCTTATCGGCATTGGGCAAATATGCTGGACGATGGCGACATTCAGGATGCCGCCAAGCGCCCTGCCCCGACACCGCCTGCGGAGCTTCAGCCGAAGAGCTATTCTTTCAGCGAAGTCAGCCGCCTGCGCCGGGATCCCTATTCGATCTATGCACGGCGCATCCTGAAGCTCGATCCGCTGGATGAATTCAACCGCGATCCGGGTGCGGCCGACCGCGGTACGCTTTATCACCGCATCATGGAGCAATATTCGCGCGAGGAGCATGTGCCCGGCACGCCTGCAGCGGAAAAGGCCATGATGCGGGTACTGAATGCCTGTTTCGACGCGGAAAACCTGCCTTCTCACATCGATGTTGTCTGGCGACCGCGTTTCGTTGCCGTGGCCCGTGCCTTCCTGAACTGGGAAAAGGACCGTCGACAGATCGTTCGCCGTAGCCATATCGAAGTGCGGGCAGGTCAGGAGATACCGGAAGCGGGCGTACGGCTCACCGGTGTTGCCGATCGGATCGATATCAAAACCTCAGGCAAGGCGGATATCATCGATTACAAAACCGGCCTTTCCCCCTCTGTCAAACAGGCGCGCTCGCTGCTCGATCCACAGTTGGCTCTTGAGGCCGCAGCGCTGATGCGCGGCGCGTTTCGTGATACGGGATCGCCAACGCCCGAAGATTTGATCTATGTGCGATTACGGCCCGGCGAACGCTTCGGGTCTGATACCGTCAATAACGAGAATGCCAAAGCCACCGCAAAAACGGTACCGAAGAGCGCTGTGGAACTCGCGACCGACTCCATCGACCAGCTGAGCAAGTTCATCATTTCCTTGCGCGAGAGAAAGAACGGCTTCGTCTCCCGCCTGATACCCGAGGAACAGCAGAGCTATGGTGGAGAATATGACCACCTCGCCCGGGTTTCCGAATGGTCCACGGCAGAACCGGGAGATGGCGATGCGGAATGAGCCGATGTACCCTGTAGACGACCATGGTCCCGAAATCGACGATCCGAAAAACTGGATCGACTGGACGACGCGGCAGCAGACCCGCGCTTCGGACCCCAAAAGTTCCGCATGGGTGTCGGCCAACGCCGGTTCCGGCAAAACGCATGTGCTGACGCAGCGCGTTATCCGGCTGCTGCTTGCCGGTTGTCGCCCTTCGGCCATTCTCTGCCTCACCTATACAAAGGCGGCAGCGTCCGAAATGTCGAGCCGCGTCTTCGATAGACTGGCCGATTGGGCAACGCTGACCGATTCCGATCTGAAGGATCGCATAACAGCCATCGAAGGGCGCGTGCCGGATGCCATCAAGCTGAAGGAAGCGCGCCGCCTCTTTGCCAAGGCGCTGGAAACGCCGGGTGGCCTGAAAATCCAGACCATCCACGCCTTTTGCGAAGCGCTGCTACACCAGTTTCCGCTGGAGGCGAATGTCGCGGGTCACTTCTCCGTTCTGGATGACCGCGCCGCAAGCAGCCTTCTGGCCGAAGCGCGCCGCAGCCTGCTGACAGCCGTTTCGCTGGAACATGATACGCCGCTGGCGCAAGCACTCGCCTATGTCCTCGATCTTGCCGATGAGACGGGTTTGGAAGCGCTGCTCAGCGCCATCATTGCCAACCGCAATCCGCTACGCGGCTTTCTCGAAACGGCAGCGCGCACGGGCGGAATAGACGCTACCCTGCGAAAACGCGCTGACATCGGCCCGGAGGAAACGCAGGAAACGGCAGCTGCGGCCTTCTGGCCCCTGCCCGGCCTCTCCGGTCTTTCGCTGGATACCTATCTGACGCTTTCTGATGAAATCGGTGGTTCACGCACCCACGATGTATCCTACGCATTGCGTGAAACCACCCGCGAACGCGATGTCTTCAAGCGCATCGACTTCATCGAGGCAGCGCTTCTCACAGCCAAGGGCGAGAAAAAGTCCGACGCGTACGTCATCAACAAGGCGATGCAGGGCGCGGCACCGGGTCTGCTGGATGATCTGACGCTGGCGCGAGACCACGTCGTCGCCTGCCGTGACCGTTATCGCACCCTGCGAATGCTCGAAGCGACGAAGCATGCGCTGACCTTGGCGGATCGTCTGATCGGTGATTTCGAAGACCTGAAGAAGCAGAGAAGTCAGCTCGATTTCGAAGATCTGATCGAGCGCGCGGCGACGCTGCTCAACAGGGACACCGCAGGCGCGTGGGTTCACTACAAGCTGGATCAGGGTATCGATCATATTCTGGTCGATGAGGCGCAGGATACCAGCCCCGTACAGTGGTCGATCATCCAGTCGCTGGCCGCCGATTTCTTCCATGGGGAAACGGCCCGCCTTGGCCTGCGCACCATCTTTGCCGTGGGCGATGAAAAGCAGTCGATCTATTCCTTTCAGGGCGCGCGACCGGAGCGTTTTTCGCAGGAGCGCGAGGAAACGGCGCGGCGCGTGACTGCTGTCGAGCAGGTCTTTCATCCCGTGCGACTGCCGCTCTCTTTTCGCTCCACGGCAGATGTTCTTGCGGCGGTGGATCAGGTCTTTTCCACGCCGGAAAATGCCGAGGGACTGAGCGCCCAGAACGAACCCGTCGAGCATCGCTCCAACCGCCTTGGCCACGCGGGCACGGTGGAAGTCTGGGGCATTGTCGCCGCCGAACCGGTGGAAGACGAAGAGGACTGGACGGCACCCTTCGATGCTCTGCGTGAAAGCGCGCCGCCTGCCATCGTCGCACGGCGGATTGCGGCCCGCATCGCGGAGATGATCGGCAAGGAAACCGTGGTCGAGAAAGGCGTGGAGCGCTTTATCGAGCCCGGCGATATTCTGGTTCTGGTGCGCAAGCGCCATGCTTTCGTCAACGCGCTGACGCGCGAGCTCAAGCAGCGCAAGAATATTCCCGTTGCCGGTGCCGACCGTCTTCGCCTGACGGATCACATCGCCATTCAGGATTTGCTGGCACTTGGCCGGTTCGTGCTCTTGCCGCAGGATGATCTGTCGCTTTGTGCGCTGCTGAAAAGCCCGCTTTTCAATCACGATGAAGACGATATTTTCGACCTAGCCGCAAAACGCCCGGAAGAAACCAGCGTCTGGGAGTACTTGCAGCATCTTCGCCGCGAAGATGGCAGCCGTTTTGCACATACCCACAAGCTGCTTTCCACCCTCATCGCGCTTTCGAAAACCACAACGATCCATGATTTCTATGCCGCCGTCCTGACCATCCACGGGGGCCGCAAGAAGTTCCTCGGTCGCCTCGGCAATGAAGCCAGCGACGTTCTGGACGAGTTTCTCTCCTTCGCACTCGATCATGAAAAGACCGGCCTTCCCGGCCTGCAATCCTTCATCTCGGTGCTGGAAACCGATGCTCCCGAGATCAAGCGTGAGCAGGACAAGGAACGCGGCGAAGTCCGCATAATGACGGTTCACGCCTCCAAAGGTCTTGAAGCGCCCGTGGTTTTTCTGGTCGATGGCGGCTCCAAGGCCTTCATCCCAAGCCATGTGCCGAAGCTTCGTTTTCTTGAGGCTTCCGCAACGTCCTTCCCGATCTGGCTTCCGGGCAAGAGCTTTGACAACGCGCTGATCGACCGAGATGACAGGCGGCTGAAAGACTCTGCCGAGCAGGAGTATCGTCGTCTGCTCTATGTTGCCATGACACGTGCAGCCGACCACTTGATCGTCTGCGGCTATCGAGGTCCGCGGGAAAACCCGGATTCCTGGCACGCGATGATTAGGCGCTCACTTGGAGCCGATGAGAACCGCAGTCGCACCCACCAGTTTACGGCAGGCGGAGAGGAATGGGACGGCTTGCTCTGGCATTCCAGCACCCGTTCCCCACGGCTCATCGAAAAGACGGAACAAGCGCATCAACCGGGCCCCGCTCCCCTACCCGCGTCTCTTATGCAGCCGCTGCCGCCAGCGCCCGCCCTTCCGCGCCCTTTGAGCCCTTCCGGTGCTGGCACCATTATCGATGACGGTGCCGAGGATTTGCTGGTCACATCACCGCTCTTTGCGAAGCCGAAAACGTCATCCGGTCTTGCGCTTCAGCGCGGGCGTCTCGTTCACCGCATGCTGCAAACTTTGCCGGATTATCCCGAAAACGAACGCGAAGCGGCGGCTCATCGCTATGCCGAGCGCGCGGCGAAGTTCTGGCCGGAGAAGGAACGCGAAAGCCTGATCCACTCAACGCTCGCCGTTCTCTGCGAACCCGCGATCCAGCCCGCATTCTCCGCAAATAGCAGGGCTGAAGTCTCGATCATGGGTACGCTTCGTCTCGGTCGTCAGGAATTCGCCGTGTCAGGGCGCATCGACAGACTAGCGGTCGAGGATGATCGGGTCATTCTGGTGGATTACAAGACCAATCGCGTACCGCCAGAAGACGAGCGGCGCATTCCTTTTGCGCATACGGCGCAGCTTGCCATCTACAGGGAAATCCTCAAACCGCTCTATCCGGATAAGACGTTTGTCTGCGCGCTCGTCTATACGGAGAATGCGTCCTTCATGACGCTTGGTGAGGAAGCCCTGTCGCAAGCTCTTGCCGCAATCTCGACAAAGTGAGATACCGGACATTGAAAATGCGCGTTCCTCGCATCACATAAATGCCGAACAGATTCACTGAAAGGAGAGCCGCTTATGGCTACCGTGAAAGTCGATACCTCCAACTTCCAGTCCGAAGTTCTCGATGCCGCCGAACCCGTCGTCGTCGATTTCTGGGCTGAGTGGTGCGGCCCTTGCAAGATGATCGCTCCGAGCCTTGAAGAAATCTCGTCCGAGCTTGCTGGCAAGGTCAAGGTCGTGAAGCTCAACATCGACGAAAACCCAGAACTTGCAGCCCAGTTCGGCGTCCGCTCCATTCCGACGCTCGCCATGTTCAAGGGCGGCGAAGTTGCCGACATCAAGGTTGGCGCTGCTCCCAAGACAGCACTTGCCGCCTGGATTTCCAGTGCAGCCTGATTTCCGTCAGTCATTAAGAATGAGAAAAGCCCGGTAATGCCGGGCTTTTTCTTTGGTCCATTTGCCTGAAAAGTCATTACTTCGGCGGCGTGCCGTTCAGGGCCAGCGCATTCCCGGCCAGATAAAGCGACCCGCCAATCAAAATTCGTGGCGCAGGCTTGTTCGGGTCCAGCCGCGTGGAAAGTTCCTCCAGCGCTTCCTCAATCGAAGACGTCGGCGCTGCCGTCAAACCGGCATCAAACACGGCATGGGCCAAAACCACCGGGTCGATTGCCGCATCGGACCCGTGGATCGGCACGGTGAAGACATATTCCGCAATATCCGCGAAGGCTTTGAAATAACCGACCTGATCCTTGGTATTGATCATGCCAGCGATGAGAAAGAGAGGCCGCGCCCGCTTTTCCTCGAAACCGGCCATGGCTTCGGCAATCACTTCGCCAGCACCGGGATTGTGCCCGCCATCGATCCAGATTTCGCTACCCTTTGGCGCGAGATCGAAAATGCGGCCCTGGGTGATCCGCTGGAGACGTCCCGGCCACTCGACCGAGGTCATGGCCTTGTCGATCATGCGTTCGGTCACTTCAAAACCGGCGGCCTTGACCGCGCGGATCGCGGCGGCGGCATTCGCCAGTTGATGGCGGCCCGGAAGGCGCGGCAGTGGCGCATCGACCAGGCTGAATTCATCCTGATAGACAAGCCGCCCATATTCTTCATGGGCCGAGAAATCCTGGCCATAGACCGCTGTCGGGCATTTCAGGCGCTCGGCGGTCGCGATCAAAACGTCAAGCGCGGCGTCATATTCCTGATGGCCAATGACGACGGGCGAGCCGCTCTTCATGATGCCGGCCTTCTCCGCCGCAATCAGTTCGACCCGGTCTCCGAGATAGGCCTGATGGTCGAGCGAGATCGGCATGATAATGGAGACGGCGGGGTTGGCGATGACATTGGTCGCATCGAAACGCCCGCCGAGACCAACTTCCAGAATAACGACATCCGCTGGCTGTTCGGCGAAAAGCACGAAGGTAACCGCGGTCAGGATTTCGAAAACGGTGATATGCTGCCCGTTATTGGCTGCCTCGACCCGCGCCAACGCATCGGCGAACATCGCATCTTCTACGAGATACCCCTGCCCGCCCGGCACACCGATGCGGTACCGTTCGTTCCAGTTGACCAGATGCGGCGATGTGTGGACATGGACTGCAAGGCCAGCCGCTTCCAGAAGCGCGCGGCTGAACGCCGTAACAGAACCCTTGCCATTGGTACCGGCGACATGGATCACCGGCGGCAGCCGCTTGTGCGGATTGCCGAGCTTTTCGAGAAGCCGTGTGATCCGGTCGAGCGACAGATCGAAGCCCTTGGGATGCAGCTGCATCAATCTTTCGATGATGCGTTCTGCCTCGGTCATTTCGGGCTTCGTCCTATCTGTCATCTGCCCCTCCGGAGCACTTTATCCGCCAGTTCAGGCCGTGGCAGCCAGAGGCGCTATGTCCTTTACGGACGTATTGGCAGGCGCCTTCGTCATGATCTTCAAGAGATTGGCCAGCGTGTCGGGAATCTCGTGGCGGTCGATAACCATATCCACCATGCCGTGATCCAACAGGTATTCCGAGGTCTGGAAGCCTTCCGGCAGCTTTTCGCGAATGGTCTGCTCGATAACGCGCTTACCCGCGAAGCAGATTTCCGCGCCAGGCTCGGCAATGTGAACATCGCCCAGCATCGCGTAAGAGGCCGTTACACCGCCCGTCGTCGGGTTGGTGAGAACGACGATGTACGGCATGCCAGCTTCTTTGAGCATGTTGACGGCAACCGTCGTGCGCGGCAGCTGCATCAGCGAGAGAATACCTTCTTGCATACGCGCTCCGCCTGAGGCTGGGAACATGACCAGCGGGCAACGCTCTGAAATGGCGCGCTCAAAAGCCTTGACTATGGCTTCACCAGCAGCAATGCCGAGCGAACCGCCCATGAATTGGAATTCGTGAACGACTGCGACGATCTTCAAACCCTTGAGATTGCCAACGCCAGCAAGGATCGTGTCTTCCTGCTCGGTTTTCGTGCGGCTGTCACGCAGACGGTCCGTGTACTTCTTGGAGTCACGGAATTTCAGCGGATCCTGAGCCACCTTCGGCTGCGGCAGCGCTTCATAGACACCGCCATCGAAAAGGTCTGCAAGACGAGCCTTTGCAGGCATCTTCATATGGAAGCCGGAAGCAGGGATAACCCACTTGTTTTCTTCCAGATCCTTATGGAAAACCATCTCGCCCGTTTCCGGGCACTTGATCCAGAGATTTTCCGGCGTGTCACGGCGGCCCAGCATGGAGTTGATCCGCGGGCGTACGTAATTGGTGATCCAGTTCACGTCTAATACTCCTGACTGTCTGCGCGTCGCTGGTTGTTATTCAGCAGCAGCAAGGCGCGATGCAAGCACGCCTGTTGAAAGTCCCTTTACCAGCGTTGTTACCGCTGGAACAGTGTCATTCGTCGCCTTGCCATCCTTGGTGAGGCTCAAGGCAATCTGGTTTACGATGGCGGTTCCGACAACGACGCCGTCTGCGACGGCACCGATGGCCTTTGCGTGCTCCGCCGTCTTGACGCCGAAGCCGACGCAGACCGGCAGGGTCGTGTGCGACTTGATACGTTCAACCGCGCCCGCAAACTGCGATGGATCAGGCAGTGCCGAACCGGTAATACCGTTCATGGAAACGTAATAGACGAAACCTGAGGTATTTTTAAGGACGGTCGGCAGACGCTTTTCATCGGTCGTCGGCGTTGCCAGACGAATGAAGTTGATGCCGTGCTTGAGCGCCGGGATACAAAGTTCGTCGTCCATCTCCGGCGGCAGATCGACCACGATCAAGCCATCGATACCAGCGGCAAGTGCTGTCTCAAGAAACTTTTCGACGCCGTAAATATAGATCGGATTGTAATAGCCCATCAAAACGATCGGCGTCGCGTCATCCTGCTTGCGGAATTCCCGCGCCAGATCGAGCGTCGTTTCCAGCGTCTGGCCGCCCTTTAGGGCACGTTGGCCTGCCAGCTGAATGGCTGGACCATCTGCCATCGGATCGGAAAACGGCATGCCAAGCTCGATAACATCGGCACCGGCATCCGGCAGCGCCTTCATGATGCCGAGCGAGGTTTCGAAATCCGGGTCGCCACCCATGAAATAGGTAATCAGAGCCGGGCGATTTTGCGCGCGCAGATCGGCAAAGCGCTTGTCCATACGTGCAGTCATGTTCTTACAGATCCATTCCAAGATGTTGGCTGACGGTGTGGACATCCTTGTCGCCGCGACCGGAAAGGTTCATCAGGATGATTTCGTCCTTGCCCATTTTCGGCGCGCGCTTAATGACTTCGGCCAAAGCGTGGCTCGGCTCGAGCGCCGGAATGATGCCTTCGAGACGCGTCAACATCTGGAAAGCTTCCAGCGCTTCATGGTCCATGATCGGTACATATTCCACGCGGCCCGTATCGTTCAGCCAGGAATGCTCAGGCCCGATGCCGGGGTAATCGAGGCCAGCGGAAATGGAGTGACCTTCTTTGATCTGGCCGTCCTTATCCTGCAACAGATAGGTGCGGTTGCCGTGCAGCACGCCAGGTGAACCGGCGGTGATCGACGCGCAATGTTCTTCGCCCTGAAGGCCACGACCACCGGCTTCGACGCCGACAATCTTCACGCCCGCATCATCAAGGAACGGATGGAAGATGCCGATGGCATTAGAACCGCCGCCGACGGCAGCAATGACGAGATCAGGCAGGCCGCCTTCCGCTTCCAGCATCTGCGCCTTGGCTTCGGTGCCGATCACGGCCTGGAAATCGCGCACCATTTCCGGGTACGGATGCGGACCGGCTGCGGTGCCGATCAGGTAATAGGTATCCTCGACATTGGTGACCCAGTCGCGCAGCGCCTCGTTCATCGCATCCTTTAGCGTGCCGTGGCCAGCCGTCACCGGCTTTACCTCGGCGCCCAAAAGCTTCATGCGAAACACGTTCGGTGCCTGACGGGCAACGTCGGTCGCGCCCATATAGACGACGCAGGGGAAACCGAAGCGGGCGGCAACCGTTGCCGATGCCACGCCGTGCTGTCCGGCACCGGTTTCAGCGATGATGCGGGTCTTGCCCATGCGCTTTGCCAGAAGGATCTGGCCGATGCAGTTGTTGATCTTGTGCGAGCCGGTGTGGTTCAGCTCTTCACGCTTGAAGTAAATCTTCGCGCCACCGAGTTCAGCAGTCAGGCGTTCGGCGAAATAAAGCGGGCTCGGGCGTCCGATATAATGCGTGCCAAGATTCTTCAGCTCCGCCTGAAATTCAGGATCGTTCTTCGCCTTGTCCCACTCGGCCTGCAGATCGAGGATCAGCGGCATCAGCGTTTCGGCAACGAAGCGGCCTCCGTAGATACCGAAGCGGCCGTCCTCATCGGGACCGGCGCGGAACGAGTTGGGTTTCAGCGTTTCGTTCACTTTCAAACTCCCTGCGACCTTGAAGACCTGACGGCATCGAAGAATGCGTCGATCTTGGTCAAATCCTTCACACCTGGCGCACTTTCCACGCCGGACGATACATCCAGTCCCCTCGCCCCGGTTTCCGCCAGAGCTTCAACAACGTTATCCTTGTTTAGTCCACCGGAAAGCATGTAATTCACGCCTTCGTCAAGAGAGCGCAACAGCGTCCAGTCGAAGGAAACGCCGTTTCCGCCGGGCAACTCCGATCCCGCCGGTGCTTTCGCATCGAACAGGAAACTATCGGCAATGCCAATATAGGGATCGATTTTGGCAAGATCATCGGCATCGCGAATGGAAAATGCCTTCATGACCGGCAGGCCGTAGAGCGCCTTCACGCTCAGCACCCGCTCCGGGCTTTCGCTTCCATGCAGCTGAAGAATGTCGGGCTTCAAGAGATCGACGATTTCGTCCAGTTCGTCATTATCGGCATTGACCGTAACCGCCACGATCTTGACGCTGCCACGAACGGCGTCCGCCAGTTTGCCAGCAAGATCCGGCTCGATATTGCGTGGGCTCTTCTCAAAGAAGATGAAGCCGATGTGGCTTGCCCCGCGCCTGACGGCACGTTCAACCGCTTCCGGCGTCTTCAATCCGCAAATCTTGATATCGGGTTTCATCAGGTGGAGGTGCCACGAAATGGGCTCCGAGTCGAGCCAAATCGCAATCGGTCGAGACGCTTAAGAAAAGTGTTTCACGTGAATCCAAACCTGCAATTGTACCGCTATTCGAAATCTATCGCGTGGAGTTGGGAACCGTTATGCTTCAACCAGGCTTTGGCCGTTTCCATCTCAGGGCAGAGCTTTTTGCATAGGGCCCAGAATTTGGGGCCATGGTTCATCTCGCAGAGATGAGCCACTTCATGCGCCGCCAGATAATCGATGACGCTTTCCGGCGCCATGACGATGCGCCAGGAGAAGCTCAGATTTCCCTCATGTGAGCACGAACCCCAGCGGCTGCGCGTGTCTTTCATGGCGATAGAGCGCACGGGTCGACCGACAGCTTTTGCATGCAATGCCACGAGCCTTTCGAGATCGGCCCTCGCTTCTTTCTTCAGAAACGTTGCGATGCGTCTTCCGGTGTGTTCCGGCAGGCCGCTGACAAGCAGAACCGGTTCATCCGCATTTCTGGCAACATGCGTTATGCCTCTGAGCGAACCGGTATGTTGAATGCGATGAGGAACGCCACGAATGCTGATCATCGCGCCATCTGTCATTCCGGCCTGGGTCGAAAACTTCGAAAGCTTTGATTCCAGCCAACCCTGATGCCGGTCCAGAAACTCGTCCACTTGCGCATGATGCAAGCCGTAGGGAATTGTCAGCTTCAGCGCCTTCCCACCCGGCTCTATGCGCAAGGTGATGCGCGTTGCCCGCTGGTTTTCCTTGATGGTGATCGGCACATCGCGACCACTGACCTCAACCGTGCGCTGCGTGAACGCCGGTTTGCGGGAAGAGGTGGATTTCAGGGACTTTCGAAGCAGCGAAAACATGAGACTTTCATAGCGATTCGCTCCTCAAAAAGCTATTGCTCCCTTACGCCTGCCTGCCATGTGCCTTGAAGAAATCCACCATCTGCGGAACGATATCCCGGCGGAAGCGGGAGCCGTTGAAGACACCATAATGGCCGACATCCGGCTGCATGTAATGTTTGCGCTTTTCTTGCGGCAGGCTGGAACAGAGATCATGCGCAGCCTTCGTCTGCCCGACGCCTGAAATATCGTCGTTTTCGCCTTCGACAGTAAAGAGCGCGACATTGCGGATGGCAGCGGGTTCAACCGCCCTGCCCCTATGCATCATTTTGCCCTTCGGTAGCGCGTGCTCAATGAAAACAGTCTCGACTGTCTGGAGATAGAATTCTGCCGTCAGATCCATCACGGCGAGATATTCATCGTAAAACTCGCGGTGCTTCTCCGCTGAATCTCCATCGTTCTTGACGAGGTTCAGATAGAAATCCTTATGTGCCGTCATGTGTCGGTCCAGATTCATGGACATGAAGCCGGATAATTGCAGGAAGCCGGGATAGACGGAGCGCCCGAAGCCGGCCTGCGGCCATGGCACCTGCATCACCACATTATCGCGAAACCATTCGATGGGTTTTGCAGTCGCAAGCTCATTGACCGCGGTGGGGTTGATCCGTGTATCGATTGGCCCGCCCATCAGCGTCATCGAGGCCGGGGCGAATTCATCGCCATCGGCTTCCATCACCGACACGGCTGCCAGAACCGGTACCGAAGGTTGGCATACCGCGACGACATGCGTGCCCTGCCCTATTTGGTGCAGCATTTGGATGACGTGGGAAACATAGTCATCCAGATCGAAGCGGCCTTCGCTCAACGGCACCGTCCGGGCATCGATCCAGTCCGTTATGTAAATATCCGCATTCGGAAGCAGTGCCTCGACGGTACCTCTGAGCAGGGTCGCGTAGTGGCCGGACATGGGTGCGACCAGCAGCACATTCGGATCAGATGCTCTTTTTTCGGCTAGATTTCTCTTGAAATGGATGAGCCGGCAGAAAGGCTTCGACCAGACGATTTCCTCGACAACCTCCACAGCCTTGCCGTCGATCTCCGTTTGGGTCAGTCCAAATTCCGGCTTGGAATATCGCCGGGTCAGGCGCTCGAAGACTTCGAAGCCTGCATCCAGACTGCGCCCGAACGCGGTATTTGAAAGTGGATTAAGCGGATTGTTGCATGCCTGTCGCATCATGTCGGCGCTGGCGCGCAGCGGTGCCATGGCGGCATGGTTCATTTCATAGAGCTGATAGAACACGAAGAAACGCCTCCCGTCGTCATCGTCGTCTTTTTGTCATACTAACATCTTTTCGCAGTTGCACAAATTTTTGGGTTGGCGCTCGCTGTTCGTCTTACCGACGAAGCCTCACCCACGACGTCATCCTCGGGCTTGACCCATCGCTGTCCGGATGAAACTGAGTTGGTAGTGTGGGGCGAGAACGGTCCCCACCACCCGTCACCCCGGCCTTGAGTCGGGGTCCAGCAGACGCGCGTCTGCGCGTCAAAAGAGTCTTCCAGACCAACGACTTGGTCTGGCTGGATCCCGGATCAAGTCCGGGATGACGGAAGTGGGAGTGCCGTTGCCGCATTCACAATCAGCGTTGCACTGGCGAGTTCGAGTTCTTACAGATTACAAAAAAACGAAATGCAATCAATACCCTGTACCAAGTCCATAAGTCTCAAACAGACAGCAGTGGGCTTAACCCAAGGATCCAAACGTCGAACCAGTTTGGGCGGCAGCAGATGCTCGGGACAAGCCCGAGCATGACGGGAGGTGACTGATGACGCCCCAGTTTTGACCTTACGTATCCGCGACGAAGGTCTGCTTTTGCGAACCAAGTCCCTCGATGCCGAGCTCAACCACGTCGCCCGCCTTCAGGAAGCGCGGTGGCTTCATGCCGAGGCCGACGCCGGGTGGGGTGCCGGTGGAGATGACATCGCCGGGGTGGAGGGACATGAACTGACTAAGGTAGGACACGACATGGGCCACGCTATAAACCATGGTCTTGCTGGAACCGTCCTGCATGGTTTCGCCATTCACCTTCAGCCACATGCCAAGGTTTTGCGGATCTGCGACTTCATCCTTCGTGACGAGCCATGGGCCGATCGGGCCGAAAGTGTCGCAGGATTTGCCCTTGGTCCACTGGCCCTGGCGCTCCGTCTGAAAGGCGCGTTCCGATACGTCATGCGAGACGCAATAGCCGGCAACATAATCAAGCGCCTCCTCTTCGGAGACGTATTTCGCCGTCTTGCCGATGACCACGCCGAGCTCGACTTCCCAGTCGGTCTTTTCCGACCCGCGTGGAATAATGACGTTATCGTTGGGGCCAACGATGGCGGACGTCGCCTTCATGAAGATAACCGGCTCTGACGGAACCGTAGCGCCTGTCTCAGCCGCGTGGTCTGAAAAGTTGAGGCCGATGCAGATGAACTTTCCGGTTCCCGTTACGCAGGCGCCGATACGATCTTCCTGCAGAACAGGCAGTGTAGAGAGATCGATCGATGCGATCTTCTTCAGGCCCTCAGGTGAAATCGCCTCGCCGCCGATATCCTGCACGTGACCGCAGAGGTCACGGATTTTTCCTTCACTATCGAGAATGGCTGGCTTTTCGTGGCCCGGTTGACCGACGCGCATCAGTTTCATGAAACTCTCCCAGTTGTCAGACAAGATGATGCATATATGAACGAACTATTTATCCTTGTCACCCCTTGACCTTTGGGAGGTGGGAAAAATACGATCCGCCTATTCCTGTTAAATCCCCAAGGAGACACCATGACGACCAGCAATTCCCGTCAGTCCGAGTATCCGGTCGATCCTCTTTTTCTCGATCGCTGGTCGCCCCGCGCTTTCGATGGCAAGCCCATGCCGATAGATCATTTACTCACCATTCTCGATGCCGCACACTGGGCACCGTCTGGGTCCAACCAGCAGCCTTGGCGGTTCGTCTATGCGCTGAATGGCTCAGCGGAATGGGACAAGTTTGTAGGCCTCCTGGTGGAAGGCAATCAGCGCTGGGCGAAGAATGCTTCCGCTCTGCTCATCATTCTGTCGCGCAGCTATAATGTGCGCGACGGCGAGAAGAAGCCAGCGCCAACCCATTCCTTCGATGCCGGTGCAGCCTGGTTCTCGCTAGCGACGCAGGCGCATTTGCTGGGCTACCATGCTCATGGCATGGCTGGTATTTTCAAGGACAAGATCATCGAGCAGTTGAACGTGCCTGAGGGATATGCCGTCGAAGCGGCAGTCGCCATCGGCACCATGGCCCACAAAGACACCCTGCCCGATGATCTTGCGGAACGCGAAGTGCCGAGCAAAAGGTTGCCGCTTGCGGATGTTGCCTTTGAGGGAAGTTTTACGGGCAAAGCCGATTGAGGCACCGCGCGAGTTACCGATGAAACAAAAAGCCCGGCATCGCTGCCGGGCTTTTTCATTAAAAAACCGTTTCACGTGAATCCTGCCACCGCACGATCTACAGAGTAATCAGATATCGAGGTTGGCAACGCTCAGGGCGTTCTCCTGAATGAAGTCACGGCGCGGCTCGACCTCATCACCCATAAGACGGGCGAAAAGACCATCGGCATCGGTCGCATCGGTGACCTTGACCTGAAGCAGCGAGCGGACATTGGCGTCAAGCGTCGTTTCCCAGAGCTGCTCCGCATTCATCTCGCCAAGACCCTTATAGCGCTGCATGGAAAGGCCTTTGCGACCGGCAGCGAAAATAGCCTCCAGCAGGGCGCGGGGACCGGAAATTTGCAGGCTTCCATCCTTGCGGTGCAGCACAGGTGCCGTTGCGTAAACATCGCGTGTGCGAACTGCCAGCTGATCGATATGACGAGCGTCGGCGGAACCGAGCAGACCAATATCGATGGTGGACAATTCCTTCACGCCGCGCACCATACGCTGGAAACGCAGGCCGCCATCGGCCAGCACCTCGCCCGACCAGCCGCGTTCGGTCTCTTCCGCGATCATGTCCAGACGACGGGCAACTTCCGCAACGGTGGTTTCGGCATTGCTCGGGTCTGCTGTCAATTCGGCATTGAGCGCACCGGCAATGGCCGCCTGCTCAACGACCGCCCGATTGTAACGGGAATGCAGACCATCGATGAGGGAACGCATGCGAACCGCGTCGGAGATGACTCCGCGAAGGTCTTCACCAATGCGGACTTCGCCTGAGCCGAGGGTCAGCGACGCCTCCTCGATACCCATGGAGATAAGATAATCTTCCAGCGCTTTTTCGTCCTTCAGGTACTGAATGGACTTGCCGCGGGTGACCTTATAGAGCGGCGGCTGGGCGATGTAGAGATGGCCGCGCTCGATCAGTTCCGGCATCTGGCGGAAGAAGAAAGTCAGCAGCAGGGTGCGAATATGCGCGCCATCCACGTCAGCATCGGTCATGATGATGATCTTGTGATAGCGCAGCTTGTCGGCGTTGAACTCGTCCTTGCCGATGGAGGTACCAAGCGCCGTGATCAGCGTGCCGATTTCCTGGCTGGACAGCATTTTGTCGAAACGGGCGCGCTCAACATTGAGGATTTTACCGCGCAGCGGCAGAATTGCTTGCGTCTCACGAGAACGACCCTGCTTTGCCGAACCACCAGCGGAGTCACCCTCCACGAGGAAAACTTCGGACTTGGCGGGATCGCGTTCCGAGCAATCAGCAAGCTTGCCTGGCAGCGATGCAATATCCAGCGCGCCTTTGCGGCGGGTCAGTTCACGCGCCTTGCGGGCTGCTTCACGGGCAACGGCTGCCTCGACAACCTTTCCGACGAGAATTTTCGCTTCCGTCGGATGCTCTTCGAACCAGGTATTGAGCGCCTCGTTGACGAGGTTTTCCACGACCGGGCGCACTTCGGACGAGACCAGCTTATCCTTGGTCTGCGAGGAGAACTTCGGATCCGGCACCTTTACAGACAGAACGGCTGTCAGGCCTTCGCGGCAGTCTTCGCCCTGAAGGGAGACCTTTTCCTTCTTGGTGATCCCGGAGCTATCGGCATAGGACGTGACCTGACGCGTTAGCGCGCCGCGGAAGCCAGCCATATGCGTGCCGCCATCGCGCTGCGGAATGTTGTTGGTGAAGCAAAGCACGTTTTCGTGGTAGCTATCGTTCCACCACATGGCCACTTCAACCGTAATGCCGTCCTTTTCGCCACGAATGGCGACCGGCTTGTCGACCAGCGGCTTCTTGGCGCGGTCGAGATAGCGCACGAAGGCTTCGAGGCCTCCATCATAGACCATCTCTTCCTGCTTGATGTCGGAATGGCGCTTGTCGGTCAGCAGAATACGGACGCCGGAATTCAGAAACGCGAGTTCGCGCAGGCGATGCTCAAGCGTTGCGTAATTATATTCCGTCATAGTGAAGGTGTCGGGGCTGGCCAGGAAGGTGACTTCCGTACCGGACCGGCCTTCATAATCGCCGATCACTTCCAGCGGCTTGTCCGCCACGCCGTGGCTGAAACCGATTTCATGAACCTTGCCATTGCGGCGGATGCGCAGCTTCAGCCAGACGGAGAGCGCGTTGACGACCGAAACGCCCACGCCGTGAAGACCACCGGAGACCTTATAGGAGTTCTGGTCGAATTTGCCGCCCGCATGTAGCTGGGTCATGATGACTTCGGCAGCGGACACGCCCTCGCCGGAGTGAATATCCGTCGGAATGCCGCGACCATTGTCGGTTACCGTCACCGATCCGTCGGCATTCAGCGTCACCGTTACGAGATCGGCATGACCGGCCAGCGCTTCGTCGATGGCGTTGTCCACAACCTCATAGACCATGTGGTGCAGACCGGAACCATCGTCGGTATCACCGATATACATGCCGGGACGCTTGCGCACAGCATCAAGGCCCTTGAGAACCTTGATCGAATCGGCTCCATATTCCGTATTCACGCTGTTTTCGCTCGACGATGTTTCAGTCATAAGCACTCTTTCCAAATGGGTCTGCCAAAGCGCGCCTCAGAAAGGCGGCGATGCCAGCGAATCACTCTTAATACAGTCCGTCCGACTATAGGAATTCCGCCCCGATATCCAAAGTCCACGCAGGCTCAAACCCCGCACAAAACAGGGGATAGCGCGGGTTTCAATCGCAAGAACGGCTTTTTTGCAGCACGGCTGCCAATTCATCTATCACAGTTGGCGGCAGCTTGCGAATATCTCGCGCAAGACGATTGGCAAAAGCGGTATATTCCGGCGGCAGACCAATCGTATCGATCGTCACGCGCGGATCAGAAGTCCCGGCAAGATGGAACAACTCCTCGGCGTCATCCCAGATAATGTTGAAATAACCTGCGATGCGCTGAAGCAGATTGAAGCTCGGCTTTCCGCGCCGTCCATGTTCCAGGGCTGATAGATAGGCAGGCGACACCCCGATTGCGAGGGCCATTTCCTTCTGCGACACGCCCTTCTTTTCCCTGAGGACCCTGACTGCTTCCGCAAAGGGTGTCATGACTTGTCACCGCGCCTTCGCGACAGCCGGACGTACAAAGCGCCGTCGCCGCCATGGTTCATCGAAGCGTCTTCATAGGAAGAGATCAGGTGGCGATATTCCGGTTTGGAGAACCACATGGGTACGGCGCGTTTCATCGCTCCGTCGCTGCCCATGGAGCGCCCCTTCCCCGTTATCACAAGCACATGTCGCAAACCGCGCTCATGAGCCCGGACCAAAAAATCCAGAAGAACTGCATGCGCCTCGCTCTGAAACATACCGTGCAGATCGATCCGCGCTTCAAGCGCCAGGCGCCCACGGGTCAGCTTGCGCTTGACCGGCTTTTCCATCGGCTGGTGGATACGATCTCTTTTCAGTCCCGGCATTTGCTGCTCGGGCACCGGCTCAATGATCATCCGTGGGAATGGGGGAATGGTCGGTTGGGCAGCTATGGTAGGCTCGGGCTGTTCAGGAGCTATGTCATCGAAACCCAGCAGTTCCTCGGCACGCCCCGAGATCGGTCGCGCCGTGCGGGCGACTTTGCCCCAGAGGATACGCTCTTCCCTGCCGAGTTTGCGCCCGCCTTTCATCAACAATACCTTCCCGCTGCCTCACGAGGTATCAATATAATGAAATCCGCCTCGTTGCGCACCGTCCCTGCAAGCTCGCCAGCCTCATAACCGGAGCCCGTGAAGATATCACCGCGCGCGGGGCCGACGATGGCCGAGCCCGTGTCGAGCGCGAGCATCAATCTTCCGAAGGAATGGCCCTCATCGAGATGAGTGAGGCTTGGTGAACTGATGAAGAACGGAAACCCGAACGTGTGGATCAGCCTGTCTACGGCAAGAGAGCGGCCCGCAACCAACTGCACTTTCGCCGCAGCGATAGGCCCCTGCTCGAGACCTTCCACGGCGGCTTCCCGAAAGAAGATGTAGGACCGATTGTGCCAGAGCACTTCATCCACCTGCTCGGGATGCTCTGCCAGCCAATGCCTGATCGTTTGCATCGAAATCGTCGCCGGATCGAGTTCGCCACGGTCCAGCAGCAACCTGCCTATGGGTGAGAAGCGGTGTCCGGCCTTGGCTGAGTAGGTAATGCGTTTCAGCGTTCCGTCTGGAAAACGAAGCCGTGCTGCCCCTTGAACATGGACAAAAAACAGATCGACCTTCGATTTTGCCCAGGCAATCTCCAACCCGCGGCCATCGAGATAGCCCTGATCGATGGCCTGGCGATCCGGATAAACGGAAATCTTGCCGTCTTTTTCCAGACCGAAGGCGTAATAGGAATCCATATCTGCCGGGCGGTTGCCGTCGTCCAGATCGACGAGGTCTGCCGGGCGATTGTAGATCGGGTATTTCCAGATCGCGTCTGGGCTGGCTGACACTTCCAGCTCTGGTTCATAGAAGGCAGTGACGAAGCCGCGTTTCTTTTCTGGAAGATCGATCCTGAAGGGAACGCAGTTGGCCTCGAAAAAGGCTCTCGCCTTTTCAGCGCTGCCAATCTCAGCCGCATTTGCCTTGATCAGCAATTGCTTCAGATCATCTGCCGTCAGACCAAGCGCACCGGTTCGATAAGGCTTGCTTCTTTCAAGATGGGCGAGAATATCGCCCATGCTCGCGAAGAGGGCTGACGGATCGTCATCCCGCCAGCCCTGCAATTCCTCGAAGGAAACTTCTTTAAGTTCAAAGTCTGCCGGAGCACTCATTATTCGGATTCAGTCGCAATCAGCTTCCAGTTAGGGTCGCGCGAGCGAATGTCGCGCGAGAAGGTCCAGATGTCATCCACTTCGGAAACGTTTTCCGCATCGCCATTCACCAGCTTGCCGTCCTTGTCATAGGTCGCGGAAATCAGCTGGCTGATGATGCGCAGCGTAATCTGCTCTTCAGAACCACGGATAGCGGCCTGCGTTATATCGATCTTTTCGATGCCGACGAATGTGGATTTTACCACTTCGCCACGGCTCTCGCGTTCCGATATTGCAGCGTCGAAGCCTTCATACACTTCCTTGGAAAGAAGGTTCTTTAGCGTCTTGCGGTCGCCGTCAGCAAACGCCATCACGATCATCTCATATGCCATCCGCGCGCCATTGAGAAACTCCTTCGGCTGGAAGGAGGCATCGCTTTTGACCAGCTCACGAAGGGAGTCGTTCAGAGCGGTCCCGGCGGGAGCAATGGCATCAACCGCTGCAAAACGGTTCTCTTCTTCCCCTTCGCCACGCTTCGGCAAGGTAACGACCTTGTTATCGTCTGCCGGCGCTTTACTGACCTCGCGGGCAGTATATGGGTCGATTGGCGGCTTTTCATTACCGGTGCGGCGACCGAGCACACTGCGGAGTTGGAGGAAAATCAGCACCGCCGCCACAAGGAAAAACAATGTTATAAAGTCGCTTGAGCCCATCTTTTACCAAAACCGCCATTTAAATTTATCGTTCCAACCATCATATAGTCTGCATCTGCCTAATCTTCAAATATGCAGATTCAATCGGCAGTCTCTTCCGATTGCCTTTTCTGCCAAGGAACAACACGCAAGGCTAGAAATATGCGTTTCTCACTGCTGCCGGTCATCGTGCTTTTGATGCCCATTCTGGAAATTGCCGGGTTCATCGTGGTCGGAAAGGCGCTTGGTCTCTGGCTCACCTTGGCGCTGATCATCCTTACCTCTCTGCTCGGTCTCATCATTTTGAGAAATGGTGGCCTCGGCATGGTGCGCAATTTGCAGAATGCAAGCCAGAAGGGCGCAGAACCGGCAGAGGCCATCGTCAGCGGCGGCATGCGCGTCATTGCAGGCATTCTGCTTTTCGTTCCCGGCTTCATCACCGACATCATCGGTCTTCTACTTCTGATGCCAGCGGTTCGAAAGTTTTTCTGGAAGGCCTTCAGCCCGAAAATCGTGGTGGCGGGGGATTTTAGGCGATCCGGTTTCGGCGGCGGTCGTTATGAGACACGCTCCTCGAAAGTGGTCGATCTCGATGAAGAAGATTTTCGCCGCGACGGTCCGAACAACTCTCCCTGGTCGCCGGATCGCAACGACCGCGATCTTCCAAAACAGTAAGCAAACCATGAATATCGGAGGGTTGTAAGCCCTCTGCCTAGATGATAGACGGCTTGCAAGGCATTCAATCCGCGAGGACATATCATGACCACTGAAAACGGTGCGCAGAACGGCGCGAGCCCTTCCCTGAATATTCTGACCCAGTACACCAAGGATCTTTCTTTCGAAAATCCCGGTGCCCCTCGCTCGCTTCAGGCACGCGATGGCGCGCCAGCCATCAATATCAACGTCAATGTCAATGCAAACCCGATTTCCAGTTCCGACTTCGACGTCGTGCTGACGCTCAATGCCGAAGCCAAGGATGGCGACAAGGTTCTGTTCGTCGCCGAGCTGACCTATGGCGGCGTTTTCCGCATCACGGGTTTCCCGCAGGAGCACATGCTGCCGGTTCTCTTCATCGAGTGCCCGCGCCTCCTCTTCCCGTTCGCGCGCCAGATCATCGCAGACGTAACGCGCAATGGCGGCTTCCCGCCACTGATGATCGACCCTATCGATTTCGCGCAGATGTTCGCGCAGCGCGTTGCCGAAGAGCAGGCACGCGCCAAGGTTCAGGCCGTTCCGAACTGATCGACAGACATCGTGATTTTAGAACCCGGGTTTCAGCCCGGGTTTTTTATTGCCTGATGATGAGATTTCGAAGTTTTGCTAAGGCTTCTCAGAACAAGTCAGGCAGACCAGTCTACTGCCGATACTTATTCCAGATTGCCTTTTCGCCCATCGCTTGTATGAGCTTTTCATGTGCGGCGAGAGCCTGCACATCGAGCCGCGGCTGAAGAGGCTTTTCCCTCTGCATCGGTGCGGCTAGCGTATCATCCTCAACGACAATGACTTCCGTCTTTGCGGCGGCGCCGAAACTAAGAGCGGTCTGACGTCCACCGATCATCTCGATATAGACTTCGGCCAGAAGCTCGGAGTCGAGCAAGGCGCCGTGCTTGTCGCGACGGGAATTATCTATCCCGTAGCGACGGCAAAGTGCATCGAGTGAATTCGGGCCCATCGGATTTTTGCGGCGTGCCAGCGAAAGCGTGTCCGTCACCAGTTCCGGTGAAACAGGCTCTATGCCGAGCCGGGCAAATTCCGCATTGATGAAACCCATATCGAAGGTGGCATTATGCGCCACCCAGCGCGCGCCTTCGAAGAACTCGCGGATCTGGTCCACAACATCCGCAAATACTGGCTTGTCCTGCAAAAACTCATCCGTGATCCCGTGAACGGCAAGCGCGTCGGGATGCACTTTGCGATCTTGCGGGTTGATGTAGATATGGATGAATTTTCCGGTTGGAAAATGGTTGATCAGCTCGATGCCGCCGATTTCGATGACGCGATCAACCTTGGATTCAAGCCCTGTGGTTTCGGTATCGAAGATGATCTCACGCATGGAGGTGCAACCTTATTTATCTGACGTGTCTCAGCCAACATTCGACAACGGACATTGAAACGATCAGCGACGCCGTAGCGAATCAAGCACCGCACGGACCTGATCTCTCGCATTCTCAATACCATTTCCGGTATCGATAACGAAATCCGCTCTTTCCCGCTTTTCCACATCCGGCATTTGGCGAGCAAGGATCATTGCGAATTTTTCTTCCGTCATGCCAGCGCGCGTCAACACTCTTTGTCGCTGTATTTCCGAAGCGCCACTGACGACTACGACAACGTCCACTCTATCCTGCGCATCCGTCTCAAACAAAAGTGGAATATCAAGGAGCACAAATGCTGCTCCCTTGTTCTTTTGCTCCGCCAGAAATTCAATCTGTTTTAGCCGAACGAGAGGATGCACGATATTTTCCAGCACACCGAAGTTAGCCGGATTCTGACGCAGTATTCTACTCAGCGCTTCTCGATCCACCTTTCCGTTGACCACTGCTGAGGGAAAAGCAGATGAGATAGACGCGACCGCTTCTCCTTCATAGAGATCATGCACCACCTGATCGGAATCGCAGACTGGAACGCCTTCCTGTGCAAACAGGTCTGCGGTTGTCGATTTTCCCATTCCGATGGAGCCGGTGAGGCCGATGGTGATCATGCGTGACGGTCCATGTCAGCGGTAATAAGAGAGCGAAGCTCTTCCGTAACGTCCGGTCTGCGACCGAACCACTTTTCGAAGCCCGGACGCGCCTGATGAAGCAGCATGCCGAGACCATCGACGGTGGCGAAGCCCTGCTGCTCTGCCATTTCGATGATCGGCGTCTTGAGCGGCACATAGACGATATCGGTTACAACAGCACCGGTCGCCAGTCCTGAAAAATCAATATTCGGTGCGGCTGAGCCATCCATGCCAAGGGAGGTGGTGTTGACGAACAGGCCGCATCCCTTCGATACTTCTGGAAGCGACTCCATCGGGTGCGCGAAGACCTGATCGCCAAATCGATCTGCCAGTTCCTGCGCTCGCTCGACAGTCCGGTTCACGACGTGGATTTCCGAAACTCCTCTGTCGCGCACCGCTTGGATCACGGCGCGGCTGGCACCCCCTGCTCCCAAAATCACCGCCTTGTCTGTCCTATCCCAGCCCGGTTGCCGATCATCAAGATTGGAGACGAAGCCAAAGCCGTCGGTGTTTGTTGCGTGGATCAGCCCTTCTTCTACCCAGATGGTGTTGGCCGCTCCCAATTCTGCCGCCAGCGCATCTGGTCGGTCAGCAAATCGGTAGGCGGATTCTTTGTGGGGAATAGTGACGTTGCCACCGACATAAAATGATGAATCACCTTCTTTTAGCGAGGCAATAAATCTCTCAAAATCGGCAGGCGAAATTTCCGCTGCTTCATAATGGCCATTAATGCCAAAAGACTTCAGCCAATAATTATGAATGATCGGAGATCGAGAATGCTTTATCGGGTAGCCGGCAACGAAAGCTTTCTTGGTTAATGTTTCACGTGAATCAGCCATCGATGACACCTAACATGTGCAATTTCGTTAAGAGAGGTAAAAGCGGCAGGCCGAGGATCGTGAAATAATCCCCCTCGATTGAAGTGAATAGCTGGATCCCCTCCCCTTCAAGCTGATAAGCGCCGACACTGGACAGGACCTTCGGGCCGACACGTGCGAGATGCCGGGTGACAAAATCTTTGTCGAGATTCCGCACCGTCATATCCGCAACCGTCACGATGTCCCAGATGATCTTGCCGTTTTGCGCAATCGCCGCACCGCAGTTCAATCGATGGGTTTTTCCGGAAAGCGACATGAGGTTGGCGTGCGCCTCATCCATATCTTTCGGCTTGTGATAAATCCTGCTTCCCAGAGACATCGTCTGATCTGAACCAATCACAAAAGCTGAAGGGTGCAGAAGGCTGACGGCGAGAGCTTTGGCCTTCGCAAGCTCAACGGCTATCGTCTCCGGTGCAGCGCCCTCATCTGCGAGCCTTGCGTCAATGGAGCGTTCATCGATGTCGGCAGGTATGCTGGAAAAATCCAGTCCTGCATTTCGCATCAGCATCTGGCGAGAAGCGCTGGACGAGGCCAGTATCAGTTCGGAAGGCATTCGTTTTCTCCGATAATATGAGATCGGATTAACGCGTCCTTTGGCGCAGGGCAAGGATTGCCGCGGCTGTCTCTTCGATGGATCGTCGCGTTACATCGATGAGTGGCCAATTGTTGCGCGCGCAGAGCGACCTTGCATATTTCAACTCCTCCATGATCGTCGCGCGATCGATATATTGTCCCCTGTCGAAGCCACCGGTCGATCCAAGCTCCCTATGCTCCCGGACCTGAGAGATTCTGTCGGATGTCGCAACTAGTCCCACGATCAGAGGTTTGGTTGCCTTATAGAGACTGTCTGGCAAAGGCACACTCGGTACGACGGGAATATTGGCGGTCTTGATGCCGCGATTGGCGAGATAGATGCTTGTCGGCGTCTTCGACGTGCGGCTGATCCCGATGATGATGATTTCGGCTTCATCATAATTTTCCGGCATCTGCCCGTCATCGTGATCCATGGCGAAGTTGAGGGCCTCGATCCGCGCGAAATATTCGGCATTCAACGCATGCTGCGCGCCGACGCGCCGCCGGGATGTCGTTCCGAGATACGTCTGGAAAATGCTGGTAATCGGTTCGAGCACATTGACGCATGGAACGCCGAGAGCGTGGCATTGTATCTCAAGAAACGACGATAAGTCCTGATCGACAATCGTATAGAGCACGATGCCCGGCTGCTTGTCGATCGACTCGACAACGGCCTGCAACTGCTTCTGATTTCGGATCATCGGATAGACATGCTCAATCGGCATCGATGCATGAAACTGTGCGGACACCGCACGCCCGGAGGACATGAGAGTCTCTCCCGTCGAGTCCGAAATCAGGTGAAGATGGAAGAAGTTTTTTTTGTTCTCCACGCTGTTTTCGCCTCCCTGTTGATAAGGCTGGACAAAGCTCGACCCTTCCCAGCGGCGGGATCGGCCAGCGGGAAAACCGCCGCCTTATCCACAAATCGAAAAACGGTGTAGCAAGCTGAAGCAGGCTTGTGAATTGTGAGGATGGAAGAAAACTTCAGGAACTTGCTCCAACGGTTATCCACAGACGGGGTAACCTCAAGCCGTAAATTAACATACTGAAAAAATTCATGAAAAACTGGATTTCCTTCAAGTTTTCCATTCTTCTCGGAATTTCGTTCTCTCGAGGAATTCATCTCAGCGAGATGCGGCATAAAGGCCGGATTGTTTTTAATCCTTGCTACTCACCGACTCTAAGAAATAGAAAATCTTTTAAATCTCTTTGTTTTTAGATTTAGAAAAGTTGAGTGCGATGATCGAACGCAGTGTCATGAGGGTTTTGAACGGAGAGACATCCACTCCCCCTCCAATCTGGCTTATGAGACAGGCTGGAAGATATCTCCCGGAGTACAGGGAAACGCGCAAGCAAGCCGGAAGTTTCCTGGACCTCTGTTATAATCCGGATCTTGCGACGGAAGTGACGCTTCAGCCTATTCGTCGCTTTGGTCTGGATGCTGCCATTCTGTTTTCCGATATTCTGGTGATACCCGATGCGTTGAAGCGCAATGTGACCTTCTCTGAGGGCAAGGGTCCACAGATGGATCCGATCAGCGTTTCCGACATTGGCGCTTTGGACCGCTCGCAGGTGCTGGAGCATCTCGACCCGGTTTTCCGCACCGTCGGGAAGCTTCGCGCCGAGTTGCCATCCCAGACGACGCTGCTGGGCTTCTGTGGCGCTCCCTGGACGGTGGCGACCTATATGATCGCTGGCCATGGAACTCCCGACCAGGCCCCTGCCCGTCTGTTCGGATATCAGGAACCGAAAGCGATGGCGACGCTGCTGGCGTTCCTCGCCGAAGTATCTGCCGACTATCTGGTGGCCCAGCTCGATGCCGGTGCCGATGCCGTGCAGATTTTTGATTCCTGGGCAGGTGTGCTAGGTGAGAAGGAATTCGAAGTCTACGCCGTCAAACCGGTAGCCCGCATCATCCAATCGGTGCGTGCGCGCCGACCCGATGCCAAGATCATTGCCTTCGCCAAGGGTGCCGGAATTTTGCTCAAGGATTATCGCCAGAAAACCGGTGCCGACGCAATCGGGCTGGACTGGAGCGTTCCGCTGTCGTTCGCGCGTGAACTCCAAAAGGATGGCCCTGTTCAGGGCAATCTCGATCCTATGCTGATGATCGCTGGAGGAAAATCTCTTGAGGACGGTATAGACGCTGTTCTGCAGTCTCTCGGAAACGGTCCGCTGATCTTCAATCTCGGCCACGGCATTACGCCACAGGCGGACCCGGAAAATGTTACGCGGCTCGTGGAGCGTGTTCGGTCCTATGGAGCATCCCGATGAGCAACGAGACGCAGACGTCTCCGGGGTCTGGCCGCAAAACACGCCTGAGGGCTGCTGCGGCGATAGCGGCTTTCATCACCTTCGTTGCGCTCATCCTGCATGTCGATCCGGCGGATGCATATCTGTGGATCAAGGCACTGCATATCATCGCGGTGATTTCGTGGATGGCAGGTCTTCTCTACCTGCCGCGGCTTTTCGTTTACCACACGGATGCGCCAAAAGGCTCGCCGCAATCGGAAACCTTCAAGGTGATGGAGCAGCGCCTCGTTCGCTTCATCATGAACCCCGCGATGATGATAACATGGGTGCTCGGGCTCTATCTCGCCTGGTCCGTTTATGGCTTCACCGGCGGCTGGCTCCACGCAAAAATCGCGCTGGTCGTGCTTCTCACCGTTACGCATGTCTATTTCAGCCGAAGCGCGAGAGCATTTGGCCGGGATGAAAATACCAGGCCTGCCCGTCACTGGCGGTTGATGAATGAGGCTCCGACCATTCTGATGATCGCAATAGTCATACTTGTGGTTGTGAAACCGTTCGGTTGAAGGCCGATCACGATAATTTTCCCGGAATTGGTGCTTTCCTCTTGCGGCTTTTGGATTGAGCCGCTATTTTCAGGCCACTCATCTCCTGGCATGTGAATTATTCAGACGTCTGCGGTTCGACCACAGTACCTGATTCGCGAACACGCCTTTCCCCACACACAGATATTAAAACGGTCTTTCTCTTCATGGCTGAAATGAAGCTTCAGGAACTCAAGAGCAAATCTCCAACCGATTTGCTGACTTTTGCCGAATCCCTGGAAGTTGAAAATGCGAGCACGATGCGCAAGCAGGAGCTCATGTTTGCGATCCTCAAGATGCTGGCCAGCCAGGACATCGAAATCATCGGCGAAGGCGTGGTGGAAGTTCTTCAGGATGGCTTCGGCTTCCTGCGTTCCGCAAACGCAAACTACCTTCCCGGCCCCGACGATATTTACATCTCGCCGTCCCAGATCCGCCGTTTCTCGCTGAAGACGGGTGATACGGTAGAAGGTCCGATCCGGGGGCCGAAGGAAGGCGAACGCTATTTCGCCCTGCTCAAGGTTAACACGATCAATTTCGATGACCCGGAGAAAATCCGTCACAAGGTCCACTTCGATAATCTGACGCCGCTCTACCCGAATGAGCGCTTCAAGATGGAGCTCGATGTTCCAACATCGAAGGATCTGTCGTCGCGCGTTATCGATCTCGTTGCGCCCCTTGGTAAGGGACAGCGTGGCCTGATCGTTGCTCCACCGCGCACGGGTAAGACGGTTCTTCTCCAGAACATTGCCCATTCCATCACGGCGAATCACCCTGAGTGTTATCTCATCGTTCTTTTGATCGATGAGCGCCCGGAAGAAGTGACGGACATGCAGCGTTCGGTTAAGGGCGAAGTCGTATCTTCCACCTTCGATGAACCGGCGGTACGCCACGTACAGGTCGCTGAAATGGTTATCGAGAAGGCAAAGCGCCTTGTCGAACATGGTCGCGATGTCGTCATTCTTCTCGATTCGATCACACGTCTCGGTCGCGCCTACAACACCGTTGTTCCTTCTTCCGGTAAGGTTCTGACAGGCGGTGTCGACGCGAATGCTCTCCAGCGTCCGAAGCGCTTTTTCGGTGCCGCACGTAACATCGAAGAAGGTGGATCGCTGACGATCATCGCAACGGCGCTGATCGATACGGGCAGCCGTATGGACGAAGTCATTTTCGAAGAATTCAAGGGTACCGGTAACTCTGAAATCGTCCTCGACCGCAAGGTCGCAGACAAGCGTATCTTCCCGGCCATGGATATCCTCAAGTCCGGCACGCGTAAGGAAGACCTTCTCGTTCCGCGTCAGGATCTCCAGAAGATTTTCGTGTTGCGGCGTATCTTGGCGCCGATGGGCACCACCGACGCAATCGAGTTCCTCATCGACAAGCTCAAGCAGACGAAGAACAACGGCGATTTCTTCGACTCGATGAATACCTGATCCCTTTAGCCGGATTCTTTGGCTGATATCGGCTGCGTCTGTAAAACAGACGCGGCCATTTTCTTTAGAAGAGCTTTGGCATGTCCTATTCCTCAGATACCATCTACGCTCTGTCCAGCGGTTCGCTACCCGCAGGTGTTGCTGTTATCAGAATCAGTGGAAGCAAAGCCTTCGAAGCTTCACGAATACTCGTTGGTGCAGAATCACTAACGCCTCGTAAGGCTTCCTTGCGAACGATTCGAAGCCGGAACGGTCAGCCTATCGATCAGGCACTGGTGCTGCATTTTCAGGCGCCCCATTCATTTACCGGTGAAGATTGCGTCGAGCTTCAGGTTCATGGCAGCCGCGCCGTCGTAGCAGCAATTTTTGATATTCTGGAAAGCCAAACTGATTTTCGCCCTGCAGAGGCAGGAGAATTTTCAAAACGGGCTTTTGATAACGGAAAGATGGACCTGCTCGAAGTGGAAGGCCTCGCCGACCTTCTGACGGCAGAAACGGAGATGCAGCGGCGTCTTGCTGTAGAGCAAAGTACGGGAAACCTTTCAAACCTCTATGATGGTTGGGCACACCAACTAACGAGATGCAGAGCGCTTATCGAAGCTGAGCTTGATTTCGCGGATGAAGAAGACGTGCCGGATTCCGTGGCAGAACAAGTGTGGGCCAAGGTCGCTCAATTGGAGCAGGACCTATCAGCGCACATCGAAAGCGGAACAGGCTCTGAAATCATTCGTGATGGCTTCAGAGTGGCTCTCGTCGGCGCGCCGAATGTCGGCAAATCCAGCTTAATGAATGCGCTCAGCGGTCGTGATGTCGCTATCGTTACCGATATTGCAGGCACCACCCGCGATGTTCTGAGCATCGATCTCGATGTTGATGGTTATCTGGTTACGCTGTTTGACACCGCTGGAATTAGAGACACATCTGATATCGTTGAAAAAGAGGGTATCAGACGCGCGACGCTAACCGCCGAAACTGCAAACCTGGTTTTACATTTGTCAGATACCGATTCGTATCCGGAACAAATATGGGAGAGTCAAGCAACCCGTCGTCTTCACACCAAGGCTGACAATATTGGCGTCACCTCATTGAACAGTGATCTCTCGGTGTCCGTTGTGACCGGAGAGGGCCTTCATGAATTAAAGCATCTTATCAAAATAGCTATCGAGCAACAGGTTGGTGGAGCCGCCAGTCTGATGCCGGGACGCAGCCGACACAAAAAACGACTTGAAGAGACGCTAAACTGTGTTAGGGAAGCGCTTGCATCCGAAGGCATGGAACTTGCCATTCGGTCGGAGTATCTTAGGCTCGCCGCGACGTCGCTTGGACGCATCACAGGCAGAGTAGATGTCGAGGATTTACTCGGCGTCATTTTCTCTGAATTCTGCATTGGCAAATGATTCACGTGAAACATTCGGTGTAACTGCACCTTTCGTTTAAGCTTGGAAGTTCGATGGTTTACGATGTCGTCGTTATCGGTGGTGGACATGCAGGTAGTGAAGCGGCTTCCGCTTCTGCGCGTTATGGCGCACGCACTGCGCTGATTACACATAAGCGAGAAACGATTGGTGTTATGTCCTGTAATCCGGCCATCGGAGGTCTGGGCAAGGGACATCTCGTTCGGGAAATTGACGCACTGGACGGGCTGATGGGTCGCGTCGCGGATGCTGGTGGAATCCAGTTTCGGATGCTGAACCGAAAAAAGGGGCCTGCTGTGCGCGGCCCAAGGACCCAGGCTGATCGCAGGCTCTACAAAGAAGCAATGCAGACTGAAATCCATGCGATAGCAAATCTCGATATTATCGAAGGCGATGCGTTCGACATCGAAATACAGAATGATACCGTGAAAGCGGTGATCATGGCAGATGGTCGCCGTATACCCTGTGGAGCTGTCGTTCTAACAACAGGCACCTTTCTAAGGGGCCTTATTCATATCGGTTCCGAAAAGATTCCTGCCGGTCGAGTTGGGGAGGCTCCTTCACTTGGTTTGTCTCAGACAATGATGCGAGCCGGTTTGATGCTTGGCCGCTTGAAGACGGGTACTCCTGCACGGCTGGACGGGAGAACGATAGATTGGTCATCAGTGGAGAAGCAGGGTCCTGACGAAGATCCGGTCCCGTTCTCGTTCATGACGGATAAAATCACCAACGAACAAATCGACTGCGGGGTCACGCGGACGACGCCAGCAGGCCATAAAATCATTCAGGACAATATACACCTGTCGGCTATGTATTCCGGACAGATCGAAGGTGTCGGTCCCCGTTATTGCCCGTCGATCGAAGACAAGATCGTTCGATTTGGTGAGCGCGACGGTCACCAGATTTTCTTGGAACCAGAGGGACTGGACGATCATACGATCTACCCGAATGGAATATCAACGTCCCTACCCGCCGAGGTTCAGGAAGCATTTATTCATACGATTCCCGGCTTGGAGAATGTGACAATCATCCAGCCCGGCTACGCAATCGAATATGATTACGTCGACCCCCGCGAACTAAAGCCTTCCTTGGAATGCAAAAAAATACCGGGACTTTTTCTGGCAGGCCAAATCAATGGCACAACGGGCTATGAAGAGGCCGCAGCGCAGGGACTGGTCGCTGGTCTAAACGCTGCTCGATTATCCGCTGCGACCGATGCTTACATCTTCAGTCGCACAGAATCCTATATCGGAGTGATGATTGACGACCTCACGTCAAAGGGTGTGACTGAACCCTATCGGATGTTCACGTCACGTGCGGAGTACCGGCTTTCGCTCCGCGTCGATAATGCGGATCTTCGGCTTACGCCGGTTGGCCTTAACGTCGGATTGGTTGAGCGGCAGCGAGCTGGTAAGTTTGCTTCTTACATGGCTGCGCTCGAAGCGGGCCGTGATACGTTGAGGTCACTTGCGATTACACCGACTCAAGCTTTGAAGCAGGGATTGAAACTCAATCAGGACGGTCAAAAGCGTAGCGCCTATGAGCTTTTGGCGTATCCCGAGATGTACCTCGAGACCCTTAAGCCGATTTGGCCGCAGCTAAGTTTGCTTGAACCCCGGGTCGCTGAGGTTCTCGAAATCGAAGCCAGTTACGCTGTTTACATGCAGAGACAAAATGCGGATATCATCGATATCAAGAGAGATGAGGATCGCATTATCCCAGATGATTTTGATTTTCAGGCTTTATCAGGTCTATCGAATGAGCTGAAACAGAAGCTTTTGGCGGCGAAACCGAGAAACATTGCTCAGGCATCGCGGTTAGACGGCATGACACCGGCTGCTATTTCACTCGTTCTTGCTTTGGTGAAGAAAGGGACTTATACGCGTAGCGAGACATTACGCGTACATCCCTAACGAGTCCCAACATGAAGATAAACGGCCAAAGTGTTTCACGTGAAACACATGAGCGGCTTGAGCATTTCGTTGAACTTTTCAAGAAATGGAATGCCACTACAAATCTCGTCGCTCCTTCTACTTTAAGCGATCTATGGTCTCGCCATGTTGCGGATAGTGCCCAGATATTTCAACTTAATCCCCGTCCGCTGACATGGGCGGACCTTGGCAGTGGGGGCGGTTTTCCGGGCGTAATCACCGCGATTTTCTTGGCGGAACTAGGCGGGGGTTGGGTTCATCTTGTTGAGAGCAATCACAAGAAGGCCGGCTTCTTAAGGGTCGCACTGGCCGAAACGGGCGCAAGGGGCAGTGTCCATCCAATCCGCATTGAAGGTGCACCGGACGTTGTTGGGCGTTGTGATGCTGTATCGGCCCGGGCGCTGGCAGACCTTGATTTGCTGTTTCAATACATACATCCATGGGCACAATTGAATTCTGAAATGCGCGCTTATCTCAATAAAGGCCGGGATTATGAAGCCGAGATAGCGAAAGCCCGTGGTCGTTGGAACTTTGATCTGTTAAAACATCAAAGTGCTGTCGAAGCGAGTTCAGTGGTCCTGGAGATCAGTAACCTCGCCTCGAAGAGCTGATCAATGAAGCCAGGTGCGGCATGATGTTTGAAAAAAACCGGATTATCACAATCGCGAATCAAAAGGGCGGCGTCGGTAAGACGACGACGGCGATTAATCTCGCAACCGCGTTGGCCGCGATTGGTGAACGAGTGCTTGTCGTTGACCTTGATCCACAAGGCAATGCCAGCACCGGCTTGGGAATCGATCGTCGTGAGAGGAAGATGTCTTCCTACGATCTGTTGATTGGCGCTCATTCCGTTGCTGAAGTCGTGGTGCCGACCGCAGTACCGAATCTCGATATCATTCCGTCTACAATGGACCTGCTTGGCTTTGAGATGGAAGTTGCCAACGCGTCCAATCGCGTTTTTCTGTTGCGCAATGCTTTGCAGAGCAACGAGGCGCTTGCCTATTCGTACGTCCTTCTGGACTGCCCCCCTTCGTTCAACCTCTTAACGATGAACGCGATGGCTGCCGCGCATTCCGTGCTTGTACCTCTCCAGTGCGAATTCTTCGCGTTAGAAGGGTTGAGCCAGCTGCTAGATACGGTCAACCAGATCAGAGGCACCGTCAATCCGGCGCTCGATATTCAGGGTATCGTTTTGACGATGTTCGACTCGCGCAACAATCTTGCTCAGCAAGTCGTAAGTGATGTTCGAACGCATCTGGGCGAGAAGGTCTATCACACTCTGATCCCCCGGAACGTACGCGTTTCCGAAGCGCCGTCCTATGGCAAGCCTGCCATTCTTTACGATTTGAAATGCGCGGGTAGTCAGGCGTACCTGCAATTGGCATCAGAAGTCATTCAGCGCGAGCGACTGCGCAAGGCCGCCTGAAGATTTGGCCTGAAGACTTGGATTGCATGGAGTAATTTATGAGTGACGATCTCTCTAAGCGCCGCCTCGGCCGCGGCTTGGCTGCTCTTATCGGCGAAATGGATCAGCCCCTGCCGGTTGGCGAGCCGCAGAAGGCGGTAAGCCCTGATAGAACCGTTCCTATTGAATTCATCGCACGAAGTGCGCGTAACCCGCGCCGTCATTTCGATGAAAATGAACTTCAGGATCTCGCTGCATCGATCCGTCAGCATGGTATCGTGCAGCCAGTCGTCGTCCGCACGGTTGGCCAGAATCGCTTTGAGATCATTGCGGGTGAGCGCCGCTGGCGTGCTGCGCAGTTGGCTGGCTTTACGGAAGTGCCGGTCATCGTTCGCGATGTCGATGATCGCACGGCATTGGAGCTGGCGATTGTTGAAAACGTCCAGCGATCCGACCTTAATCCTCTCGAAGAAGCGCTGGGTTACGAGCAGCTGATTGCCGAGCACGGATATACGCAGAATGATCTCGGTGAGATTATTGGCAAGAGCCGCAGCCATGTTGCCAATAGTTTGCGGCTTCTCAAGCTTCCGGATCCAGTACGAGACATGCTGTCGGAAGGTTCGTTGTCTGCAGGCCATGCGCGCGCTCTGGTGTCGACTTCTGATCCTACCCAACTGGCGAGAACCATTGTTTCGAAAGGTCTTTCAGTTCGCGACGCGGAGCGAATGGCGCAGAGCGACATTCGGGCTCAAATGGATCCGACCCAGCCGCGTAAGTCCGATAGCGAGAAGGACTCCGATACCATCGCGTTGGAAAGAACGTTGTCCGATGCTCTGGGCCTGGATGTAAAGATCAGCCATAAGGGGAATGGCGGCCAGATACGGATCAATTATCGTACACTGGAACAGCTCGAAGCTGTGTGTCGCCTTCTGGAGCAGAAATAGTCCTAACTATTTGTTTTAACAATAAAAAAGCCCCGTTGAAGGGGCTTTTTTATTTTAGAAATCAATCGCACGACCGTTGATCTCATAATCTCCGAACCGAACGGGTTCTGCGCCACCGCGCCCGCCGGTTTCAGGAGGAAGCTTGAGCGCCTCCGCTGCTTGACGGCGCTCTTCCGCTTCCTTCAGGGCGCGCTGCGCAGCAGGCGATATCTTTTTGTTTCCGATATCGGCATTATCGTTGTCAGCGTTTTGCATAGGCGGGCACCTCGTCACGGCATATTGAAAAGCATTTCAGCGTAACCAGATTATAGAAAACTGACCGGCTTGATAAGCCTTGTCGGCCGATTTCACGATTTGACGGAGATTCTGGATGAACCTGATGCGTACCGCCATGCTGTTGGCCTTCATGACAGCCTTGTTCATGGGGGTTGGTTTTCTGATTGGTGGCCGCGGCGGCATGATGATTGCGCTTCTCATCGCCGCAGGCATGAACCTCTTCTCCTACTGGAATTCCGACAAGATGGTCTTGTCCGCCTACCGTGCACAGGAGGTGGATGAGCGCAATGCTCCCGAATTCTTCAATATGATCCGGGATTTGTCTCACAATGCTGGCCTGCCGATGCCCAAGGTCTACGTCTATGATAGCCCGCAGCCTAACGCTTTCGCGACCGGTCGTAATCCTGAAAACGCCGCTGTTGCGGCATCGACGGGTTTGATGGAACGTTTGACGCCACAGGAGGTGGCCGGTGTCATGGCGCATGAACTGGCGCATATCCAGAATCGCGACACGTTGACCATGACGATTACGGCCACGCTTGCGGGTGCGATCTCCATGTTGGGCAATTTCGCCTTCTTTTTTGGCGGTAACAGGGAAAACAATAATCCGCTCGGCTTCATCGGTGTCCTCGTTGCCATGATCGTTGCGCCGCTGGCAGCGATGCTGGTTCAGATGGCAATCAGCCGCACACGCGAATATTCTGCTGATCGCCGCGGCGCAGAGATCTGCGGTAACCCGCTCTGGCTTGCATCCGCGCTTCAGAAAATTGCGGGTGCTGCACAGCAAATCCATAATGACGATGCAGAGCGTAATCCTGCCACTGCTCATATGTTCATTATCAATCCACTGTCAGGCGAACGGATGGACAATCTGTTTTCTACCCATCCCAATACTGAAAACCGTATCGCCGCGCTTCACGCCATGTCGCAGGATCTCGCGCAGCCATCGACCTTCCGCTCTGCAAGTGATAAGCCCGTGCGCAAATCACGTTCCGTTCCCAATGCGGGCTTCGGGCGTGGCGATGATAATGAGCGTAAAGGTCCCTGGTCTTGACATCTTCCGACACCCCTACCCGGCCAAAATTCAAAAAAAGAAAGCCAGCTGTTTCTGATTCAGCTGTTCCAGGTGGGGATTGGAAGCCGGGTCTCTCTGCTCGCATGGCCGCTGTGAAGATCATAGCTGCCGTCATCGACAAGAAGACGTCTCTCGATGGCATGCTCGATGCGGAACATGGCAATCCCTCCTATCGCTCGCTCAGCCTCGCTGACCGCGCTCTCGTCCGGGCGATTATCAACAGTGCGCTCCGCCACCTGCCTCGTATCGAGGCGGCAATCTCGATGATGCTGGATGGGCCTTTGCCACAGGGCGCGCGGTCGCTTCATCACGTTCTCGTCGTTGCCGTTGCGCAGATGCTTTATCTAGATGTGCCCGATCATTCCGCAGTGGATCTGGCAGTCGAGCAGGCGCATCGCGATCCTCGCAACAAGCGTTTCGTTAAGCTCGTCAATGCTGTGCTGCGCAGGCTTGGGCGAGAAAAAGAAGCCGCTATGGAGACGATAGAAGTTATCCCTGTGCTTCCACAATGGTTTCAGGATCGTTTGGTGGCAGCCTACGGTGAGGACGCCGCGGCGCGTATCGCGCAGTCTCAACTCGTTCCCTCCGCTATCGATCTCACCGTCAAGTCAGATCCGGAAGGCTGGGCAAAGAAGCTCAATGGCACTGTATTGCCAAACGGTTCGGTGCGTTTGGGCTCTTTCGAGGGGCAGGTGTCTGCCCTTGAAGGCTTTGTCGAAGGCGAATGGTGGGTACAGGATTTTTCTGCCAGCATGCCTGTGCGGCTGATGGGCGATATCAAGGGGAAACGTGTTGCCGATCTTTGCGCGGCACCGGGCGGTAAGACTGCACAGCTGGTTCTTGCGGGAGCGAAGGTGACTGCTCTGGATCAATCAGGAAACCGATTGAAGCGGCTGAAAGAAAATCTGTCTCGGCTTGGATTCGTTGCCGAAACGGTTGAAGAGAACATGCTTAAGTTCCTGCCGGACGAGTTGTTCGATGCGGTTTTGCTGGATGCCCCATGTTCTTCCACCGGCACCCTGCGCAAGCACCCGGATGTTAGCTGGACGAAAGACGAGAAAGATATTGCCAAGCTGGCGAACCTTCAGGAGCAGATGCTGCGCCATGCTATCGGGCTGGTGAAGTCTGGCGGGTTGGTCGTCTTCTCCAATTGCTCGCTTGATCCGTCCGAAGGTGAGGCAATGGTGGCGCGTGTGCTGGAAAGCGATGCAGGCGTCGAGCGGGTCGCTGTCACGCCTGAGGCCTTGCCGGGTATGGAGATAGCCATCAGTTCTCACGGTGATCTTCGCACGACACCGGATATGTTCGGTGGTGTCGACGGCTTCTATGCCGCTGTGCTTCGCAGACGCTAAGGCGCTACATTCATTTTGACATTTGAACCGGGACGCGTATTCAGCCTCGCGGCTAACCGCGTTACGTCCGTCATTCATTTACAAAATGTGAAGCTTTTCGTGAAACTTTGAATGACTCCTTCATGATGATTTCGCATGCGCGTTCTCTGAAAAAACAAAAATTCCGCGAGGCAGGAAACACAGTTTGGCGAGCTCCCTGAACAATCGTGTCAGCGTGGCGGGCTATTTCATCCGCACGAGCTTCAACCGCGCAATGATCGCGGTTGCGCCTCTGCGTCTGCATCTCCTTCGACTTTCCAATCGCACACCGAGCGGATTGGTCGCCGCACCGACAGATTTGCGCGCAGTCGATCCTTATGTGGCGCAGGAACTCGTATATGGGCGGATATTCCTGGCGGGCCGTATTCTTGAGACTGGCGGTGTTTCGCCATTTCTGCTGGAGATGCCTTCTCCTGCTTTCGAAGAACGACTACACGCCTTTGGATGGCTGCGCCATGTTCGAGCGAGTAAATCAGAAGAGGCCTGCAATCGTGCACGTCTGCATGTTGCGGAATGGATGAGCTTCTATGGCCGTAAAATCGGCGGGCTTGCATGGGCGCCTGAAATGGCGGCTCAGAGGCTGATTTCGTGGCTATCCCACTCCCCCATCATTCTTCAGAAGGCAGATGCGAGTTTTTATCGCCGGTTCCTGAAGTGTATCGGGCTGCATGTTCGCTACCTTAATCTGATCGCGAAATACACGCAGGATGGCGAGGTTCGGCTCAAAATCCGTATAGCACTGGCGATGGCATCAATTTCCATGCCCAACAGCGCGGCAAGGATCGCGCGCTACGGCGCAAAGCTTGACCGGGAAATGGAACGCCAGATTCTTCCAGATGGTGGCCATGTGTCACGCAATCCACGGGTTATTCTCGAGCTGCTTCTGGATTTGTTGCCTCTACGTCAGAGCTACATCAATCTGGGGCATGACGTACCGATAGGGCTTGTGCCAGCCATCGACCGCATGTTCCCCGCCATCCGGTTTTTCCGGCATCAGGATGGTGACCTTGCGTTGTTCAATGGTGCAACGGCGACGCTTGCCAATGAGCTGGCCTCGGTGCTGCGCTACGATGAAACCGCAGGACGCCCCTCCCGGTCGCTGCAGGACATTGCCTATCATCGTCTGGCCGTTGCAGACACGGTCATCATCGTGGACACCGGAAAACCGAGATCCATCGAGCTCTCGCGCAACGCTCATTGCGGTTGTCTTTCGTTTGAGCTCTCGTCGGGTCGCTACAGGTTCATCGTCAATTCCGGCTTTCCTCAATATGCCACGCGGGAGTTTCGACGGGTCAGCAGATCGACGGCCGCGCATTCCACGGTTACGATTGGTGACCGCTCGTCTTCGCGCATTTCACGATCCCGGCTTCTCGGTCCAGTCGTCGTTTCAGGCATTGATGAAATCGAGATACAAAGGGGTGTGGATGAGAAGGGCGCAGACGCGCTTTCTGCATCACATGATGGCTATGTCGCATCTCTTGGTTACGTTCATCAACGCGAGCTGGAGTTGAATGCCACGGGGACAAAGATCAGGGGCAGAGACTGGTTGAGAGCCGATGAGAAGGCGCGCATCCAGCCGGTTGAAGCGATTTCACGATTCCACGTTCATCCCCTAATCGAACTGGTTCAGGAAGATGAAGAAACCGTCGTCATGCGCGCGCCGGATGGAACGACCTGGGCGTTTTCTGCTCCAGCCCGTCAGATAAGTATCGGCGAGGATGTCTTCATGGCGGATGCTTCAGGCATTCGTGCGTCCCTGCAGATCGAAATCGCCTTCGACCTCGCGGAAACGCTAGACATACGCTGGCTGCTCGAGCGGCGGGTGTAAGAGACGTCGCTGTCGCGGATAAAGCTGTTGGCTCTGTTTATTAATCCGTCAAGCTGTGCTAACGCGGCGGCAACCGCCGGGGCGTGTCCGTTTCCGGCTCTTCTCCACGTTTCACGGAGTAATCCCGATGGCTGTCGTTTCCAAGAAAATCCCCGCGCCCGATAAGGTCAAGATTCGTACCGCACTTCTTTCCGTCTCCGACAAGACGGATATTATCGAGCTGGCTGGTGCGCTGGTAAAGCTTGGCGTGAAGCTTTTGTCCACCGGCGGTACGTCCAAGGCGATTGCGGATGCAGGACTGCCGGTCACCGACGTTTCCGATATTACCAAGTTTCCAGAAATCATGGACGGTCGCGTCAAGACGCTGCACCCGAATGTTCACGGCGGTCTTCTGGCCATTCGCGACGATGCGGAGCATCAGGAAGCCATGCGTGCACATGGTATCGAAGGCATCGACCTCTCCATCATCAACCTCTATCCATTTGAGGAGGTGCGCGCAAAGGGTGGCGATTATCCGACCACGGTTGAGAATATCGACATCGGCGGTCCTGCGATGATCCGTGCTTCCGCCAAGAATCATGCCTATGTAACAGTCGTAACCGACCCGACTGACTATCCGGAACTGCTGGAAGCGCTTCAGGCCGATGAAGGCCAGACGACCTATGCGTTGCGGCAGAAATTCGCTGCCAAGGCCTATGCCCGCACCGCGGCCTATGATGCCGTGATTTCCAACTGGTTTGCGGAAGCTCTTGCCATTGAGACGCCGCACTACCGCGCCATTGGCGGCGTGCTAAAAGAAAAGATGCGGTATGGCGAGAACCCGCACCAGAGCGCAGGCTTTTACCTGACTGGCGACAAGCGTCCAGGCGTAGCAACCGCGACGCTGCTTCAGGGCAAACAGCTATCCTACAACAACATCAACGATACGGACGCGGCCTACGAGCTGGTGGCTGAGTTCCTGCCGGAAAACGCACCCGCCGTTGCGATTATCAAGCACGCCAACCCGTGCGGCGTTGCAACCGGCTCCACGCTTCTGGAAGCCTATAAGCGGGCGCTGGCCTGCGATCCGGTATCGGCTTTCGGTGGCGTCATTGCCTTGAACCAGACGCTTGATGCGGAGACGGCGGAAGAGATCATCCAGCTCTTTACCGAGGTCATCATCGCGCCGGATGTGACGGAAGAAGCCAAGGCTGTCGTTGCGCGCAAGCCGAACCTGCGCCTCCTGTCTGCCGGTGGCCTTCCCGATCCACGCGCGGCGGGTATCACCGCCAAAACGGTTTCGGGCGGTCTGCTCGTGCAAAGCCGTGACAACGGCATGGTCGAAGACCTTGATCTCAAGGTCGTCACTAAGCGTGCTCCAAGCGCGCAGGAACTTGAAGACATGAAGTTCGCCTTCAAGATTGCTAAACACGTCAAATCGAATGCCGTCATCTATGCCAAGGACGGACAGACGGCGGGTATCGGCGCCGGACAGATGAGCCGTGTCGACTCCGCGCGCATCGCGGCGCAGAAGGCTGAAGATGCCGCCAAGGCCATGGGGCTTGCCGAGCCGCTGACGAAGGGCTCCGCCGTTGCCTCCGAGGCCTTCTATCCATTCGCCGATGGTCTTCTCGCTGCCATCGCTGCCGGTGCAACAGCCGTTATCCAGCCGGGTGGCTCGATGCGGGATCAGGAAGTGATCGACGCTGCTAACGAGCATAATGTTGCTATGGTCTTTACCGGAATGCGCCACTTCCGGCACTAAGATGTGATCAAGCGTCGCGGTTTCGACCCGCGGCGCTTCTTCAATCTTGGTTCTCCTCGGGTTCGCCCGAGGAGGATTGTTTAGACGTCTCTATACTCGTCTGGAGACGTTTCACGTGAGACAAGCTCACGTTACCGCGCCTACCTGCCACGGCACGAATTCATTGTCGCCATAGTCATAGATTTCGCTGACGGTCTTGTCGCCAGAAGCCACCGCGATAATGTGTTCGAAAATCCGTTTGCCGGATTCTTCGATTGTCTCGGCACCGGTAACGATCTCACCGCAATTGATGTCCATGTCTTCCTTCATGTGCTCATACATTTCGGAATTCGTGGCGATCTTGATGCAGGGCGCGGGCTTGAAGCCGGAGACGGAGCCGCGACCAGTGGTGAAACAGATGACATTGCAGCCTCCTGCAACCTGCCCCGTCACGGCAACGGGATCGTAGCCGGGGGTATCCATGAATACGAAGCCGGATTCTGTGACGGTTTCCGCGAATTCATAGACGGCCTTCAGCGGCATCGAGCCGCCCTTGGCGACAGCGCCCAGAGACTTCTCCAAAATGGTGGTGAGGCCGCCCAGCTTGTTGCCATGCGAGGGGTTGTTGTTCAGTTCGTCACCGTTTCTGGCGGTATAATCGCGCCACCAGTCGATGCGTTGCAACAGCTTTTCGGCGACGGCTGGCGTCACGGCGCGCTTCGTCAGAAGATGCTCCGCACCATAGATTTCAGGCGTTTCCGAAAGAACGGTCGTTCCGCCGTTGCGAACGATGAGGTCTGAAGCATAGCCGAGCGCGGGATTGGCGGAAATGCCGGAGTAGCCGTCTGAACCGCCGCATTCCAGCGCGATCTTCAACTTCGATAGGGGCTGTTCAGTCCGCTCGGCTGCGTTGACGGCGGGCAGCATCTCCTTGATGTTGGCGATGGCCGCTTCGATGGTCTTGCGCGTGCCACCATGCTGCTGGATGGTCATGGTGCGAAGGCGATCACCCTCTTCTATTTTGTAATGTTCGAGGATGGGCGCGATCTGGTTCGTTTCGCAGCCAAGGCCGATCAGCAGAATGCCGCCGAAATTGGGATGCCGTGCATAGCCCTGGATTGTGCGGATCAGCAGGCGATAGCCTTCCGACTTGGTGTTCAGCGCGCAGCCGCCGCCATGGGTTAGCGCCACGACGCCATCCACATTTTCGAAACCGTCCAGCCCGCCTTCCTTGTTGAAGTAATCGGCAATGTAGCGGGAGACGGTGGCGGAACAGTTTACCGAAGCGATGACGCCGATATAGTTGCGCGTACCAACGCCTCCTGCTCCGCGATCGAAGCCCATGAAAGTCCGGCGTTCTGCTTCCGGCAGCATGCCTCTTTCTTCGATGTCGGTGCTGAACTGATGCGCATGTTCGGACGGCACCATTGCGAGATTGTGCAGGTGCACATGGCGACCGGGCTCGATGTCCTGCGTGGCGATGCCGATGACCTGGCCGTATTTCAGCACTTCCTCGCCGGATTTGATCGGCTTCAGCGCAACCTTGTGGCCACGGCCAATCAGGTCGAGCGCTTTGAGGTCTCCCCGCCCTGTCTCGCTACCCGCTTTTATCGAGCGGCGCGCAACGGCCACGTTGTCATTGGCATTCAGCAGAATGGTTGCTTCGGTATTCTCAGTCACAAATGTCCTCCTCCCGACATGCCTGCCGAGGCATTTCTTGATTATTTATCGATCCAGCGCCGTCTCGAGCTTTCCAGATGAATATGCATGGCCGCCTGCGCAAGCAGTGGATCCTTTGCCTCGAGCGCGGCCAGAATGGCCTCGTGCTCCTGAAGGGCGAAGGCCCATGTGTCCTTGTCCTCGAACTTCACGCGCAATTGCGCCGAGATGGGGCTATGCCGCTCATCGAAGAGATCAGCCACAAGCCGGGCCAGCACGCTGTTGCCGGATTGTTCGGCGATGATGGTGTGAAACTTCCGGTCCTGATCGAGCGGCTTGCGACCAGCTTCGATATCGCCGCGCATCTCGTCCAGATTGGAGCGAAGCGCGGAAAGGGCTGCGGCATCGATGCGGCTTGCCGCAAGCAGAATGGTTGCGCCTTCCAGCGTCGAGCGCGCCTGCATCAGTTCCGATGGACTTTCGCCAAGGGATTTGGTGCGCGTCGGCTGCGATCCCTGTTCCGGGAGAACATAGACGCCGGAGCCCATTCGGATATCGACGCTGCCATCGATTTCAAGCGCGATCAGCGCTTCGCGCAACGAAGGTCGTGAGACGCCCAGTTTCTGCGCCAGCTCGCGCTCCGCGGGCAGACGTGTGCCCGGCTGAAACTCTCCGCCTTCGATAAGCTCGCGGATTTGATCGGCGACCTGCTGATACAGCCTGCGGGGTTCGATGATTTTGGCCTGACCATTCATGGATTATGCGCGACAGCCTGTTCGAGTTAAGGATTTGGCCTTACCGTATCGCCAAGCTGACATCTTGGCAAAGCAATATTATAGTTCATTGAAAAAACTATAGTAATTGCTATTTTCAACAAAGCTGTTTTAGCTCGCTACGGAAAATCCTCTCTCAAAAATCTTTAATTGGCTTGACCAAGATAAAAATGCGGCCTAACCATTTCGCCATTCGCAGCGCTCTGGGAGGAGACCGGGCGCGTTTTGGGAGGAGCGGATGGCGCAAGGCGCATCGACTATTTCGAGCCATGATGGCGTCCGCCGGAAGCCGCGCGAGCAATCGCGGGTGCTTCTTAGGCTGGACAATATCAGCAAGGAATTTCCCGGCGTCAAAGCGCTGAGCGATGTGCATTTCGATCTGCGCGCCGGTGAAGTTCACGCCGTCTGCGGTGAGAACGGAGCCGGTAAGTCTACGCTGATGAAGATCGTCAGTGGCGTCTACCAGCCCACCAGCGGTACGATCCTCCACAAAGGTCAGCAGGTCGAATATGCCTCGCCGCTGGAATCGGAAGCGGCTGGCATCGCGATCATCCATCAGGAACTCAACCTCGTCCCGCATTTGAGCGTTGCCGAGAATATCTATCTGGCCCGTGAGCCAAGAAAAGGCTTTCTGGTTGACCGGAAGAAGCTGCGCGCCGATGCGAAGCGCTGTCTCGACCGCCTCGGCATCGATCTCGATCCCGACCGCCTGGTTCGCGGGCTTTCGGTCGCGCAGTGCCAGATGGTCGAAATAGCCAAGGCGCTGTCTCTCGATGCCGAAGTTCTCATCATGGACGAGCCGACATCTTCGCTGACCGAGCAGGAGACGCGGCTGCTGTTCAAGGTCATTCGCGATCTCAAGGCATCCGGCGTCGGCGTCGTCTATATCTCGCACCGTCTGGATGAGATGGCGGAAATTGTCGACCGCGTGACCGTGCTGCGCGACGGGCGCTATATTTCGACGGATGATTTCAGCGCCATCACGGTGGACGATATCGTAACCCGGATGGTCGGTCGGTCGCTGGAAGAGAAATTTCCGGAGCGGACATCCGTGCCGAGTGACGAGGTGATCTTCTCGGTAAAAGGACTGACGCGGACCGGCGTGTTCAATGACGTGAGCTTCGAGTTGCGCCGTGGCGAAATCTTAGGCTTTGCAGGCCTTATGGGCGCCGGGCGAACGGAAGTTGCCCGTGCCATTTTCGGCGCGGATGCCTTCGATGCAGGCACCATCACGTTCGAAGGCCGCGAGCTTTCGATTAAATCGCCGCAGGATGCTATCGAACAGGGCATCGCCTATCTTTCCGAGGATAGAAAGAGCGATGGCCTTGCGATCAAGATGTCAGTGGCTGCGAATACATCGCTTGCCAATATGGACGAGGTTTCCAACCGCTTCGGCCTGATCGATTTCAAGAAGCACGACGAGGTGGCCAAGCGCTACGTTGATCTTCTCAATATCCGCACGCCGTCGATCAAGCAGACGGTTCGGCTGCTTTCCGGTGGAAACCAGCAGAAGATCATTATCGGCAAATGGCTGTTCCGGCAGTCGCGCGTGCTGTTCTTCGATGAGCCGACGCGCGGCATTGATGTCGGGGCGAAATTCGCGATCTACAAGATCATGGACGAGCTGGCCGCACGCGGCATCGGCGTCATTCTCATCAGTTCGGAACTGCCCGAAGTGCTGGGGCTGACGGATCGTATCGCCGTCTTCCACGAGGGAACGATTACCGGCGTGGTCGAGACGGCCAAGACCAATCAGGAAGAAATCATGCGCTATGCCTCGGGCTATAGCCGCAAGGCGCAATGAGGTGAGACATGGCGAATATCGCAGAAACGTCGAAAAGCTTTAAGTTCAACGACCGGCAGAAGGACATCATCCAGAAGTTCGCCGCGCTCGGCAGCCTTGTGGTGCTGACCATGGTGTTTTCCGCTACCAGCAGCGCCTTCTTCACAGTCAACAATGCCATGACGATTGCGCTTCAGGTGACTTCCATTGCGCTTCTCGGCATCGGCGCCACCTGCGTCATTATCACCGGCGGTATCGATCTTTCCGTGGGTTCCGTGCTGGCGCTGTCCGGTGTGGTTGCCGCGCTTGCCGTGAAAGAACTCGGAATGCCGGTGCCTGTCGGCATGTTGCTCGGCATTTTCACGGGCTCGCTCTGCGGCCTCATCAACGGCCTGCTGGTCACCCGTTTCAAGCTGCCGCCCTTCATCGCCACGCTTGGAATGATGCTGATTGCACGGGGCGTCGCGCTTCAGATTACGGGTGCGCGCGCGGTTTCCGGGCTTGGCGAATCCTTTGGTGAGCTGGGTAATGGTGCACTGTTCAAGGTCGTCACGATTGGTGATGACGGTTTTCCGAATGTTGCCTTTCCGGGCATCCCCTACCCCGTCATTCTCATGATCGTCATCGCGGTTGCCGTGTCCTTCATGCTGAACCGCTCGGTTCTAGGCCGCCACATCTATGCGGTGGGTTCGAATGCGGAAGCGGCACGCCTTTCCGGCGTCAACGTCGCCCGGGTCACGAATTTTACATACATTCTGTCTGGCACGCTGGCTGGCCTGACCGGCTGCGTGCTGATGTCTCGCCTTGTCACGGCCCAGCCGAATGAGGGCGTGATGTATGAACTTGATGCCATTGCCAGTGCCGTCATCGGCGGAACGTCGCTGATCGGCGGTGTGGGCACGATTTCCGGCACATTCATCGGTGCCTTCGTGATCGGAATCTTACGCAACGGCCTCAACATGAATGGCGTCTCCGCCTTCACTCAACAGATCATCATTGGCCTCGTCATTCTGGGCACGGTGTGGATCGACCAGCTGCGCAACCGCCGCTGATCGACTCAAGGTTTCAAGAAAAGGGTGCGGACCCTATCCGCGGGATAGCCGGCATTGGGAAGAGGAGCTCTCGCAGTGCAGGCACATTGGAGGAAGACATGAAGAAACTTGCGACTGCCCTTTTGACCTCCGCCATTGCGCTGTGGAGCGTTTCCACGGTTCAGGCTGGCGAAATCGCCGTCATCGTGAAAACCGTCAACTCGACTTTCTGGCAGAACGTCCAGAAGGGCGCGGATGCGGCGATGAAGAATTCGTCCGGCAACACCATGACCTTCCAGGGCCCGGCCTCTGAATCGGCCATCGCCGATCAGGTCAACATGGTCGAAAACGCGGTCAACCGTAAGGTTGCCGGTATCGTTCTTGCGCCGTCCGACCCGGATGCGCTGGTGCCTGCCGTTAAGAAGGCTTGGGAAGCCCGTATTCCGGTGGTGATCGTGGACTCGCAGCTCGCCAAGGGAGCCGAGCAATATTACCAGTCCTTCCTTGCAACCGATAACAAGAAGGCCGGTGAGCTTGCCGCTCAGGCCCTGATCGACAAGGTCGGTAAGGAAGGCAAGATCGCGGTCATGTCTTATGTGGCCGGTGCCGGTTCGGAAATCGGTCGCGTCGGCGGCTTTACCGATTACATCAAGGCGAACTCGAAGCTCCAGATCGTCGGTCCGTTCTATTCCCAGTCGCAGATGGCGACCGCGCTTAACCAGACCACCGACGTTCTGGCCGCCAATTCCGACCTCAAGGGCATCTTCGGCGCCAATGAGCCGACGGCTATCGGCGTTGGCCGTGCACTGGCTCAATCCGGCAAGGCTGGCAAGGTCGTCGCCATCGGCTTCGACGGCAATCAGGATCTCCAGAACTTCGTCAAGGACGGCACGCTTGCCGGCATCGTCGTTCAGGGCTCCTATCAGATGGGTGAGAAGGGCGTCGAAACCGTCACCAAGCTCATCAAGAAGGAAAAGGTCGAGAAGTTCGTCGATACCGGCGTCGTGGTCGTGACCAAGGACAACATCGACAAGCCGGAAGCGAAGAACGTTCTGTACTGAGTTGTACCCATTGCCTCCGTCATCCTCGGGCTTGTCCCGAGGATCCATTGCGGTCTCATTCGGTCCGGCGTGAGTGGATCCTCGGCTCAAGGCCGAGGATGACGAAGAGAGAACCGCAACCAACCCATCTGCAAATTCTGAAAGCGATTGCCATGAAAGTCTCCGAGAAACGCAAACTGCCACGCCGCGATGTCGAAGTGACTGTGATGGGTCTCGGCTGCGCCCAGATGGGCAATCTCTATCGCCTGACCCCCTACGAGGAATCCAAGGGGGCCTTCGATACGGCGTGGGCCAGCGGCATGCGCTATTTCGACACTGCGCCGTTCTATGGCTACACGCGCTCGGAGCGTCGGCTCGGTACGATGGTAACGGAGCATGACCGCAGCGAATATACGCTGAGCACCAAAGTCGGGCGCGTCATGGTGCCGGATGAGACGGTTGGACCTGAGGAAGACGCCTACGTCGCGCCCCTGCCCTTCCGTCCACGTTACGATTATTCGCATGATGGCATCATGCGCTCTTTCGAGGCGAGTCAGCAGCGGCTGGGTATCCTCCAGCCTGACATTCTCTATATCCACGATATCGGCCCCTTCACCCATGGCGAAAAGCACCAGCATTACTGGGATCAGCTGACATCGGGCGGCGGGTTCAAGGCGCTGGACAGGCTGCGGTCCGAAGGGTCCACGAAGGCCGTAGGTCTTGGCGTCAACGAGTGGGAAGTCGTGCGCGACGCGATGGATGAATTCGATATCGATGTCGCCATGCTTGCAGGCCGTTACACGCTGCTGGAGCAGCAGAGCCTCGGTTTCATGAACACCTGCGCCGAAAAGGGTGTCGGCATCGTCGTGGCTGGCGCGTTCAATTCAGGCATTCTGGCGGGCAATCGCAAGTTCAATTATGCCGATGCCCCTGCGGACATGCTAGCGCGCGTCGATGCGCTGCACGATGTCTGTGAAGAACTTGGCGTTTCCCTGCGAGCGGCGGCGTTGCAGTTTCCGCTTGCGCATCCGGCCTCGGTTACGGTCGTCTCCGGCGCGCGCAATGCCGAGCAGCTTTCCTCCAATATCGATTGGTTCGAGCAGCAGATTCCGGCTGAGTTCTGGAGCGAATTGCAAAGGCGTGGACTGATTTCAGACGGCGCGCCAGTACCGGGCAATGAGGGCTGAGCCGATGCTGATCGACGCGCATCAGCATTTCTGGCTGCTGAAAGACCGACAGGGCCAATGGCCGCCGCCGTCACTCGCGGCGATCTACCGCGACTTTCTGCCCGCTGATCTGAAGCCTTTGATGGAGCAAGCGGACATCTCCGGCACCGTGCTGGTGCAAACGATGGAAACCGCTGCCGATACGGACTTCATGCTTGCGCTGGCCGATGATAATACTTTCATCAAGGGCGTGGTTGGCTGGGTGGATATGAAGGCTGACAATGCCGCTTCGGAAATCGCACGGCGTGCGATGCATCCTGCCTTCAAGGGCGTGCGGCCCATGTTGCAGGATATTGCGGATGTTAGCTGGATTCACGATGTCGCTCTTGAGCCTGCCGTGAATGCGCTTATCGAGCATGGCCTTGTTTTCGATGCTCTCGTGCTGCCGCCGCATCTCCCCTATCTGCTGCGCTTCGCCACGGAGTACTCCGCGTTGCCCATCGTCATCGACCATGGCGCGAAGCCATTGATCGCGACCGGTCACTATAGCGCATGGCGCAAGGACATGGCCGCCCTCGCCGCCCTTCCCAATCTTCACTGCAAACTTTCCGGCCTTTTGACGGAACGCGGTGAACAGAAGCCGGAAGCCGTGCGCCCCTATGCGGAAACCATCCTTGAACTCTTCGGCCCGGAGCGTGTGATTTTTGGCAGCGACTGGCCGGTGCTGCGGCTCGCGGGAGACTATCAGGGCTGGCTCGATTTTTGCCGGGATATGGTGCCGGAGGAGCATCACGCCGCTGTCTTTGGTGGAAATGCCGTTCGTTTTTATTCTCTTTCAGACAGGTGATTCATGCTGGCGATTTTTTGCGACAAACCCGGTCAACTCAGCGCGAAGGAGCTGCCAAAGCCCTCCCGCAGCCAAGATGAGGTTCTGGTCCGCATTCGTCGCATCGGCGTCTGTGGCACGGATTTGCACATCTTCACCGGCAATCAGCCCTACCTCTCCTATCCGCGGATCATGGGTCATGAACTGGCGGGTACGGTGGAAGAAGCGCCGGAAGGAAGCATGTTTGCTGCCGGAGATATCGTCACCATCATTCCCTACATCTCCTGTGGCCATTGCAGCGCCTGCCTGAAGGGCAAGAGCAATTGCTGCCGCAATATCGGTGTGCTCGGCGTTCACCGCGATGGCGGCATGGTGGAATATTTGAGCGTTCCGCAACAATTCGTTCTGAAGGCGGAAGGCCTCAGCCTCGATCAGGCGGCAATGACTGAGTTTTTGGCCATCGGCGCACATGCGGTGCGTCGCGGTGCTGTCGAAAAGGACCAGCATGTCCTGATCGTCGGCGCTGGTCCCATCGGCATGGCGGTTGCCGTCTTTGCTGTTTTGAATGGCGGCAAGGTCACGATGATCGACAGCCGTGAAGACCGGCTATCCTTCTGCCGGGATCACCTCGGCGTTTCCAACATCGTTCTCCTTGGCGAAGGCGACAAGGACCAATTGAGCGAGATCACCGGCGGCAATTTCTTCGATGTCGTCTTCGACGCGACCGGCAATCCGAAAGCCATGGAGCGTGGCTTTTCCTTCGTCGGGCATGGTGGCTCCTACGTCCTCGTCTCTATCGTCGCGAGTGATATCAGCTTCAACGATCCGGAATTCCATAAACGTGAGACGACCCTTCTCGGCAGCCGCAACGCGACGCCGGAAGATTTCGAGCGGGTGCTGGAGGCGCTGCGGGCAGGCAAGGTGCCGGAAGCGCTCATCACCCATCGCATGACGCTCTCGGACGTACCGTCTCGATTTGCCGATCTGACGAACCCCAAAGCGGGCGTCATCAAGGGAATGGTGGAGGTCGCCTGAGCGCGACGTCCACGACGCATGAATTCAACGACCTCTGACCGCGAGTAAACGGCCATGACCAAGATCACCGACCTGCGCGTTTTCGACCTGCGCTTCCCGACCTCCCAGAGCCTCGACGGCTCCGATGCCATGAACCCGGACCCCGATTACTCGGCTGCCTATGTCATTCTCGATACCGATGAGCCAAGCCTGAAAGGGCATGGTCTTACCTTCACCATCGGGCGCGGCAACGATATCTGCTGCATGGCAATCGAGGCGATGCGGCATCTGGTCGTCGGAACCGATCTCGCCAAGGTTCTCGAAAATCCCGGCCAATATTGGCGGCATCTTACGAGCGATAGCCAGCTTCGCTGGATCGGACCGGATAAGGGCGCCATGCATCTCGCCACCGGTGCCGTCGTCAACGCAGTCTGGGATTTGCTGGCGAAGCAGGCGGGCAAGCCGGTCTGGCAGCTGGTTGCTGATATGAGTGCGGAAGAGGTCGCCGATATCGTCGATTACCGCTATCTGACCGATGTGCTGACGCGCGATGAGGCCTTGGCAATCCTGAAAAAAGCCGAGGCCGGCAAGAAGGAGCGCATCGATATCTTAAAGAGTGAGGGTTACGCCTGCTACACGACCTCCGCTGGCTGGCTTGGCTATGACGACGAAAAGCTGCGTCGCCTTTGCCAGGAGGCTATCGACACCGGATTCAACCATGTGAAGATGAAAGTGGGTCGCGACCTCGAAGACGATATTCGCCGCCTCACCATTGCTCGCGAAGTCATCGGGCCTGACCGTTATCTCATGATCGACGCCAATCAGGTATGGGAGGTGGATCAGGCTATCGACTGGGTCAAGAAGCTGGCTTTCTGCAAACCATTCTTCATCGAGGAGCCGACGAGCCCGGATGACGTTGCCGGTCACAGAAAGATCCGTCAGGCTATCGGGCCGGTCAAAGTCGCGACCGGCGAAATGTGCCAAAACCGCATTATGTTCAAGCAGTTTATCGCAGAAGGCGCAATCGATGTCGTGCAGATCGATAGTTGCCGTATGGGCGGGCTAAACGAAGTTCTGGCGGTGCTGCTGATTGCTGCAAAATACAATCTCCCCGTCTGGCCACATGCGGGTGGCGTCGGGCTTTGCGAATATGTCCAGCATCTGTCGATGATCGATTATCTCGTCGTGTCAGGCACCAAGGAAGGCCGCGTCATTGAATATGTCGACCATCTGCACGAGCACTTCATCGAGCCCTGCGATATCCGCGATGCCGCTTACATGCCGCCAAAGATGCCAGGCTTCTCGATTGAAATGAAGCCGGAGTCGATTGAGACTTATACGTTTGAAGGGTGAAAAAGCTCGTTAGCCATCACATGCCCGGTTGAATCCGAGCATGTGATGGAGACAACGCTACAAAGCTGCTAATGCGGCTTTCAATCGCTGCCACTCCTGCTCTGTTCCGGGAAGCCCAAAGCGCATGTCTTCCGGGCGCTCTTCGAAAATACGGATGAGAATTCCCTGTTCGGCAAGGTGTTTGGCAACCGACGATGCGCGCGCATCATGCACCAGCCGGAAAAGGCTTGTTCCGCCCGCAACATAAAGCCCCGCCTCATTGAGCAAGACGTCGAGCCGCTCAGCCTCTCGACTTAGCCGGATTCTCATTTCATCGCGCCAATCTTCATCCGCAAGCGCTTCCGTCGCTACGTGCAGGGCGGGACCGGATACCGCCCACGGGCCCAGACGCGCCTCCAGCGTGGCGGCGATGGTGGGATGTGCGATTGCAAAGCCGAGGCGCAAGCCGGCCATGCCGTAGAACTTACCGAAGGAACGCATCACGATAAGCCCATTGATCGTGGTGGCGTCCGCCACGCTCTTGGCATAGCCGGTTTCGATGAAGGCCTCGTCAATGACGAGCATGCCGCCCTTGGTGCTCATATGCGCAGCGAGGTCAAGGAGATCGGCACGGTCGATGACCCGGCCATCGGGATTGTTGGGGTTGATGACGACGGCGTAATCGAACGCGTATAAATCGCAAAAATTCGCAACTTCCGTCACGGTCAAGCCAGCCATGCGGGCGGTTCTTGCATGTTCTGCATAGGCCGGCGTCAATACAGCCGCTGTCTTTGCGCCATGCCTCAACGCGGTTTGAGCGAGAAGCGGCATCATCATCTGCGTTCCCGGCGCTGCGGTCACATGTGCAGCTGATGGAGCGCCGAAGGCTTTCGCCGCTGTCTCCTTCAGCCTCGCCAAGCCGGATGGTTCAGGCAGGCGGGCAAATGCGCTGGCGGGGATGGGCGAATGCGGGTAGGAATGCGGATTGATACCCGTCGAAAGGTCGATCCAGGGTTCTGGCGCATGCGGATAAAGCGCGCGCGCCCGACCAAGATCGCCACCGTGGCGGATCGGTTCCTGCGCCTTATCCGGTAAAATCTCGCTCATGTTCTTCGCTCTCGCTTTCCTGTCGCTCCTGATCGAACGTCTCGTCGGCTATCCGGACTGGCTGTTCCGCCTTATCGGCCATCCGGTCACGTGGATCGGTTCGCTTATCGCGCTGTTGGACAAAAAATGGAACCGGGAAGATGAGGCGTTTTCAAAGCGGAAAATGAAGGGTGCACTGGCGCTGTCGGTTTTTTTCGGTGTGACGGTTCTGTTGTCCATCCTTATGCAGGGCGCACTTCTGCTTCTGCCGGTGGGCTTGCTTTTCGTTGCTGTCATTGGTGCGTCGCTTCCGGCACAAAAAAGCCTTGAGCAGCATGTTGCGGCGGTTGCGACGGCTCTGGAAACCGAAGGGCTTCAGGGTGGGCGTAAGGCGGTTTCGATGATCGTTGGTCGGGACCCGGATCAGCTTGATGAAGCGGCGGTTTGCAGGGCAGCTATAGAGAGTTTGGCGGAAAATTTCTCGGACGGCATCGTTGCGCCCTCGCTCTGGCTCGGCCTTCTTGGTCTGCCGGGTGGTGCCGGTTACAAGGCCATCAATACCGCAGACAGCATGATCGGACACCGCACCGCGCGGCATGAAGCCTTCGGCTGGGCATCTGCCCGGCTTGACGATCTCGTAAACCTGCCCGCGTCTCGGTTGAGTGGCCTGCTATTCGTTTCAGCGGCGTTCTTCGTAAAAGGCGCCTCTCCAGCAAATGCCATTCGAGCGATTTCTCAAGACGCGGGTCACCACCGTTCACCCAACGCCGGTTGGCCAGAAGCGGCGTTGGCCGGTGCGCTGGGTTTTGCGCTTGCCGGGCCCCGATCCTATGGCGGGCAGATGATCGAGGCGCGGTTCATGGGGGAAGGAGGACGGCGGGATTTAAGCGCTGCCGATATTCGACAGGCGCTGAAGCTGGCACGGGTTGCCGATGGTCTGCTGATTGGCGTCTTCGGCGCACTCGCGCTCATTATCGGGCTATAGCGAGAAGCGCATCGAGATCCAGATGGCGCTCCATATGTTCGGCCAACCGATCCAGAACCGCGTCCACCTGTGCTTCGTAGTTCAGCGTCGAGGCTTGCCCGCCGAGTCTTTTGAGCCAGGCGCTGCGTTGAAGGTCATCGGAAAACAGGCCATGGATATAAGTGCCGAAAACGCGACCATCCGGTGAGATGGCTCCGTCGACATGATTGCCGATGGTCGCAAAGGGACGTTGGCAGTCGGCGCCGTGTGTTACGCCGACATGCATCTCATAGCCGGAGAAGGCGTGCCCATCGAAGCTGCGGCCCGTTATCGATACGAGCCTCTTGTCTCGAGCCAGAACCGTATCGATATCGAGAAGGCCTAGACCCTCTACGCTGGTCGGCGCACCCTCTATGCCTTGCGGGTCCGAGATGGTTTTCCCAAGCATCTGATACCCGCCACATAGGCCAAGGACATAGCCGCCACGCCGCATATGCGCCTTGATATCGATGTCGAAACCAGCCTGTCTGAGGACGGCCAAATCCGCAATCGTTGCCTTGGATCCGCAAAGCAGCACCAGTGCACAATTGCCGGGAATGGCTTGGCCCGGACGCACACGGGTGAGTTCGATATCCGGCTCCATATCCAGTGGGTCGAGGTCATCGAAATTGGAGATGTGCGGCAGGATCGGCACCGCTATGCGGATTTTCGCATCCGGTTTTGCCTGATTTGATGACGCCAATCCCAACGCGTCTTCTGCGGGCAGCTGGGATGCCTCGGCAAAATGCGGCAGCAGACCGATGGACTGCCAGCCGGTATGGTCGGCTATGATCCGCATGCCTTCATCGAACAATGCTGGATCGCCGCGAAAACGGTTGACGATGAAGCCCTTGATCATCTCTGCATCGGCGGCATCCACCACTGCCTTTGTGCCGACGAGACTGGCGATCACCCCTCCCCGGTCGATGTCGCCAATCAGGATGACGGGCGCGTTCGCAGCGCGGGCAAAGCCCATATTTGCTATGTCGTTGGCGCGCAGGTTAACCTCAGACGCACTGCCCGCGCCCTCGATCAGCACAAGGTCGGCATTGGCTCTCAGATGCTCGAAACTTTCCAGTACACGGGGCATCAGCCCGGCTTTCATATGCTGGTAATCAGCCGCCTTGGCGTTGCCCAGCACCTTGCCTTGCACCACCACCTGCGCGCCTGTTTCGCTTTGCGGCTTCAGCAGCACTGGGTTCATGTGCACGGAAAGCGGAACGCCTGCTGCGCGCGCCTGCAATGCCTGCGCCCGCCCAATCTCTCCGCCATCGGCGGTAACGGCGGCATTGTTGGACATGTTCTGCGGCTTGAAAGGCAGCACCGAAAGCCCGCGCTTGATAAAGGCGCGCGCCAGACCCGCCACCATCAGTGACTTGCCGACATCCGAGCCGGTCCCCTGAAACATGATGGATTTGGCGACCATGGATCAGAACTCGATGCCGGATTGCGCTTTGACGCCTGCCTTGAAATGGTGCTTCACCAGCGTCATTTCCGTCACCATATCGGCGGCATCGATCAAGGGCTGCTTGGCGTTGCGCCCGGTGACGATGACGTGGAGATCGGGGCGACGGGCGGAGAGCGTTGCGACGACATCATCCAGGGAAAGATAATCGTAGCGCAGGGCGATGTTCAGCTCGTCCAGGACGAGAAGGCCGATGCTTTCATCCGCCATCAAAGTCTTCGCCTCCTCCCAGGCTTTGCCCGCAGCGGCGACATCGCGCTTGAGGTCCTGAGTGTCCCACGTGAAACCTTCGCCCATGGTGCGCCATTCCACTTTGTCTCCGAAGAGCGTCAGAGCCTGCTGCTCGCCAGTGGACCACGCGCCCTTGATGAATTGCACGACGCCGACCCTTCTGCCGGTGCCGAGCATGCGCAGGGCGAGGCCGAAAGCCGCCGTGGACTTGCCCTTGCCGGGACCGGTGTTGATCATCAGCAGACCTTTTTCGATGGTCTTTTCAGCGACTTCCGCATCCTGCACCGTTTTACGGTTCACCATTTTTTCGCGGTGGCGCGCGGCTTCGCTATCGCTGATATCGCGTGTCATGATGTCGCTTCCTCTCGGGCCAGATGCTTTTCGAAGCGGCGACTATAGTCGAATCGACCCTCGCGGCAATGCGGCATTAACACATTGACCCCAAAGCCGCTTGGCCGTAAGGGTAAGGCACTGACGGTCTTTTTCCGGCAACGGGAAAAGCTAAGAGGGAACACGGTTCCGCCCATCCGGGTCAATCCGTGGCTGCCCCCGCAACTGTAAGCGGTGAGCCCGCACTGTTAAGCCACTGGATGAATCTCCGGGAAGGCGGTGCAAGGGCGGTCATTTCAAGCCGCGAGCCAGGAGACCTGCCGTTTCAGGAAAAACGTCTGTCGGGCGGGGTGCTCCGGTCAGTCGGTTCGGTCGAATGCTGGTTCGCGCCTTCCGCGCACCGTCTTCGGCATCCGCACCCCTGTTTGGTTTAAAGGCGCGGACTCAGGTTTGGATATTACAGCGACATCTTCTCAAAAGACTGAACGAGCAGACGCAGGCACCGTTTCCGGCGTGGTCGTCTACGTGTGCCGCAGTTGCCGTGATGAGGCCGATCCGAATGCCGAACCGCGTCCGGGCGCGCTGCTGGCGGAAGCGACAGTTCATCTTGGTGCGCAAAGCCACGTCGAAGTTCGCAGCGTCAATTGCCTTGCCAATTGCAAGCGCGGTGCGAGTGCGGCGATGCGCAGCGCCGACGGCTGGTCCTACGTGTTCGGCGGGCTGACGCCCGACAATGCCGAGGATTTGATTTCCGGTGCAAAGCTGCTCGCAGGTTCCGCCGACGGCCTCATGCCATGGCGTGGCCGTCCCGATAGTTTGAAGCGCGGCATGGTCGCGCGCATACCCCCATTGAATTTTACCGAGGAGAGATCATGACCACGCTAGACCGCGTTCCCTGCACCATCGTTACCGGCTTTTTAGGCGCGGGAAAGACCACCCTGCTGCGCGGCCTTCTGGAAAAGCTGGATGGCAAGCGTCTGGCCATCATCGTCAACGAGTTCGGCGATGTCGGCATCGATGGTGAAATCCTCAAAGGCTGCGGCATCGAAAGTTGCCCGGAAGAAAACATCGTGGAACTGGCCAATGGCTGCATCTGCTGCACCGTTGCGGATGATTTCCAGCCCGCCATCGAGCAGATTCTGAGTCGTCAGCCGAAGGTCGAGCACATTCTTATCGAGACCTCCGGTCTTGCCCTGCCTAAGCCTCTGGTGCAGGCCTTCCAATGGCCCGCAATCAACAGCCGCGTTACGGTCGATGCCGTGGTTGCCGTGGCGGATGGTGCAGCCCTTGCCGAGGGCATGGTTTCCCACGATCTGGAGGCACTCGCTGCCCAGCGCGCCAATGACGAAGCGCTCGATCACGATGATCCGGTCGAGGAAGTCTTCGAAGACCAGATCGCCTGCGCCGATCTCATCGTGCTCACCAAGGGCGATCTCCTGGATGCCGATGGTCTTGAGCGTGCCAAGGCGCATATTGGCGAGCATCTTCCGAAGGCCGCAAAGATCGTCGTTGCCTCCAATGGTGCCATCGACCCGGCTGTCCTGATCGGGCTTGGTCTTGCTGTCGAAAACGACATCGAAAACCGCCACACGCATCACGATGACGAAGAAGATCACGATCACGACGAGTTCGACAGCTTCGTCGTGGAGCTCGGTGCCGTGTCCGATCCGGAAGCGCTGGCCGCACGCATCGCGGAAACGGCTGCTGCTGAAAATGTTCTGCGCATCAAGGGCTTTGTTGAGGTTTCGGCAAAGCCGATGCGCTTGCAGGTTCAGGCGGTCGGTTCGCGCGTCAACCATTATTTCGACCGCCCTTGGGCCGCCGGTGAAGTGCGCCGTTCTGCTCTCGTTGTGATCGGTGAGAAGGGCATCAACCGCGAAAAAATCGAACAGATGCTGGCGGCCTGATTATCCATGCATATCCTCGCCACCACATCTTCGTCTCTGGATGACCTGATAGAGCCGGTTGATCTCAACCAGCCGCGGGCGGATGTGGTGGTGCTCTCCTTTTCCTCCAGCGACCTCGCGGGTTTGCGGAGAGTTTGGCCAGAGGATGGTGTGGTATCGCTGAGTTCGGCAAACCTTTCTGAACTTCGTCACCCCATGTCCGTCGATCTCTGGATCGAGAAGACGGCGGAACATGCAAAGCTGATCCTTATCCGGATTCTTGGCGGTGCCGATCGCTGGCGCTACGGTGTCGATCAGTTAGAGCGGATGGCACGCAGGCGCCGTATCAAGCTGGTGCTTTTGCCGGGGGAGTGCAGCGAGAGAGACGAGAAGCTTGAGGCGGCCTCCACCGTCGATTATCGAACGCTAACGTCGATCCTGTCATTTTTCCGCGAAGGCGGACCGCGGAATATGTGGTTTCTTTCAGAAGGGCTTGCGGCTTTCGTCAAGCAAGGCGTCTGGCCGGAAGTGTCACCAGAACCGCTGCCGAAGGCAGGTATCTATCTTCCCGGCCAGGGCGTCGTTGATCTCGAGAACGCGCTTCAAGCGCATGCGCCTGACGCTCCTCGACTGCCGATCCTCTTTTATCGCTCCATGTTACTGGCTGCGGATGTCGCGCCAATCGGCGCTCTGTTCGATGCATTAGCAGCACGCGGCTGCGCACCGCTGCCTATCTTCGTGAGCGGGCTGAAAGACGGTGACGCGATCAGCTTTCTGGAAGACACGCTGTCACCATTGAAGCCTGACGCAATTATCGCTGCAACAGCCTTTGCGAGCCAGACGGATGATGACGGCCAGACGCTGTTCGACCGGCTGGGTGTGCCCGTGTTTCAGGTCATCATGGCGACCACGCGACGCGATGGCTGGGCGGAAAACAGTCGGGGCCTCAACCCTTCCGATCTGGCCATGCATGTGGTTTTGCCGGAGCTGGATGGGCGAATTCTGGCGGGCGCGATCTCTTTCAAGCAGGCGGACCTGGATGGGCGTAGAGAGCTGACCAACGCGCCTGAGCCGGATCGTATCGCGCAGGTAGCGAACCGCATTGCTGCATTCTTACGCCTCAAAAGAGCAGCGGTGGCCGAAAGGCGCATCGTTATCCTGATGCCGGATTATCCGGGTGCCGCGCCTGGCCGCACGGGTTATGCGGTTGGTCTGGACGTTCCGCAAAGCGTACTAGAAATGCTGTGCGATCTTCGCGATGCGGGCTATGTTCTTCAGAATATTCCCGCTACTGCACGGGAATTGCTGGATCGGATCGAGGGTGAAACCGCGAAGCTCGACGTGGGCCGCTATCGAGAATTTCTCGCCTCCTTGCCTGCTGAAGTACGCGCCGCGCTGGATGGTACATGGGGCGACGCGAGCGAGGACGAGGCCGTTGTCGATGATGAATTTTGCTTCCGCGCCGCCTGTTTCGGGTCCGTCGTCGTAGCGCTTGCGCCAGACCGCGGACGTCAGGCAGACAGGCGCGTGGACTACCACGACCCCTCCCTTCCTCCGCGCCATGCTCTCACAGCCTTCGGTGCATGGATGCGACAGGATTTCGAGGCCCATGCCATCATCCATGTGGGTGCACATGGAACGCTGGAATGGCTGCCCGGGAAGACTGTCGCGCTTTCGGAGAATTGTTTCCCGGAAATCGTTACCGGCTCTCTACCGGTCATCTATCCTTTCATCGTCTCCAATCCCGGTGAGGCTGCCGTTGCCAAGCGCCGCATCGCGGCGGTGACCATAGGGCATGTTCCACCTGTGCTGGTCGATGCCGGTCTTTCGCCGGAACAGGCTGCTTTGGAGCAGTTGGTCGATGAGTATGCTCAAGCCGATGGTCTGGACCGCCGCCGTCGGGATCGGCTTGCGAAGCTGATCGTCGAAAAAGCATTTGAGACGGGTCTCGCAGCGGATGCCGGGATCGGTTCGGATGAGGATGCGGATTCTGCCTTGACGCGTATCGATGCGTTTCTTTGCGATCTCAAGGATTTCGCTATCAAGGATGGGCAGCATGTCTTCGGTCGCTGTGCGGCTGATGAGACCGATCGGCTTCGCAAGGAGAGTGCTGCGCAGGAAAAGGCATCCCTGCTTTCCGCGCTCAATGGCCTGCATATTCCTCCCGGCCCATCTGGCGCGCCAGCACGCGGGCGGCTGGATGTATTGCCGACGGGGCGTAATCTCTATGCTGCCGATCCGCGCACCATGCCGACGCCAACGGCATTCGAGTTGGGCCGCATGGCTGGTGAAGAAGTGTTGCGCCATTATCTGCAAAGCCACGGTGACTGGCCGCGGCATATGGTGTTCGACCTCTGGGGCTCCGCTTCACTGCGCAACGGTGGCGAAGATGTCGGTCAGGCGCTGCATCTGATGGGCGCAAGGCTCATTTACGATCAGGCGACAGGCCGCGTGAACGGTATCGAAGTTCTGCCGCCCGCGGCGCTGGGACGCCCACGCGTGGATGTCACCTTCCGCATTTCCGGCCTGTTTCGCGATATGTTCCCCGCACTTATCGCCCTGCTTGATGCTGCGGCCAGAACTATTGCCGCACGCCAGGAAGCACCGGGCGACAATCCCTTGGCAGAAGAGACAGCCTCTCTCGGGCGCATGCCTGCGCGAATTTTCGGCTCTGCGCCCGGCACTTACGGTGCTGGCATTGAAGAAAAGCTGGCAAGCGGGGACTGGGCCGAACGAGAAGACCTCGGTCAAACTTATCTGGACACGGCAAGCCACGCCTTTGGCGGTGTGGATGGTCTAAGTATCTTCTCCGACGCAGGCTTCGCTACGCAGGTCGAGAAGGCTGAACTTCTTGTCCATTCCGGAGACGATCCGGGGCGCGATCTGCTCGATGGCTCCTCTGACGTTGCCTTTATCGGCGGCTTTGCCGCAGCCAAGGCGAGGTTGGGACAAGCGGCTGATGTCGTGGCGTTGGACACGACCGATCCGGCGCGTCCGCGTGCCCGCTCCATCGCGCAGGCGATTACCCGAATTGTGCGTGCTCGCGCCGTCAACCCACGCTTTATCGCGGGGCAGATGCGTCATGGTCCGCGTGGTGCCGCCGAATTTGCCGAGACAGTCGACCGCCTCATCGGATTTGCCGAAACGACGCATGCCGTTTCCTCCTCTTTGATCGAGGCGCTTTACGACGCCTATTTCGGCAATGAAGAGGTCCGCGATTTCATTCTGAGGGAGAACCCCAAGGCAGCAGAAGTCATGGCGCAGCGCTTCCTTTCCGCGCGCCGCCGCAATCTCTGGCACAGCCGCCGCAATGCGGTGGATGCGGAACTGGAAATGCTGATCTCACCGAAATCCGAAAGGGCTTCGGCATGACCGCCCTCCCAGATATCCAGCCCTTCTCGCGAAGAGGCGTCTGCCCGGCCCTTTCCGCACCGATGCAGACGGGTGACGGACTTCTGTCACGCGTTGCTTTCACCGACGATCTTTCTCCGAATGATTTGGTACGTCTCTGCGACCTTTCGCGCCACCATGGCAACGGGCTTGTGGATATTACCGCTCGTGGCAGCTTTCAGTTCCGCGGGCTGACGGCAGAGAGCGCTGTCGCGCTTGAACGCGACGTACTGGAGCTTGGTCTGCCGCTGAGGCAGGGGCTGGCGGTAGAGACGTCGCCGCTTGCCGGTGTGGACGGCAGTGAGATCGCCGATCCCCGCGTCATTATTCGCCAGATTTCCGAGAATACCATGGCGCTTCGCCTTCACGAGAGGCTGGCGGCCAAAATGTCGGTCATAGTGGATGGCGGCGGGCTTGTTCTGATGGGAGATTTGCTTGCGGATATCCGTTTGAAGGCAGTCACGCTGAATAGCGGTATCGTTTGGCAATTGATGCTGGGTGGAAGTGAAGGCAAGGCGTTGCTTGCAGGTGTCTTGCAGACGAAAAATGCTGCGGATTGCGTCGTTGAACTGCTCTCCCACCTTGCTGATTTGGGGCCGGATGCGCGGGGGCGTGATCTGGATATCGATACGGTGCGGCAGGTCTGCGGGGCGCGCCTTGGCGTCGTTGGTGGGTTTGGCTTACCCCCCTCTGTCCCGCTGGACATCTCACCCTCAATGGGAGAGATCGACTCGCGACAACCTCTCGACCCCCTCAAGGGGTTTGAATTGGATGAGAAGCCTACGTCTTTTCAATCTCCCCCTTTGAGGGCAGGACAGAGGGGGGTAAACCACACCCACCAACGCAAACTTTGGCCTTTGAAATCGAATCTCTCCGTCGCCGTCATCGCACCCGCTTTCGGGCAAATCCCATCAGGTGCGCTTTCAGATCTTTGCAAAAGAGCGTCGGAACTGAACGTGAAATCCGTCCGTCCCGGTCCCCTGCACGCTCTCTATTTCCTTGGAACGGATGAGGTCTGCGACTCGCTTCTCGACTACGCGGAGAACGCCGGTTTCATCGTCAGCGATAACGACCCGCGAACCTCGATTGCTGTCTGCTCCGGCTCGCCCGCCTGCGCATCCGCATTTGCCCCCGTGAGGGAACTAGCAGAATTTGCGGCCAAAGAATGCGTCCAGGTGCTGGACGGGTCTTTCACTCTGCATCTTTCCGGTTGCGGTAAAGGCTGCGCCCATCCTTCGCCTGCACTTTTAGCCTTTTCCGGCACGTCCGATGGGCTTGCCTTCGGCTATTGCGCCAAAGTTTCCGCCGTTCCGGACGGTGTTTTACCCTTTGCAGACCAAAAGGCCGCGCTTTCGCGACTTGCCCGCCTTTACGAAAAAGAACATAAGCCCGGAGAAAATGCCCGCGCTCTTCTTTCCCGATTGGGGAAAGCAAGAATTGTCGAGGCTCTCCGACAGGATGAGAGATGACGACTTACGACTATATCCGCAATGGCGATGGGATCTATGAGCGTTCCTTTGCCATCATTCGTGAAGAGGCGGATCTGTCCGCCTTCACGCCCGAGCAGGCGGATGTCGCCATCCGCATGATCCATGCCTGCGGACTGGTCGAGGCTGCCCAGCATTTTCGCTTCTCGCCGGATTTCGTCTCCGCAGCGCGCGGCGCTCTCGCCGCTGGGAAACCGATCCTCTGCGATGCTGAAATGGTTGCACATGGTGTGACGCGGGCGCGACTGCCTGCGAACAATGCCGTCATCTGTACTTTGCGCGATCCGCGCACGCCCGAACTGGCGAAGGCGATAGGCAATACCCGCTCCGCTGCCGCGCTCGATCTGTGGGCGGAGCAGTTGGACGGTGCACTGGTTGCCATCGGCAATGCGCCGACTGCCCTCTTCTATCTGCTCGAAATGCTGGAAAAAGGCGCTCCCCGCCCTGCTGCCATCATCGGGATGCCGGTTGGTTTTGTTGGCGCCATGGAGTCCAAGGATGCGCTGGAGGAGAGCCTGCTCGGCATTCCCTACGCTATCGTAAAGGGCCGCATGGGTGGTTCCGCCATGACCGCAGCCGCCGTCAACGCCATTGCGAGGGCTGGCCTATGAGTGCGGCGCTGTTCGATCCGACGCCGGAAAAGGCATTGAAGGGCAAGGTCATCGGCGTGGGCACAGGCCCGGGCGATCCAGATCTTCTGACGCTAAAAGCCGTCCGCGCCATTGAGAATGCCGATGTCGTTGCGTTTTTCTGCAAGAGAGGCAGCAAGGGCAACGGGCGCGGTATCGTTGAAAGCTTTATCCGTCCCGGCACGTTGGAAATGCCGCTGGTCTACCCGGTCACCGTCGAGAGCGACAAGAATGGCGACGATTATCGCGGTGCGATTGCGGCCTTCTTCGATCAATCCGCGCGTGATATTGCCGTTCATCTGGACGCAGGCCGCACGGTTGCGGTGCTGTCGGAAGGCGATCCGCTGTTTTACGGTTCTTACATGCATCTGCATTTGCGGTTGGCGCCGAATTATCCGGCAGAAGTTGTTGCGGGCATCACAGCCATGTCCGGCTGCTGGTCCATGACCGGCATGCCGCTGGTGCAGGGCGATGACATATTGAGCGTTCTTCCGGGCACTTTGGACGAGGAGAAGCTTTTTCAGCGGCTGTCCGGTACGGATGGCGCTGTCATCATGAAGGTTGGTCGTAACCTGCCGAAAATCCGTCGCGCGCTGGAAAGAGCGGGCAAACTGGAAGGCGCTCTTTATGTGGAGCGCGGAACCATGGCGAACGGTCACGCAATACGGCTGGTCGAGCGCGACGAGTTGCCTGCGCCCTATTTCTCGCTGGTTCTCGTACCCGGCTGGAAAGACCGACCGGCTGGAGACGCACGTTGAGCGGTCGGCTGACTGTCGTTGGGCTAGGCCCCGGAAACCTCAACCAGATCACGCCAGAAGCTCTCGCAGCCGTGGCGGAGGCAGAGGATTTCTTCGGTTATATTCCCTATCTCGACCGGCTCACGCTTCGTGAAGACCAACGCCGTCACGCCTCGGATAATCGCGAGGAGATTTCCCGCGCAGAAGCAGCACTAACCATTGCGGCGGCGGGTGGCAAGGTTTGCGTGGTATCCGGCGGTGATCCCGGTGTTTTCGCCATGGCGGCGGCGGTTTGCGAGGCGATTGAAAACGGGCCAGAGGAATGGCGCGATATCGACTTTTCGGTCGTTCCCGGTGTCACCGCCATGCTGGCCGTTGCGGCAAAGGCTGGCGCGCCGCTTGGGCATGATTTCTGCGCAATCTCGCTCTCCGATAATCTGAAGCCATGGTCCCTGATCGAAAAGCGGTTGATTGCGGCGGCGGAAGCGGGTTTCGTCATGGCTTTCTATAACCCCGTCAGCAAGGCACGCCCGCATCAGCTGGCAACAGCATTCGATGTGCTGCGGGCTCATCTTCCCGGAACCGTGCCGGTCATTTTCGGTCGTGCTGCTGGACGTGCCGATGAGCGCATGCGCGTCGTACCGCTGTCCGAGGCTTCGAGCAACATGGCCGATATGGCGACCTGCATTATCGTCGGCTCCACCGAGACACGCATCATCGAGCGTAAAGACAGGCAGCCTATCGTTTACTCGCCGCGATTTTCCAAAAGGGAAAGCTGATGGCGAATGGCGGCCAGCGCAGTTTCGATATCCGGCACCGTATCGCCATCGCTAAGCGGCGGCCGGTCGATCATGATGACTGGAATGTGGAGCACACGCGCCGCCTCGATCTTGCCATAGGCTGCCTTGCCACCGGAGTTTTTCGACACGATCACGTCGATGCCGTTGTCGTTGAGCATCGCGATTTCATCGTTGAGCGCAAAAGGCCCGCGCGCGGTGATGTATCGCGCCTGTGGCACCGAGAGCGGCGGCTCGACAGGGTCGACGCTGCGTATAAGATAAGCGTGTTGAGGGGCTGCCTCAAAAGGCAGAAGCTCCTGCCGACCAAGTGCGAGAAAAGCATTTTTGGGCTCGGCGCCGAGCGTAGAGACGGCATCCTCGACATCTGCGACGGCGTTCCAATTGTCGCCTTGTATGGGCACCCACGCAGGGCGCGCCAGCGTTACCAGCGGAACCCCGGCACTCTTCGCGGCGTGAACAGCATTAGCGGAAATTCGTGCCGCATAGGGATGGGTCGCGTCCACCAGCAGGTCGAAACCTTCCGAACGAAGGAAATTGGCAAGCCCCTCGGCGCCACCGAAACCGCCAATACGGACGGGAACGGGCTGCTCGACAGGATTTTTCGTGCGGCCCGCCATGGACAGCAAAATCCTGTGGCCGGAATCTTTGACAAGCCGACCGGCCAGAATGCGGGCATCCGCCGTGCCGCCGAGAATGAGAATGGAGCGCGTCATGGCTGTTGAATATGACGGAACCTCCGGCTCCGCCACCGAAAATCGAGCGCCATGGCTTTCGATCGTTGGGATCGGTGAAGATGGTCTCGGTGGATTGGGAGAGAACGCGCGTCGCACCATTGCAGAGGCCGAGGTCGTCTTTGGCGGCAAGCGCCATCTTGAGTTGGCTTCCTCCGCAATCGCGGGCGAGGCACGCGCCTGGCCGGTTCCGTTCGATCCCAGCATGGCCGAGGTTGTTGCTCTGGCGGGCAGAAAAATCTCCGTTCTCGCTTCAGGCGATCCGTTTTTCTACGGCGTCGGGGTAACGCTACTGAGGCAGATCGATGCCAGGGAGGTTGTCACCTATCCCGCGCCGTCAGCTTTTTCGCTCGCTGCATCACGTCTCGGCTGGGCCTTGCAGACGGCGGAATGCGTATCGCTTCATGGTCGTTCGATTGATCTCATCCGCCCACATCTGCATCCGGGTGCGCGGATCATCGCCTTGACCTCGGATGCAAATGCACCTTCTCTTATCGCCTCGCTGCTCGCCCAGACGGGTTTTGGCCACTCGGCTTTCACTCTGTTGGAAGCCATCGGCGGGAGCGGCGAAAGGCTGCGGAAGACGAGAGCGAGAGAGTTTGCCTTTTCCGATATCGATCCGCTCAACGTCATCGCCATCGAGGTGGTGGCAGATAAGAAGGCGCGCATTTTGCCCTTTTCCAGCGGGTTGGACGATAGTCTCTTCGAGCACGACGGTCAGATCACCAAGCGGGAAATTCGAGCTATAACAATGTCCTCGCTGTCACCGCGATATGGTGAGTTGTTGTGGGACATCGGGGCGGGCTCCGGTTCTATTGGCATCGAATGGATGCTTTCTCACCCATCGCTGAATGCCATCGCAATCGAACAGAACCCGGAGCGGGCGGAGCGGGCCATGCGCAATGCCGAAGCCTTCGGTGTTCCGGGGCTGGAGGTCGTTATCGGAACTGCGCCTCAGGCCTTCGAGGGGCTTTCGCAGCCTGACGCCATCTTCATCGGTGGCGGTGGCAGCGAGGAAGGTGTTCTCGATGGCGCTGTCGAGGCCCTGAAGCCGGGCGGACGGCTGGTCGCCAATGCCGTTACGCTGGAGATGGAAGCGATGCTGCTGGCAGCGCAGGCGCGGCTGGGCGGCTCGCTGATCAGGATCGACATCGCACGCGCCTCGCCTGTTGGGCAGATGCAGGGATGGCGTCCGGCCATGCCGGTCACGCAATGGACTTGGGTCAAGCCGAAGGACATGCCGTGATCGTTGCCGGTATCGGGTGTCGAAGGGGTGTCGGTGCGAACGCAATCATCGCTGCGCTGGAGCAGGCTTCAAACGCGCATCAAATCAGCGTCGATTTCATCGCCACAGCCCCGATTAAGGCCGATGAACCGGGATTGCTGGAAGCAGCGACGCGGCTTGGCATGGCTTTCGTGGTGGTCGCGCAGGTGGATTTCGAGGCTGCGAGCGGGCGCACGCTGACGCAATCTGCGGTGAGTTTGAACCATGCAGGTTCGCCAAGCGTCAGCGAAGCCTCCGCTCTGGCGGCGCTGGGTGAAAGTTCAAAGCTGATCGGCCCTCGTATGGTGATTGGCGATATTACGGTGGCCTTTGCCACCTCTGGAGACAAGGAATGACGGTTCACTTCATTGGTGCTGGCCCCGGTGCCGCAGATCTCATCACGGTTCGCGGGCGCGATCTCATTGCCGCCTGCGCCGTATGCCTTTATGCCGGTTCTCTGGTGCCGAAAGCGCTTCTCGACTATTGCCCGCCCGGTGCGCGCATCGTCGATACGGCAGCTTTGTCGCTGGATGAGATCGAAGCCGAATTCGTAGCAGCTGCGCGCGACGGCAAGGATGTGGCACGGCTGCATTCCGGTGATCTTTCCGTCTGGAGCGCAATGGGCGAGCAGATCCGCCGCTTGGAGCGCCTTGGTCTCGATTACACCGTTACTCCCGGCGTCCCTTCCTTCGCCGCCGCTGCCGCAACGCTGAGACGCGAGCTAACTGTGCCGGAAGTGGCACAAAGCCTTGTGCTGACACGTATTTCCGGGCGTGCTTCAAAAATGCCTGAGAGCGAGAATCTGAAGGCGTTCGGTGCAACGGGTGCGACGCTTGCCATTCACCTTGCCATTCACGCCATCGGTCAGGTCGTTGAAGATTTGATGCCGCTCTATGGTGATGATTGCCCTGTGGCCATCGTTGTGCGCGCATCATGGCCGGAAGAGCGGGTCATCACTGGCACGCTTGGAACCATAGAGGGTCTGCTGGCAGCCGAACCGGTGGAGCGCACCGCGATGATTTTTGTCGGCAAGGGCCTCGCTTCTTCCGATTTTCGCGAAAGCGCGCTTTATAGCGCGGATTACGTTCGCAGATTCAGAAAGCCTTCGGCAGACTGACGCTTGAACCGTGCTGTCGCGCAAGCCGTGGGCTTTGCGCGACGCGGCTTCTGCCTCAGCCAGACTTCAGATAATCTTCGACCAGTTCGACCCAGAATGCCGTTCCGATTGGCAGGATGTCATCGTTGAAATCGAATTTCGGGTGATGAAGCGGCGGATCGTTTTCGGTGCGTTTGGTGCCCAGGAAGAAGTAGGCTCCGGGACGCTTTTCCAGCATATAGGCGAAATCTTCAGCCCCCATGGACGGACGAGGCATTTCCATTACTTTGTCCGAGCCTACAAACCGAGATGCCAAGCCCATAACGTAATCAGTTTCAGCCTTGTGGTTGACGGTCGGGCTATAGCCGCGCTGATAATCCAGCGTCACGGTCATCCCGTAACTCGCAGCCTGCCCTTCTGCAACCAGTCGGATACGCTTCTCAAGTTCATCACGTGCTTCGGGATCAAAAGAACGGATCGTCAGTAACATCTCGGCTGTTTCTGGGATCACGTTGCTCGCCACCCCCGCGTGAAAGGCACCGACGGTTACCACGGTTGGCATCAAAGGGTGGATGTTACGGGAAACGATGGTTTGCAGCGCCATGATGATGCTAGCTCCCGCAACGATCGGGTCCGATGCGATTTGAGGTTCGGCGCCGTGTCCACCATAACCTTTGACGATGATCTTGCATTCGTCCACCGCCGCCATAATGGGGCCGTCGCGGAGAACGAAGTGACCGAAGGGATGTGCTGGCTCATTGTGTAGCGCAAACACCGCATCACACGGAAAACGTTCAAACAATCCGTCTTCGATCATAATGCGCGCGCCGCCGAAATTCTCTTCGGCCGGCTGGAAAATCAGATTGACGGTGCCATCGAAATTACGACGTTCCGCAATGATTTTCGCTGCGCCGAGCAGCATGGCGGTATGTCCGTCGTGGCCACAAGCATGCATCATGCCGGGGTTTTCGCTAGCATAATCCGCGCCCGTTTCCTCGTGGATCGGAAGCGCGTCGATATCGGCGCGAATACCCACGCTTTTGCCGCTGTTTCCGTGTCGCAACGTGGCAACGACGCCCGTACCGGCCAGACCTCTCGTCACCTCGTACCCCATGGATACCAGCCGATCCGCGATGAAATCGGATGTCTTGAATTCCGACAGGCCGATTTCGGGGTGACGATGCAAGTGCCGACGGATTTCGACAACCTCCTCCATGATATTGGATGAAGCGGAGATGGTTTTGGTTTGGGACGTCATGATGGGAATTCCAGTTTCCTGCTCAGGCTTGCGAGTGCCCGGCATAATCTCAAGGCAGAGGAATAGCAGCATTGGCGAGTGCTGGTAAGACCGGAGCCGCACACCCCGATATTTCGCCGCTTGCGCAGGAACAAAACAGATGGCATGGAACTGAAAGCGCCTTGAAACATTCCCAAGCTTCGGGTCACATCGCTTCGAGAAAAGAAGCAGGATCGTGCTTGAAGAGGGGATTTTGAAAGGGCGTGGACGTTTTCGCATTGGGGGAGTGGGCGAAACATTTGCGAAGGTGGGATTTATATCCCTGCCTCAACTCGCGATATATCTTCCAAGCCATTGATATTGCTTTTTAAAATCCCATGCGCCCAAAAAAGCCACTATGTTGGGCGAGCACTTCAATCCCAATCGTCGTTCGCTGGTTCGCGACGGTTCAGCAAAGGTTCAGGATCGGCGCGAAATAAAGCTACGTTGTTTCAATCTCGACAAGCAAACTGAAACAAGTACCGGTTAAGACAAGTCTAAAGCATCTCCATTCAGGGTCCAGAATACGAGCCGATGTCATTTCATATTACGCCGACCGCCGCCGCCCGTGATTCAGAAACCAAGCAGATCGATCACAACGATTCGATCCGGTCCGTCTATTTCAATATAGACGAACTGAAGGCTTGCGGAGCCGAGCTTTCAAAGTCCGGTGCCGAAACCCTGCCGGGCTTCATGGAGTTCGATTTCTTCGCGCGTCACCGCGAGAATGAAAAAGAAATTCTGAGAGTGTACCGCACGACGGCGGTGGATTCGGAAAACGGCCAGACGATTACGCCTGCTGCCGAGTGGTTGTTGGACAACCACTACGTGATCGAAGAGGCGATCCAGGAAGTCCGCCGCGACTTCCCGCGCAAGTTCTATCGTCAGCTTCCGACGATGAAGGTCGGCAATGTCGAAATTCCGCGGGTTATGGCGCTGGCTTGGCTTTATGTGGCCCATACGCACAGTACGGTATCGCGTGAAAGCCTGACGGCGCTTGTCGAAGGCTTCCAGACATCCAGCACATTGCAGATCGGTGAGCTTTGGGCCCTGCCCTCCTTCCTCCGCTTCGTGCTGATCGAAAACCTGCGCCGCATTTCCATTCGCGTGGAGCGTTCGCGCCGCATGCGCCAGAAGGCGAATGAGGTTGTCGATGAAATCATCCGCCTCAACGAGGCCGAGCCTTCCGCCGAATTCCTGAAGCAGATCGACCCGCTGGTCGATGATCCGACCTTCGCAACGCAGTTCCTCTACCGTCTGAGAAACGGTTCACAGACATCGAACTTTGCGCTGAACTGGCTGGAAGAGCGTCTTCACAGCGTCGGTACCGACGCCGAAAACGTGATGATGGCGGAGCATAACCGCCTCGCCTCCGGCAATGTGACGATGGGTAACATCGTCAAGAGCCTGCGCGAGATCGATGATACGGAATGGTCGGTCTGGTTCGAGGAAGTCAGCCATATCGACAAGGTTCTGCGTGAGCAGACCGATTACGAGACACTGGATTTCGGCTCACGCAATACTTACCGCAACACCGTGGAGCTTCTGGCACGCCGGTCCTCCAAGACCGAAGTGGAAGTCGCCCAGACTGCGGTCGACATGGTGGCCGAGACCGCTTCGTCCAACGAGACATATCCGCATCAGCCGAATGTCGGCTCCTTCCTCGTCGGCCAGCGCCGCAAGGAGCTTGAGAAACGGATCGGCTATAACCCGCTTGTCTCGCAGAAGATCGTGCGCGTTATGCGCCGGTTCAACTGGATGGCGGTTGCGGCACCGGTTCTGGTGTTGACTGCGATTGCCATGCTTGCCGTGGGCTGGTTCCTGGCAGAAGCGGGCATGCCCTGGTACGTGGTTACGGCGTTCCTGCTGATGTTTGCGCTTCCGGCGTCGGAAGGCGCGACGGGTCTCTTCAACACGCTGGTCACATTCTTCGTCAAGCCGTTCCGCCTCGTCGGTTACGAGTTCAAGAACGGCATTCCTGAAGATGCGCGTACCCTGGTCGCCGTGCCGTGCATGATCACCAGTCGCGATGCCGTCGATGAGATGATCCGCAATCTCGAGGTTCATTATCTCGCCAATCCGCATGGTGAAATCTACTTCTCGCTGATCAGCGACTGGCGCGATGCCCAGCAGGAGCAGACGCCCGAGGATGTGGAAATACTTGACTATGCCAAACGCGAAATCGCAACGCTTTCGGCGCGCTACGCCTTTGATGGCAAGACCCGCTTCTTCCTGCTGCATCGCCGCCGCATCTACAATCCGTCCGAAGGTTGCTGGATGGGCTGGGAGCGCAAGCGCGGCAAGCTGCATGAACTGAACCTGCTGCTGCGCGGCGACAAGGATACGACCTTCCTCAGCGGCGCCAATATCGTGCCTGAGAACGTCAAATACGTGATGACACTGGATGCGGATACGCGCCTGATGCGCGACGCCGTGACCAAGCTCGTCGGCAAGATGCATCACCCGATCAACCGACCGGTTCACGATGCAGAGACCGGTCGCGTCATCCACGGCTACGGTCTTCTGCAGCCGCGTGTCACACCGTCTCTGACGACCGGTAAGGACGCATCCGTCTTCCAGCGCGTTTTCTCGATCAATCGCGGTATCGATCCTTATGTCTTTACCGTGTCCGACGTCTACCAGGACCTGACCTCGGAAGGCACCTTCACGGGTAAGGGTCTGTATGACGTCGATGCTTTCGAAACGGCGCTCAAGGGCCGTATCGAAGAAAATGCCGTTCTATCGCACGACCTTCTTGAAGGCTCCTTTGCGCGCTGCGCATTGGTGACCGATGTGGAACTGGTTGAAGACTTCCCGACCCGTTACGAGGTGGAAGTTTCGCGTCAGCATCGCTGGGCGCGTGGCGACTGGCAGCTGCTGCCTTATATTCTCGATGCCGCGCGCGGCGTTACTCCGCTTGGCCGCTGGAAGATGATCGACAATCTCCGTCGTTCACTGACGCCGATTGCTTGGTTCGTTGCATCCGTCCTCGGCTGGTACTTCATGGGTCCGTTCGGCGCGCTGATCTGGCAGATCCTGCTGATCTTCTCGCTCTTCGTTGCCCCGACGATCTCGCTGCTGTCCGGTCTCGTGCCGCGCTCCACCGATATCGTGCCGCAGGCGCATTTCCATACGATCTGGTCTGAAATCCGCGCGACCAATGCGCAGGTTGCCCTGCGCATCGTCTTCATCGCGGATGGCGCATGCATGATGGCGGATGCCATCGGTCGTTCGCTCTATCGTCTCTTCGTTAGCCGCAAGCTGATGCTGGAATGGCGCACTGCCGCCAGCATCCAGTCCAGCGCGCAGGGCAGCGTTTTCGATTATTACCGTCAGATGTGGCATGCGCCGGTCGTAGCGCTGCTCGGCCTGCTGTTCGCTTCGCTTCCGGGAGACAACGCCTTCCTTGTGGGCGTGCCTTTCGCGCTTCTTTGGGTCTTCTCGCCTGTCGTCGCGTGGTATGTCAGCCAGTCGGCTGAGACCGAGGACCGCATGTTCGTGTCCGAGCATGTTTCGAGCGAGCTGAGAAAGATCGCACGTCGCACGTGGCGTTACTACGAAACTTTCGTCAACAAGGACGAGAACTATCTGCCGCCGGATAACTTCCAGGAAACGCCGGAGCCGATCGTTGCCAGCCGTACTTCGCCCACTAATATCGGCGTTTATCTGCTGTCGACTATTTCCGCGCGCCAGTTCGGCTGGATAAGCTTCTCCGATACCATCGAGCGTCTGGAGAAGACCATCGAGACCGTCGAGAAGATGGAGAAGTATCGCGGTCACCTCTATAACTGGTACCACACGGATACGCTTCAGACGCTTGGACCGCGTTATGTCTCGGCTGTCGATAGCGGTAACCTCGCAGGTCACCTGATCGCCATTTCCTCTGCCTGCCGCCAGTGGGCAGAAGCGCCATCGGCGCATCTTCAGGGCAATCTCGATGGTATCGGCGATGTCGCAGGTATTGTCCGTGAAAGCCTGAAAGAACTGCCGGACGACCGCAAGAACCTGCGTCCGCTGCATCGTCGTCTGGAAGAGCGCATCATCGGCTTCTCCAACGCGCTTGCTGCCGTGAAGCGCGAGCATGAGTTTGCGTCCATCCGCGTCATCAACCTTGCGGTTCTGGCGCGTGACATTCAGAAGCTCGCTTCCAACCTCGATCTGGAAGTGAAGTCCGAGCAAAGTGCAGAAGTGACCCGCTGGGCGCAGATGCTGGTGGATTGCTGTGAAGCGCATATTTCAGATAGCGCCTTCGATCACTCGACCATCGATTCGCTTCGCGAGCGTCTCGCATCGCTGAGGGATCGCAGCCGCGATCTCGCCTTCTCCATGGACTTCGGTTTCCTTTATCGCAAGGATCGCCGTCTGCTCTCCATCGGCTACCGCGTGGAAAGCAAGGAACTGGACGAGGCCTGCTACGACCTTCTGGCCTCCGAGTGCCGTCTGACCAGCCTTTTCGCCATCGCCAAGGGCGACCTGCCGACGGAGCACTGGTATCGTCTCGGTCGCCAGGTCGTGCCGATTGGCGCCCAGGGTGCGCTGGTCTCCTGGTCGGGCTCGATGTTCGAATATCTGATGCCGCCGCTTGTCATGCAGGAGCGTCAGGGTGGTATTCTCAACCAGACCAACAATCTGATCGTCCGGGAACAGATGAACCATGGCCGCCGTCTCGGTACGCCGTGGGGCATCTCCGAAGCCGCTTTTAACGCGCGCGATCATAATATGAACTACCAGTACACCAACTTCGGTGTGCCGACGCTCGGCCTCAAGCGCGGCCTCGGCCAGAACGCCGTTATCGCGCCTTACGCTTCCATTCTCGCTGCGCAGTATGATCCGGATGGCGCGCTGGAAAACCTTGAAAAGCTGCGCAAGCTCGGCGCTCTTGGACGCTACGGTTTCCATGATGCCGTGGACTTCACGCCGACCCGTGTGCCGGATGGCAAGGTCTGCGCGGTTGTTTACAACTACTACGCCCACCACCATGGCATGTCGATTGCGGCTGTCGCCAACGTGGCATTCGATGGCTTCCTGCGTGAACTCTTCCACGCCGACCCGGTCATCGAGGCGGCCGAACTGCTGTTGCAGGAAAAGGCGCCGCGCGAAGTGCCGGTCATGAGCGCGAAATACGAGCCGGAAACGCCCGGCAAGGAACAGGCCGACCTGCTGCGTGCCGAAGTTCGCACGATTGCCGATCCGGCTGTCCGTGACCGCGAAGTGGTGTTCCTGTCGAACGGTCACTATTCGACCATGCTGACGGCGACGGGTGCCGGTTACTCCAAGTGGAACGGTCAGGCGATCTCGCGCTGGAAGGCCGATCCGACGGAAGATCGCTGGGGCACGTTCCTCTTCCTGCGCGATACGGCATCCGGTCAGTGGTGGAGCGCCACGGCTGAGCCGCGTGTCGCTGAAGGCGAAAAGACCAAGACCGTCTTCATGGACGATCGCGCCGAGTTCCACAAAACCGTGGGTGATCTGCAGAGCGTGGTCGAATGCATCGTCGCCACCGAGCATGATGCGGAAGGCCGCCGCGTCACGCTTCTCAATGTCGGAACGGAAGATCGTTACATCGAAGTGACCTCCTATATGGAGCCCGTCATTGCGAATGAAGACGATGACAATGCTCATCCGCTCTTTTCCCGCATGTTCGTGCAGACGGAAATCGGCAAGCGCGGCGATGTCATTCGTGCATGGCGCAACAAGCGCTCGCCGAGTGAAGCCGGTACCGTTATCGCCCATCTAGCAGCGGACAATGCCGGTTCGTCACGCCAGACGGAATTCGAAACGGATCGCGCCAAGTTCCTCGGTCGCGGACGTTCGCTTTCGGAAGCTGCCGCATTCGACGCGGGTGCGACGCTCTCCAGCGCCGATGGCTTTACGCTCGATCCGATCCTGTCGCTTCGCCGTGTGGTGCGCGTACCGGCGGGCAAGAAAGTCAGTGTGATTTTCTGGACCATCGCCGCACCAAGCCGCGAAGAGGTCGACAAGGCTATCGATCGCTACCGTCACCCGGATGCTTTCGCGCATGAACTCGTTCATGCCTGGACGCGCACGCAGGTTCAGATGCGCCATGTCGGCGTCACTTCCCAGCAGGCGGCGGCGTTCCAGCATCTTGCACGTTATCTGGTTTATCCGGATATGCATCTGCGCGCCGATGCGGATACGTTGAAGACGGGCCTTGCCTCGCAGCGTGCCCTCTGGCCGCTGGCGATTTCGGGCGACTTCCCGATCTTCGCCCTTCGCATAAATGACGACATGGATATGGACATTGCGCGTGAAGCGCTGAGTGCCCATGAATATCTGCGCGCACGTGGCGTGATCTTCGATCTCGTCATCGTCAACGAACGTGCGGCTTCCTATGCCCAGGACATGCAGCATGCGCTGGATCACATTTCCGAAGCGCAGCGCCGTATCAATCCGGCAGATGGCGGCAGACCGCATGTCTTCTCGGTGCGCCGCGATCTGATCGACGAGGAAACCTGGTCGGCACTTCTCGCCGCGTCCCGTGTCGTTCTTCACGTCCGCAACGGCAAGATCGTGGATCAGGTGAACCGCGCCGTGTCGCTCTTTGCGGCCCATCGCGGACCGGACAATGCCAATGTGGCGCTGGCACGCCTGCCTGCACCTGCCTATCCGGTCGCAGATCCTGTCGAGGATGCGCATGATCTCGATTTCTGGAACGGCTTCGGTGGTTTCACCAAGGACGGGCGTGAATATGTCGTGCGCCTGAACCGCGGCCAATCCACGCCGCATCCATGGATCAACGTCATCTCCAATGAAAAGTTTGGCTTCCATGTTTCGGCGGAAGGCGCTGGTTTCACATGGAGCAGAAACTCGCGCGACTATCAGTTGACGCCATGGACGAACGACCCGGTGACCAATCGTCCCGGCGAGGCGATCTATGTTGCCGATGCCGACAGCGGAAAGATCCACTCGCCGTTCGCCGCTATCGGCCGCCACCCGGAAGCCGTTTTCGAGGCCCGTCATGGTCTCGGTTACTCCACCTTCCGTAGCGTGGATGATGGTCTCGATATCGAGGTGACGCAGACAGTGGATCGCGAAAAGCCGGTCAAGCTTTCGCGCCTCACGATCCGCAACGTCGGAACGCAGAACAGACGCCTGAAGACCTATGGTTATGTCGAATGGGTGCTGGGCAATAACACGCAGAAATCAGCTCCCTTCATCCTCAGCAGCCATGATGAGGAAACGGGCGCACTTTTCGCCTCGAACCCCTACAGCATCGACTATAACAAGAGGGCATCCTTCCTCTCGCTCGATGCACCATCGACAAGCTTCACCACCAGCAAGCGGGAGTTCATCGGTCGCTATGGCTCGATCCACTCGCCGCAGGCAGTGGTGACGGGTGCCGCTCTTTCCGGCACCACGGAGCTGGATGGCGCTCCCTGTGCCGCGTTGATGCAGGAAATCCATCTGAAGCCCGGCGAAGAGCGGCATGTGCTGTTCTATCTTGGCGATAGCGACACTGTCGAAGAAGCCCGCGCTCTGGTGAAGGATATTCGTCAGGTTGATTTCGATACGGTGCTTCAGGCGAACAAGGATTTCTGGGCTGGCTTTACCGGCCAGTTGCAGGTGTCCACGCCGGATGCGGGCTTCAACCATCTGGTCAACAGCTGGCTGCCCTATCAGGCGCTTGCCTGCCGCATTCTGGCACGCACCGCCTTCTACCAGTCCAGCGGTGCCTTCGGTTTCCGTGACCAGTTGCAGGATACGCTTGCCTTCCTGCTCTACCAGCCGGAACTCGCGCGCAAGCAGATCACGCGTGCAGCCGGGCGTCAGTTCGTGGAAGGTGATGTCCAGCACTGGTGGTTGCCGTTGACGGGTGCAGGTGTCCGCACCACGATCTCCGATGACGTGGTCTGGCTCGCCTATGCGACCTATCAGTACATCTCGGCAACGGGCGATAAGGCGATCCTTGACGAGGAAATCCCCTTCCTTAAGGGTGCGGCGCTGATGCCCGGTCAGCATGACGCGTTCTTCCAGCCGGAAGTCAGCGACAAGACCGCGAGCCTTTATGAGCACGTGGCACTTGCGCTCGATCTTGCGATCCATCGCACCGGCGAAAACGGTCTTCCGCTCATGCTGGGCGGTGACTGGAACGACGGCATGAACCTCGTCGGTGTTGGCGGCAAGGGTACGAGCGTATGGCTCGGCTGGTTCCTCTGCGGCACGCTGCGCGATCTTATTGCGATTGCCGAAGAGCGGCGCGATCTTGACCGTGTGGAACGCTGGAAGACGCACCGCGACAAGCTGCGTGCAGCGCTGGAAACCGCTGGCTGGGATGGCGAATATTATCGTCGTGGTTACTTCGACGATGGTACCCCGCTCGGCTCCTCCACCAGCGACGAATGCCAGATCGATTCCCTCGGCCAAAGCTGGAGTGTTCTGTCCGGTGAAGGCGAGGAGCAGCGTTCCCAGCAGGCCATGGATGCCGTGATGACGAAGCTGGTCGATGAAGAGACGGGGATCATCCGCCTGTTCACGCCGCCTTTCCGTCGCACGCCGCATAATCCTGGCTACATCAAGGGTTATCCGCCGGGTGTCCGTGAGAATGGCGGTCAATATACGCATGCGGCGACATGGGTCGTGCTGGCGCTCGCCAAGCTCGGTCGCAGCGAGGATGCATGGAAGTGCTTCTCTATGCTGAACCCGGTCAACCATGCGCTGGATCGTGGTGCAGCCGAGGCCTATAGCGTGGAGCCCTATGTGGTGACGGCGGATGTCTATGGCGAAAATGCCTATGCCGGTCGCGGTGGCTGGAGCTGGTACACAGGCTCCGCAGGGCTTCTCTACCGTGCTGCTGTCGAAGGCATACTCGGCATCACGCGGATCGGCGGAAAGCTACATATAGAGCCTTCGCTGCCGGAAGGCTGGGATACGTTCTCCGCCAAAATCACGCTGGAAGGCAAGACGAGAGAAGTCGTCGTCAAGCGCACCGCAGGTTCACCGGACGTCGCCGTTACGCTCGATGGCAAGCCGGCATCGGGTACCGATCGCGCAATTCCGTTCGACTGATTGATCGGAGGGCAGGCTGTCTGTCCTCCGTCCAAATAAAAAGCCACGGCGCCGAAGGGTGCCGTGGCTTTTTGTTGAGATATTATGGTTCAGCGCGCGCCGAAAATCGCGGAGCCGACTCGAACGCTCGTCGCGCCGAATTCGATGGCGGTTTCGAAATCGCCGGACATGCCCATGGACAGCTTTTCCAGACCGCATTCCTTCGCAAGCTTACCCAGCAACGCGAAATGCGGGCCGGGATTTTCATCGGCAGGCGGAATGCACATCAGGCCCTCGACGGCGATCTTCAACTCATCGCGGCACATGCTGACGAAAGCTGCGGTTTCGCGTGGATCGATTCCCGCCTTTTGCGGCTCAAGCCCCGTATTGACCTGCACATAGAAGCGCAGTGCCCTGCCCTGCTTCTGGCATTCCTCGGAAAGCGCCCGCGCGATCTTCTCGCGGTCCACGCTTTGAATGACGTCGAAAAGCGCCACCGCATCCGCCGACTTGTTGGATTGCAGCGGGCCGATCAGGTGGAGTTCGATATCCGGCGTCTTTTCCTTAAGCGCTGGCCATTTGCCCTGCGCTTCCTGAACCCGGTTTTCACCGAAAACGCGCTGTCCGCAATCCATCACCGGCTGGATTGCATCTGCGTCGAAGGTCTTGGAGACGGCGACCAGATTGACATCGGTGGGTTTGCGACCGGCCTTTTCGGCTGTGCTGCTGATCCGATGCCTGACCTCTTCGAGACGCGCTTCGATTTCCATGACAAAGACCTTCGTTTGAATGCGTTAGCAGGCTAGGTAAACGCGCTTCGCCTTGATGCCAAGCGCGATTGTCACCATTTAAGCGCGGTAGCGTGAAGATTGTCCCGCGAAACCCCTCCCAAACTTGACGCATGGGTCGTTTCATGGTGAAGGTCAGCGCAAATTTACCCTCGATACCCGGATTTCAGAAGTATGGCCATCGAACGTTATAATCCTCGCGACGCCGAGCCGCGCTGGCAGCAGCAGTGGAACGAAGACAAGGTTTTCGTCACAGACAACAGCGATGCACGCGAGAAATATTACGTTCTTGAGATGTTCCCGTACCCTTCGGGCCGCATCCACATGGGTCATGTGCGCAATTACGCCATGGGCGATGTCGTTGCGCGTTACAAGCGCGCACGCGGTTATAACGTCCTGCACCCCATGGGCTGGGATGCCTTCGGCATGCCTGCGGAAAATGCCGCCATGCAGAACAAGGTTCACCCCAAGGACTGGACCTACCAGAACATTGCGAGCATGCGCAGCCAGCTGAAGTCCATGGGCCTGTCTCTGGACTGGACGCGCGAATTTGCGACCTGCGATGTGGATTATTACCACCGCCAGCAGTCGCTGTTCATCGACTTCATGGAGAAGGGGCTGGTTTACCGCAAGCAATCCAAGGTCAACTGGGACCCGGTCGATCATACCGTTCTGGCCAACGAGCAGGTTATCGACGGGCGCGGCTGGCGCTCCGGTGCTTTGGTCGAACAGCGTGAACTGACGCAGTGGTTCTTCCGCATTACCGATTTCAGTCAGGATCTGCTGGACTCGCTGGATGAGCTGGACCAGTGGCCGGAAAAAGTCCGTCTGATGCAGAAGAACTGGATTGGCAAGTCCGAAGGTCTGTCGCTGCGCTGGCAGACGGTTGCTGCAACAGCACCTGCCGGTTTCGATGACGTTACGGTTTATACGACACGCCCGGACACTCTGTTCGGTGCATCCTTCCTTGCCATTGCCGCAGACCATCCGCTGGCGAAGAAGCTGGCGGAAAACAACGCCGAGATCGCCGAATTCTGCGACGAATGCCGTCGTCAGGGAACGTCTCTGGCAGCATTGGAAACGGCTGAAAAGAAGGGCATGGATACGGGCGTCAAGGTCGTGCATCCGCTGGATCACTCCTGGGAGCTGCCGGTCTATATCGCCAACTTCGTTCTGATGGATTATGGCACGGGCGCCATCTTCGGCTGCCCGTCCGGCGATCAACGCGACCTGGATTTCGCCCGCAAATACGGGCTGCCGGTCGTGCCTGTCGTGATGCCGGAAGATGGTGATGCCGAGACCTTCGCTGTTGGCGACGAGGCCTATGTCGATGACGGCATCATGATCAACTCCAAGTTCCTGAACGGCATGAAGACGACGGATGCTTTCGAAGCCGTCGTCACCAGGCTGTCCGCTCAGACGCTGGGCAATGAGCCGCAGGCAGAGCGCAAGGTGAATTTCCGCCTGCGCGACTGGGGCATTTCGCGCCAGCGTTATTGGGGTTGCCCGATCCCGGTCATTCACTGCGAAGTCTGTGGCGTCGTGCCGGTTCCGAAGAAGGATCTTCCGGTCAAGCTGCCCGATGACGTGACTTTCGATGTGCCCGGCAACCCGCTGGATCGCCACGCGACCTGGCGTCACGTTGCCTGCCCGCAATGCGGTCATGATGCACGGCGCGAAACCGACACCATGGATACCTTCGTGGATTCCAGCTGGTACTTCACCCGCTTTACCGCGCCGTGGGAAGACCAGCCGACCGACCCGAAGGTCGCCAATCGCTGGCTGCCTGTAGACCAGTATATTGGCGGTATCGAACACGCGATCCTGCATCTGCTCTATTCCCGCTTCTTCACCCGCGCGATGAAGGAAACCGGCCATGTGGACGTGAAGGAGCCCTTCAAGGGCCTGTTCACGCAGGGCATGGTGGTGCATGAGACCTATCGCCTCGGTGAAGGCCAGAACGGCCAGTGGGTCGTACCGGCAGACATCCGCATCGAAGAAGTAGACGGCAAGCGCCGCGCCTTCATGCTGGAAGGCGGCGAGGAAGTCGCTATCGGCTCCATCGAGAAGATGTCGAAGTCGAAGAAGAACGTGGTCGATCCGGACGATATCATTGCGTCTTACGGCGCCGATACCGCCCGTTTCTTCGTCCTCTCGGATAGCCCACCGGATCGCGACGTGATCTGGTCGGAAGCAGGTGTCGAAGGCGCGCATCGCTTCGTGCAGCGCGTCTGGCGCATCGTCGGTGAAGCAGCGGAAGAGCTCAAGACGGTGAACGCCGCTCCTGCAACGGAAGGCGAAGGTCTTGTCGTGTCCAAGGCCGCGCACAAGACGCTGAAGGCCGTTCAGGAGTATCTGGACAAGCTCGCCTTCAACAAGGCGATTGCCCGCATCTATGAATTCGTCAACACGATTGCCGGGCCTCTGGCCGAGATCGCTGCTGGCGGCAAGCCGAACGATGTGAAGGCAGCCGCGCGCGAAGCGGTCGAAATCCTTATCCGCATGATCGCGCCGATGACCCCGCATCTGGCGGAAGAGTGCTGGACGGTGCTGGGCAATAGCGGTCTGGTCGCGCAGTCGGCGTGGCCGAATTTCGTTCCCGCGCTGGTCGAGGAGAACGATGTCGTTCTGCCGATCCAGATCAACGGCAAGAAGCGTGGCGAATTGACAATCGCGCGCGATGCGGATCAAGATGCCGTCCGCGCCGCCGTGCTGGAAGTGGATGCCGTGAAAGCGGCGCTGGCCGGTGCCGAGCCGAAGAAAATCATCGTGGTTCCACAAAGGATTGTGAACATTGTTGTCTGATGCCTATTCCAGATGGGGCCGCGTAGCAGCGGCAATTTCAGTCGTTCTCTTCGCTGGCCTTCTGGCGGGTTGCCAGGTGCGCCCTCTCTATGGCGAAGCTTCGGGAACGCGTGAGAAGCTGGCTTCGGTCAACTTTTCTCCAGCCAGCGACCGGCTGACACAGGAAGTGCGTAACCATCTCGTATTTCTGGCTTACGGCGGCGAAGGCTCGCCGACGAAGACGGATTATCAGGTGAAGCTCGTCGTCACGTCCAGCGCGACCTCCACCGAGGTCACGAACGATACGAGCCTTTCGGCTGCCAAGAACAATTATGACGGTCCCTATCCGGGTCGCGTTACCATGACGGGCCAATATGTGCTGACGCGCGTGTCGGACGGTCAGGTGCTACGTTCCGCCAAGCGCACCGTCACCTCCATGCTCGACCTGCCACAGCAGGAATTTGCCAAGATCCGCGCCATTCGTGACGGTGAAAACCGTGCCGCGCGCGAACTGGCCGAGATCATCCGCACGGACATTGCCGCCACGCTCAGCCGATGAGCTGCGACCATGACGGAAATAAAGTCTCATGAATTCGAACGCTTCGCCGAGAACCCGGCGGAGCGTTTTCGCATCTTCGTCCTGTACGGGCCTGACCGCGGTCTCGTTTCCGAGCGCGCCGCAGCCATTGCCTCCAAGACCGGTATCGATCCCAACGATGCCTTTGCGTCCCTGAAGCTTGCCGTGACCGATCTGCAGGGTGATCCCGGGCGGCTTCTGGATGAGGTCAATGCCATCGGTCTCTTCGGCGGAGAAAAGCTTGTCTGGGTGAAGGGCGCTGCAAACGAGAAAGCGCTTGTGGATGCGCTTAACGTGCTGGCTGAGACGCCGCCTCAATCGAGCTTTCTGATCATCGAAGCCGGTGACATCAAGAAGGGTGTCGGCCTGCGCAAGATCGCCGAGCCGTCGCGGGCTATTGCTGCCATTCCCTGCTACGCGGACGATGCCCGTTCGCTGAACGCGCTGATCGATCACGAGCTCGCAGATGAACAGCTTCGCATATCGCCAGCGGCGCGCCAGCGTCTGATCGAATCGCTTGGTGGCGACCGCATCGCGTCGCGCAACGAGGTCAGGAAGCTGGCGCTCTATTGCCGTGGTCGCGATGTGATCGAAGAGGATGATGTTGCGGCGATCATAGGCGATGCCAGCGCGGTTTCCGCCGACGATGCCGTGGATGCCATTCTGAAAGGCGACCGCAATGCCTTCTTCCACGCAACGCAGAAGATCATTTCCTCAAAGACCCCGATCTTTCTCGTGCTTCAGGGGTGCCTGCGGCAGTTCCAGCTTCTCGACCAGATGCGGGCCGAAATGGATGAGAAGAAGCTGCAGGCCGGTCAGGTCATGCAGACGCTCGGGCGCGGCATTCACTTTCGGCGCAAGCCGGTGATCGAGCGGGCGCTCAGAACATGGCAGCCAGCGGCGATTGCGCGTGAGATGAACCGATTACAGTCCGCCATCCTCCAAAGCCGTCAGAGGCAAAGCCTGGAGGAAAGCGTGGCACTTTTAACGCTGCTCGCTACAACGCTTCAGGCGGGACGAGGGAGTTGAGGTTCGGCAGGCAGGCGGCGCTGTCATACGTCGCAGAATAATGACTGCATTTGTCTCAACGTAGAAAGCGGCTCACAGACATTGAAAAAGCCTCCTCAGCTTTGCCGGGAGGCTTTTAAAATTCGCGCAGTAGATTCTCGCTCAGTCGCCCTTGCCGGGCTCTGCGGAGAAATAGAGGTCCAGCTTGCCTTCCACGCCGTCCATTTCCTTGGCTTCCGGCATAGGGTCGCGTTTGACCGTGATATTCGGCCAGATGGCGGCATATTCGGCATTCAGCTTCAGCCACTTGTCGAGACCCGGCTCCGTATCCGGCTTGATGGCCTCGGCGGGACATTCCGGCTCGCATACGCCGCAGTCGATGCACTCATCGGGATTGATCGCCAGAAAATTCTCGCCCTCATAGAAGCAGTCCACGGGGCAGACTTCAACACAGTCGGTATATTTGCAGCGGATGCAATTGTCGGTCACGACATACGTCATGATGAACTCCAGAATATGCAGGCCGGGTGGTTTGGCTTTGAAACGGAAGCCCTCGCCCGGAATTCAGATAGGGCATTTTGGCAAGTGAGGTAATGCCTTTGCCAGCAGATAGCAAGGATAAACAATCCTGAAAAACAGGCTCATCTTAGTGATTTATTCTAAAGCGTCGAGGGCGTTCTGATTCGCTCGTCGGCAGACCATGCATGTGGCGAACGGTCTTCGGTAAGCAGTGACACTGAGTGTTGCCGTGATCCTTAGTCGTCGCTGCTGTCATCCATGAATCTGTCGAGCGCGCGGCGCTCCTTCTTCGTCGGGCGACCGCTGCCGGGCTCACGGACGGCCTGCTCAAGCAATGTCAGGCGCTCGCCGGGTTCTTTCGGTGGTGTCTGGTCATCATAAAGCAGTTTGGCTTCTTCATAAGGGCCGCGTCGATCTCCCGCTGCCTTTACTATGAGAACACGGTCGACGCGCTCCAGGCCGATGTCCAGCCGGTCACCGATCTTTACCACATGGCTTGCCTGACGGACCGGCGCGCCGTTGATGCGGACATTGCCGGACTGGATATAGCTTTGCGCCAAAGAGCGGGATTTGACCATACGGGCGAAGAACAGCCACTTATCGAGGCGCTGGCGCCCTGAATCCTGTGACTGTTCCTTTTCGCCCATGGCCTTACTTCTTCAACTGCTCCTTGAGAGCAGCGAGTTTTGCGAATGGAGAATCCGGGTCCATCGGCTTTTCCTTGCGCGGTGGCTTGGATTCGAAGCGCTGCTGACCCTGTGGCTTACCGCCACGGTCGTTACGCTCTGGCCGATCCTTGCGCTCGCCGCGATCATGACGCTCATTGCGGTTGTTGCCGCGGCCGTTGTTGTTGTCCGGACGTCCGCCTTCGCGCTTGCGATCACCGTCGCGGTTGAAGTTCTGACGGTTGCCCTGACGGCCCTCGCCTGCGTCGCCGCGACGCTCTCCTTCACCGCGATTACCTTCGCCACGGTTACCGGCATTGCGGTTGCCCGGACGGCGATTGTCGGTGCGCTGGTTGTCGTTGCGGCCACCCGGACGCCACAGCAGAACCGGCTTCGGCTCGGCATTCTCGGTGGCAGCGTCGTCGGCCTTGGCCTCGGCAGGTGCCTCGTCCGTCTTGGCTTCGGTCGCAACTTCCGCAGAAGCTTCGCCTTCGGAAGTTTCCTCGGCATCTGCATCGTCATGCGCTGTTTCTTCGGCGGGAGCGGCTTCGGTTGCCTCTACCTTGGTGGCATCACCGCTCTGGCTGGCGAGGAAGCTTGCTGCCTCTTCTGCCGAAACCTGATCGGCGCGGTAGCCAAGACCCTTCAGAATCTCTTCCATATCGTCCAGCGTCGCACCAAGGATCGACAGCATCGCTGTCGTGGTGGTGAAGCGGCGACCGTCATATGCGCCTTCAGGGCGCGGCTGTGTGCCGGGCTTCCACTGGAGCAGCGGACGGATCAGGTCGGCCAGACGCTCAAGAATATCGATGCGGACGGCGCGTTTGCCGAGGAAGCGGAAACCGGCCAGCTTGTAGAACATGCGTTCATAGCTGGAATCCGTAACGACAGAGGTACGACCGGCTGCCAGAACCGGGATGAGATCGCCATAGCCGGGCTTGCCGAGACCATCATTTTTCAACGCCCAGAGAAGCGTAACGAGTTCTGCGGGTGCCGGCTTTAGCAGCGCAGGCAGGAAAACATGGTAAGCGCCGAAGCGGATGCCATAGCGGCGCATGGAGGCGCGCGCATCCTGATCCAGCGTCTTGACCTCTTCCGCCACATCGCGACGGAAAAGCACGCCGAGATTTTCGACCAGCTGGAAGGCAAGGCCCTTTGCCAGGCCCTGAAGGTCTTCGGCACGGGAAATATCGTCCAGAGGCTTCAGCACGGTGGCAATCTGGTGGTTTACGAAGCGCTCGATACGGGCAACGGCGTGATCGCGCGCATTGCCGTTCAGCTGCTCGTCCGCCAGAATGATGACGCGCGGCTTCATGATATTGTCACCGGCGGTCAGGCGTGCGACCGGGTCGCCCAGCCAACGGACCAAACCGTCCGAGCTCAAGGCGAGATCGCCATTGCCGCTGGCATGGAGACGCGCAGCGCGAGCCTCGAATTCCAACGCCAGCGCCTTTTGCGCAGCCGCTTGCACGGCCTTGGCATCTGGACCTTCGGTTCCCGCAACCGGCGTAAACCGGAATCCCGCCAATTGACCGACATGATGTCCTTCTACGAAGACATCACCATTCACACTGATTTCAGCTTCAAGCATCGCATTCTCTCTTAGGCGCCTCATGAGCACAGATGTCCTGCGATCAACAAAGCGTTTCGTCAACCTTTCATGTAGCGCATCGGACAATCGATCCTCGATTTCCCGTGTCTTTTCTTGCCAGTGTGTCGGATCGGCAAGCCATCCTGGGCGGTTCGATACATACGTCCATGTTCTGATCTGCGCAATCCTTGCAGAAAGCGTATCGATCTCGCCGTCCGTCCGGTCTGCTCGGCGCACCTGTTCGGCCATGAAATTCTCATTGACCGTGCCGCGTTTGACGAGATCGAAATAGAGCGTCGAAATCAGATCGGCATGTTGTGCAGGCGCGATGCGGCGATAATCCGGCAAGGCGCAGGCTTCCCACAATCTTTCAACACGTTCGGCGGTTGTCGTAATGTCGATGATCTCGGGATAGCGCGACAGATATTCCAGCGATTGCTGGTCGATAGCGGGAAGCGCTCTGGACAGTCCCTGAACCGTTGGCGCGGCATCGAGGCTCGCCTGAAGATTTCTGATAGACGAGAAATCGAAGTTCTTCGTGCGCCATTGCAGCACTTTGACCGGATCGAACTCATGTGATTCGATGCGCTCGACCAGCTCGTCATCCAGCGGATCGACGCGACCCGTCACGCCAAACGTGCCGTCGCGCAGATGGCGACCCGCGCGCCCGGCGATCTGGCCCATTTCAGCCGGATTAAGATTGCGGAACTGGTAGCCGTCAAATTTGCGATCCTGGGCGAAGGCGACATGGTCGACATCGAGATTGAGGCCCATGCCGATAGCGTCGGTCGCTACCAGATATTCGACATCACCGTTCTGATAGAGGCCAACCTGCGCATTGCGGGTGCGCGGGGAGAGGGCGCCAAGCACCACCGCAGCCCCGCCGCGCTGACGGCGGACCAGCTCCGCGATGGCGTAAACCTCGTCTGCAGAGAAAGCCACGATGGCCGTGCGCTGGGGCAGGCGGGTGATTTTCTTCGAGCCGGCGTAAAATAGCTGCGACAGGCGAGGGCGCTCGACCATGACGATGCCGGGCAGCAGCTTTTCGAGGATCGGGCGCATGGTTCCCGCACCCAGCAGCAGTGTTTCTTCCCTGCCGCGCAGATGGAGTACGCGGTCGGTGAAGATATGCCCGCGTTCCAGATCACCCGCCAGCTGCACTTCGTCGATGGCAACGAAAGCGGCATTCGTCTCGCGCGGCATGGCTTCCACGGTGCAGACAGAATATTTGGCGCGTGGAGGGGAAATCTTCTCTTCGCCGGTAATCAGCGCCACATTGGGCGCACCGACCTTTTCCACCAGCCGCGTATAGACCTCGCGGGCCAAGAGGCGCAGTGGCAGACCGATAACGCCGCTTCCATGCGCCACCATGCGTTCGATGGCATAATGGGTCTTGCCGGTATTTGTCGGTCCAAGAACGGCCGTCACACCGCGGCCGCTCAAGATCATGGGGCGAAAATTCAACGTACTATCCGCGAAATCGAAGACACTCAATGTTTGAAGCCAGATGCGTGCAGAGCATTCGGCCTCTTTCTCCACACATGGCAATCGCGAGCGGCAAAGGCAAGGCGGAAAGCGAGAATGCTCGCCGCGGATGCAATTTCATCTGTAAAAACCGGCTAAAACGCCGAATAGCAGTGGCTGAAGAACAGGTTGAGAACGAATCGGAGACGAATCGCTGACTCGTGATGATTCAGGATTTGTTCACGGCAAGATGTGGGTCTCGTTATTCAACCCAACACCAGATGCTGAATCAGAAAATCCTGTTTTAAAGCGGTTGCCCGGTCAAAAGCTTCGGTCCGTTGCGGTCTGCCGTGCCTGCGGCCTGACCGATGAAATAGGATTTCAAACCCGGAATTCTGTCCACGACACCGAGTCCGAAATCGCGCGCGATGCGGATCGGCCCGACATCGTTGGAGAACAACCGGTTCAGGACATCGGTGGTGACGCCCATCCGCACCGTATCGAAGCGGCGCCAGGACTGGTATCGCTCGAGAACGTTCAGGGAGCCGATATCGAGGCCGAGGCGATCTGCTTCGACAACGGTTTCCGCCAAAGCGGCTACATCCTTGAAACCAAGATTGAGGCCCTGACCGGAAATCGGATGGATGCCGTGGGCCGCATCACCCGCAAGCGCAATGCGCGGTGCCACGAAGGCTCGGGCGAGCGTCAGGCCAAGAGGAAACGCACGGCGAGGGCCAACGGGCCGTACCGTTCCGAGTTTATGGCCGAAGCGGCGTTCCAGTTCTTCTTCGAAAACCAGATCGTCCGAAGCGACCAATCGGTCAGCGTCAGCAGTCCGCTCAGTCCAGACGAGGGAGGAGCGGTTGCCCTTGAGCGGCAGGATTGCAAAGGGGCCGGAAGGCAGGAAATGCTCTTCCGCACAGCCATCGTGGGGACGCTCGTGCTCGACGGTCGTGACGATGCCGGACTGGTCGTATTTCCATTCCACCGTCTTGATGCCAGCCATGGTCCGCAGGGCGGAACGAACGCCGTCGCAGGCAACAAGGAGACGGGTTTCCAACGAAGAACCATCGGAAAGGGAAATCACATTGCTTTGCGCACCCGCACTAAAGCCGGAAACGCTTAGGCCATGACGGATAGTGATGCCGAGGCGTTCGCAAACACCGCGCAACGCGCCGACCATGGCGACATTCGGAATCATATGCGCAAATGGCTGGCCATCGGCGACATCGCCGTCGAAGGTCAGGAAGACGGGACGTACCGGGTCGGAGGTTCTGGAATCGGTCACGATCATCTTATTGATCGGCTGCGCTTCCGGTTTCAACTCTTCCCAGATGCCAAAGACTTCAAGCATGCGTGTGGCTGCAGCAATGATGGCGGAGGCGCGAACGTCTTTTTTCCAGACGTCCTCGGGCGCAGCCTCGATCACCTGAACATCAAGATGCGGAGAAGCCTGTTTGATGGCGACGGCAACACTCAGGCCGACATATCCGCCTCCGGCAATCACGACATCATGCATTGCGTCTTCTCCTGCATTCTTGTGAATATACACGCCGCACTATAGACCATCAGTTTACGTCTTCATACAGCCGGAGCCTGCCGAAATGTCGCGCACTTCACAGTCGTCAAGTCCCATGGAAAATCTGCTTTCCACGCTCGACCTTGAAAAGCTTGAGGAAAACCTCTTCCGCGGCATCAGCCCGCAAGTGGGATGGCAGCGCGTTTTCGGCGGTCAGGTCATCGCCCAGGCCCTGATGGCCGCTCAGCGCACGGTTGATGATGATCGTTATGTTCACTCTCTCCATGCCTATTTCATGCGTCCTGGCGATCCGTTGGTTCCGATCATCTATCAGGTAGATCGAATCCGCGACGGATCAAGCTTTGCGACGCGGCGCATCGTCGCGATCCAGCACGGGCACGCCATATTCTCCATGTCCGCCTCGTTCCAGATCGAAGAGGGCGGGTTCGATCATCAGAGCATCATTCCAAAGGTGCCGCAGCCGGAACAGTTGATGAGCGAAGCGCAGATGCAGGAAGCGTTTCTAGCCAAGGCGCCACCCGCAATCCGCAAATACTGGGAAAACAAGCGCCCCATCGAAATCCGGCCGGTTTCGCTGACCCATTATATTTCCAAGGAAAAGCTGGAGCCGCAGCAGGATATCTGGGTGCGGGCCGTCGGCTTGGTGCCGGATGACCGGCATTATCAGGCAGCGGTTCTGGCTTACCTCTCCGACATGACACTGCTCGATACGTCGCTCTATGCCCATGGAACAACGATTTTCGATCCGACGATACAGGTTGCGAGCCTTGACCACGCCATGTGGTTCCACCGGCCCTGCAAGCTTGAGGACTGGCTTCTCTACACGCAGGACAGCCCCAGTGCTTCCGGTGCAAGGGGGCTCACCCGTGGAAGCCTGTTCACACGCGACGGCGTGCTGATCGCCTCGATGGCGCAGGAAGGATTGATTCGCAAACGGGCAATTGATTAAATAATGGGCTATTTTTAAAAAATGCTCATTATTTGCTCGCCTAAAGCGCGAACAACTGCCCGTTTTAAGGCTTCATCTTTTATAATCTTTACTTTTCAATAAGTTATCCGGCTGCCCGTCAAACTGGCACGGCCTTTGAATGTAGCTCTGTAGTCGCTGTTATCGATCTTCCAGCGTCAAGGAGAGTCGGCCCCGTGCCGAGGCAAACAAAGGATGGGAAACCAGATGAAAATTGTGATGGCCATTATCAAGCCGTTCAAGCTGGATGAGGTGCGCGAGGCTCTCACCGCGGTCGGCATCCAGGGCCTGACCGTAACCGAGGTAAAGGGTTACGGACGTCAGAAGGGACATACCGAAATCTATCGCGGCACCGAATATGCGGTGAGCTTTCTTCCGAAGCTGAAGATCGAAATCGCGGTTGCGTCCGACGTTGTCGAAAAAGCGGTCGAGGCCATCGCGTCAGCTGCAAAGACGGGGCAGATCGGCGACGGCAAGATTTTTGTCTATTCGATTGAACAGGCCGTGCGCATCCGTACTGGCGAAACGAACACAGAAGCGCTGTAAAGAGCTCGGCTGACAGGGGAGTCCTCACATTATGAACTTCAAGAAAATTTCCACACTCAGCGCGCTTGGTGCCGGTGCGGCCAGCCTTCTGGCGCCGGTCATCGCTTTTGCGCAGGATGCTGCAGCTCCGGCAGCCGCCGCTGCAGCAGCAGCGCCTGTTCCGGAAAAAGCCGATACGGCATTCATGTTTCTCGCCACGATCCTCGTGTTTTTCATGCTGATCCCGGGCCTTGCACTCTTCTATGGCGGTCTTGTTCGCGCCAAGAACATGCTTTCCGTTCTCATGCAGTGCACGGTCATCGGCGCCGTCATGATGCTGATCTGGGTCGCTTACGGCTATTCCTTCGCTTTCGGCGGTTCGACCAACGCCTATTTCGGCGGCTTTGCCAAAATCTTCCTGTCCGGTATCACGTTGGAAAGCACCGCTGCGACCTTCTCGCAGGGTGTGGTCATTCCTGAATACAGCTTCGTCATCTTCCAGATGACCTTCGCTGCCCTGACGCCTGCCCTGATCATCGGCGCTTTTGCCGAACGCATCAAGTTCTCCGCTGTCATCCTCTTCACCGTTCTCTGGGCGACTTTCGTCTACTTCCCGATTGCTCACATGGTTTGGGATGCAAACGGCCTGATCTTCGGCATGGGCGCTCTCGATTTCGCCGGTGGTACCGTCGTTCACATCAATGCCGGTGTCGCAGGCCTTATCGGCGCGATCATGGTTGGCAAGCGTACCGGCTACGGCAAGGACATGATGGCGCCTCACTCCATGACGCTGACGCTCGTCGGTGCTGCCATGCTCTGGTTCGGCTGGTTCGGCTTCAACGCCGGTTCCAACCTCGAGGCATCCGGTGGTGCGGTTCTGGCAACCATCAACACCTTCGTCGCAACGGCTGCTGCCATCGTCTCCTGGTCGCTGGTTGAAAGCTTCACGCGCGGCAAGGCCTCGATGCTCGGCGCAGCATCCGGCATGATCGCCGGTCTCGTTGCCGTAACCCCTGCTGCCGGTTCTGTCGGCCCGATGGGTGCAATCGTTCTCGGCCTCATCGTGTCTCCGCTCTGCTACTTCTTCGTCTCTGTGGTGAAGAACAAGTTCGGCTATGACGACACGGCTGACGTCTTCGGCGTCCATGGCGTTGGCGGTATCTTCGGCGCTCTCGGCACTGGCATCTTCACCTCGCCGCTGCTGGGTGGCACGGGCAAGCCGGACTTCTCCATCGCTGCACAGGTCTGGACGCAGTTCGTTGCTGTTGCGATCACCATCGTCTGGTGCGCCATCGTTTCCATCATCCTTTACAAGATCGTCGACCTTATCGTTGGTCTGCGTGTTCCGGTGGAAGCAGAACGCGAAGGTCTCGACCTCGCCTCTCACGGCGAAGCGGCTTACCACTCCTGATATGGTTGGTGTGCCGTTGCGGCATGCCCTATCAAGCCCGGCGGTGACGCCGGGCTTTTTCTTTTTCGCGGCGCATTTGCCGGTGGTAAACGAGTTTTCGTGTGGTTAATGCCGCATTAACCACCATGCCGCTATTTTGCCCTGTCATCCCTGCTTCAGTCGCGAAGCTCCGGAAAAACAAAGAACGACAGGTTCAACATATGGGCAGAGTGAATTCTCCGACATTCGAGGGCCGTGATAACCGCTTCGTGCTGACGGCATTCGTCATGCGCCAGATCATGGCGCTGTGCGGCTTTGCCGTTCTGGCAGCACTGGCGCTCGGCGTAACCGCGCTTGCAACATGGAATGTCGCCGATCCAAGCCTTTCCTATGCCACCGCCAACGAGCCGACCAATCTGCTCGGCCACAGCGGCGCGATCTTTGCCGATATCATGATGCAGTTCCTCGGCCTGTCATCCTTGATTGCGATGCTGCCGATCCTTTCCTGGGCGTTCATCCTGATTTCGGGACGTCGGTTTACGCGTATTCCTGCGCGCCTTGTGGCCTGGATCGGCGGTGCCTTCATTGCCTCCGCCTCTCTCGGCTGCTTCCCCGCTCCCGCGACATGGCCGTTGCCGAACGGGATCGGTGGCGTGATCGGAGACATGATCCTACGGTTTCCGGCGCTCTTCATCGGTGCTTACCCGACCGGCACGGCTGCGACCGTGCTCGGTGCTATTCTGGCGGCGCCTGCCGCGTGGCTTATGCTCGTCGCTTCCGGCCTGATCGGCTCGTCCGATGCGGACGCGGAGGAGGATTTTGCACCTCAGCCTGCTGCAGCCAGCAAGACGCGCAAGGTTCAGGAGGTGGATGAGGATGACGAGGATGAAGGAGATGGTTTCTTCGGCAGCTTCCTCGCCTTTGGCGCACTGACCCATTACTGGTACATCACGCAGGCGCGGCTGCGCCGCGCATTGGGAGTGAAGCCGAAATCTCGCTCGAACGAATTCGAGCAGCCCTATGATTTCAACGATTATGAATTCGGCACGCTGAACGAGCCGTCTCGACTGAAGACGGCAATCAACCGCCTCGATCAAAGGGCGGAGCCTTCCTTCGAAGAGCGGGCGGAAGCACGCGCCCGCCGGCAGATGTCGCCGCCGCCGATCTCGATGGGCGATAATGCCGATTTCGATGAGCCGTCATTCGATGACGAGGATCACCTGCCGGATGGTGTTCTCTCCGGTGACGCGAAGTTCAGCGCCCGTCCTCCCGCGGGAAGCCCGACCCGTATCACCGCGCCTCCTGCGCGCCCGAAGCCAAGCGAGCGCGTTGCGCGGGAAGCTCAGGCATCTTTCATCTCGCCGGAAGGCTTCCAGTTGCCCTCAATCCATCTTCTGGCAGAGCCGAAGAATGTGGTTCGGGACAACACTCTGAACGAAGACGTGCTGGAGAAGAACGCCCGCAGGCTGGAAGGCGTGCTGGAAGACTTCGGCGTCAAGGGTGAGATCATCCACGTTCGCCCAGGCCCAGTTGTGACACTATACGAGCTTGAGCCAGCACCTGGCATCAAATCCTCCCGCGTCATCGGACTGGCGGATGATATTGCTCGCTCCATGAGCGCAATTGCGGCCCGCGTCGCGGTCGTTCCGGGCCGCAATGCCATCGGTATCGAATTGCCGAACCGTTCTCGTGAAACGGTTTACCTTCGCGAACTGGTCGGCTCGCGCGATTTCGAAAGCAGCAAGGCGAAGCTGCCCATGGCGCTGGGCAAGACGATCGGCGGCGAAGCCGTGATTGCCGATCTGGCGAAGATGCCGCATCTTCTCGTGGCCGGTACCACCGGTTCGGGTAAGTCTGTTGCCATCAACACCATGATCCTGTCGCTGACCTACCGCATGACGCCGGAACAGTGCCGCCTGATCATGATCGATCCGAAAATGCTCGAACTGTCGATCTATGACGGCATTCCGCATCTTCTCTCTCCCGTTGTTACCGATCCGAAGAAGGCCGTCGTTGCGCTGAAATGGACAGTGCGCGAGATGGAAGAACGCTACAAGAAAATGTCCAAGATCGGCGTTCGCAACATCGATGGCTTCAATACCCGTGTCCAGCAGGCGCTGGACAAGGGCGAAGTGCTGACGAGAACCGTGCAGACCGGTTTCGACCGCCAGACCGGCGAAGCTATGTATGAGACGGAAGAGTTCGATCTGAAGCCGTTGCCCTATATCGTCGTCATTATCGACGAAATGGCGGACCTGATGATGGTCGCGGGCAAGGATATCGAAGGTGCCGTGCAGCGTCTGGCGCAGATGGCGCGCGCCGCGGGCATCCACGTCATCATGGCGACACAGCGTCCTTCTGTCGACGTCATCACCGGCACGATCAAGGCCAACTTCCCGACCCGTATCTCCTTCCAGGTCACCTCAAAGATCGATAGCCGCACCATTCTCGGCGAGCAGGGTGCCGAACAGCTGCTCGGCATGGGCGATATGCTCTACATGGCCGGTGGCGGGCGTATCCAGCGTGTCCACGGGCCATTCGTTTCGGACAATGAGGTCGACGAAATCGTTGCCTACCTCAAGAGCCAGGGCTCGCCAGATTATCTCGAAGCGATTACCGAGGAAGATGAGGACGAGGATGGTGGCGGTCCTGCGGGAACCGGCAACATGGCCGAATCCGATGATCCTTACGATCAGGCCGTGGCCGTCGTTCTTCGAGATGGCAAGGCATCGACGTCTTACGTCCAGCGGCGTCTGGGCATCGGTTACAACCGCGCAGCCTCGCTGATCGAGCGCATGGAACAGGAAGGCATTATCGGCCCTGCCAACCATGCCGGAAAACGTGAAATTCTCGTACCCACCGAAAGTGATTAGTGCTGAAGGACGGGGTGTTTGCCCGGAGTGGTTAAGGACAAAAGAAGGGCATCGTCCTTCACGGTAATGTCAGCAACCAAGACAGGGTTCCAGCGTTATAGCCAACGCTCTACGTCATGAAGCCGCCGCGTTTTCGGCACATGGGATGCGATGAAGGAGAATAAAATGAAGAATACCACCTCGGTCGTTTCAGCGCAGAATCCCGGCCTCGAGAACAACATGACGCGCCGCGGTGTGATGACCCTGTTTTCCGCCGCTGCCGCCTTCGCAGCTTTCCAGCCGATGAGCGCTTTCGCGCAGGGCGCAGCAGAGGGCGCAACCGCCCAGAAGATCGCAAGCCACTTCTCTTCCGTCAAAACCATGATGGGCGAGTTCGTGCAGTTCGGCCCGCGCGGTGAGCAGACCGGCGGCAAATTCTACATCGCCCGCCCCGGCAAGCTGCGCTTCAACTACGAAGATCCGTCCCCTATGCGCGTCATCGCCGATGGCCGCAATGTCGTTATCGGCAACATGAAGCTGAAGACCTGGGATCTCTATCCGCTGTCCAAGACGCCGCTCAGCCTGCTGCTGTCGGACAAGATCGACCTGAGCAACCAGAAGGTCCGGGACGTCAAGGAAGAGTCCGATCTGATCACGATCGTTCTCGGTGACAAGAGCGTATTCGGCGATTCCACCATCACCTTGATGTTCGATCCGAAGACCTTCGATCTGCGCCAGTGGACGACGACGGATGCCCAGAACAAGGACACCACTGTCATGATCTTCAACGTGCAGAGCGGCGTCAGCCTGGACGACAAGGTTTTTGCCATCAATTACGAAGAAGTTCGCGGTCGCGGTTGATGCGGACTGGGCGATAGAAAAAGATTTCTGTTTCAAGCCCAATGTTATAAGCCTGCCTCCACCTTCTGAAGGATGACGGAGCGCAGGCATGACTTTCTCGATAACCACCTGGAACATCAACTCGGTGCGGCTCCGCATGCCCATCGTGGAACAGTTTCTCGTGCGTTACAAACCCGATGTTCTGTGCCTGCAAGAGACGAAGTGCCCGAATGGCGAGTTTCCGCTGAAGCCTTTGAGAGCGCTTGGATATGATCACGTCATCATCCACGGTCAGAAAGGCTATCACGGCGTTGCAATTGCCTCGAAACTGCCGCTGACCGAAGATCATCGGCAGGACTATTGCGGCGTGGGCGACGCACGCCATATCTCCGCAATCGTGCAGGTCGGCAACCGTCGCATCCGCCTCCACAATTTCTATGTCCCTGCGGGTGGCGACGAGCCGGATCGCTCGATCAATCCGAAATTCGGTCACAAGCTGGATTTCGTCGAGGAGATGCAGGCACTAAGTGCCGATGGCGTCCCGGGAACCTCGTCCATTCTTGTTGGTGATCTCAATATCGCGCCACTCGAAAACGATGTCTGGTCTCACAAGCAGCTGCTGAAGATCGTCAGCCATACGCCTGTCGAAACCGAAGGCCTGTTGGACATTATGAAACGCGGCAACTGGCTCGATCTGATGCGGCTCAACGTTCCAGAAACAGAAAAAATCTACACGTGGTGGAGCTACCGCGCGAAAGATTGGGAAGCCGCCAACCGTGGCCGCCGCCTCGACCATATCTGGTCATCGCAGGATCTGGGTCCATCGCTCGATCGCATCGAAATCCTGAAGGAAGCCCGCGGCTGGAACAGACCGTCCGATCATGTTCCGGTGACGGCGCACTTCAAGTTCTAATCAGTTTTTGCGATCAGGCACTCGCAGAGGAGATTTCGTGTTTCGCGGCGCGCGCCAGGAAGCCCGAACGGGTCAATCCGTGCGCTTGTGCGTAAGCATCGATGTCCCGCAGAACGTCTTCAGGCAAGGTGATGTTAAGGCGAACGGCTCTCTTGCTCTCGGACTTCAGCGAAACGAGGATTGCGACAGCCTTTTTGTTTTCGCCATCTTTCATAACGTCATCCAGACTCGATGGCTCGGGAATGGCGTCGCCATCTTCCAGCAGCCCCTCGACATGAAGGGATAGCGCTTCCTCGGCCATCAGACGTGCGTCATCCAAATCCGTTCCAGCAGTCACGACGCCTGGGAAGTCGGGGAACGATACTCCGTAATCGCTATCAGCGTGCTTGTGGATCAGTCCGATGTAATTCCGCATGTCACTACCTCAGTTTCAACCCGGCCTGCTTCTCTATGCTTTTAAGCGTACCGATGGGCAAGTCTCTCTTGGGATGCGGGACGGTGACACGTCCGGGTTTCGAAGCATGCTTGAACTGGACATGACTGCCCTTGCGAAGTGCCGCTATAATATCAGTGCTCTTCATGTGTATAAATACACAACATTGGAGTTTTGTGTCAATTGGAGCAAGAGCGCCTCGTTCGGCTAAATGTTATAAAAATAATTCAGATAAACCGCCCCTGCATCGCCACAGCACCTGAAGCAAGTGCGGCGATGTTGCCTTTGATCCTTGAAAAGACAACGTCGGCGACATCCGGGAATTCTTCCACCATGCGATGGAAGAGGATGCGGGTGATGCGGATGACTTCGGAATCCTCTTTGGCAATGGCTGTGAATTTGCGTTCGCACAGCGTGAAAAGAGCAAGTTCCGAAAGCATGGTGCCGTTGCCGGTGGTGGCCTTGATGGTTGCCTTGCCGTCGCGCTCGCCGCTCCAGAGATCGAAGCTGCCGCGTGCGATGACGAAGGCGCATTCGGCTGGCGAGTGCTCGCGAAACAGGGCCTGTCCCTCGGCAATCTTGCGCTTCTCTGCGCCAAAAGCGATCAGCCGCAGCTGGTCATCGGTAAAGCCCTGAAAGAGCGGCACCTGCGCGAGAAGCTGAATGTCGTCCGTTAGAGCCATGGCGCTGTCACCTCAAGAAGCTGGACCCGGCCTGCCGGGAAAGGCAGACAGGAAAAGAGCGTCTCCATCGGCATGACGAAGACGCTCTCTGGTTTTCGATCAAAAGCGAGCGCGAGACAAGACCAGGCGCGGAAGTTCACGTTCAAGGAACGATCTTGTAACCGCCGTTTTCCGTCACCAGGATTTCGGCGTTGGATGGGTCGCGTTCGATTTTCTGGCGCAGGCGATAGACGTGCGTTTCGAGCGTATGCGTGGTGACGCCGGAATTGTAGCCCCATACCTCTTCCAGCAGAACATCGCGCGTAACCACCGTGCTTCCAGCGCGGTAAAGATAGCGGATGATCGCAGCTTCCTTCTCCGTCAGACGGATTTTCTTGCCGTCTTCGGTGGTCAGAAGCTTCTGGCTCGGCTTGAACTGGTAGGGGCCGACAGTGAAAACGGCATCTTCGCTCTGTTCATATTGGCGCAGCTGCGCGCGGATGCGTGCCAGAAGTACGGCAAAGCGGAAGGGCTTCGTGACATAGTCGTTGGCGCCGGCTTCCAGACCGAGGATCGTGTCTGAATCGGTATCATGGCCGGTGAGCATGATGATCGGAGCCTTGAAGCCGTTCTTGCGCATAAGCTTGACGGCCTCGCGGCCATCCATATCAGGCAGACCAACATCCATGATCAGCAGATCGACTTGCGCGGATTTGGTTGTCTGAATGGCAGAATTGGCGTTCGCCCCGGTCAAAAGCGAGAATTCTTCATAGGGAGACAATTGCTCCGCAAGGGTCTCACGCAGGTCGTCATCGTCATCTACCAGAAGCAGTGTACGGGCCGTCATGGGATATCTCAGCCTTTCTTTTTCATATTCATAAACCAATTCAGCGGTTTGCGCGCTCCGCGTCAACCCTTTGTGAAGCGATTAGGAAGTGCTATGACGTCACGTCGATGCATCTTCAAAGCAAAATCTCGTGAAAAAGAGTGATGGTCAGCAAGACTAACCCGCAAAAGTCATCGTTAAAACTGCTCGTTCGCCCCGCACCGCGAAATAAAAGTAGAGCTATCGTTCAGTTTGGTCATCTAACGTTTCACGCTGCAATTGGTCGCAATGGCCGCACAGCATTGAAGCGCGAAGGTGACGGCAAGACGCCGATCGCGTCCGTGCCTCTGCTTTACGGATTTTATCGTGGAGATCGTGTTCGCGGACTGCAAACATCGCTTGCGATGTATCCCACTGCGAAAAACATGCTTTGGTGCGACGCGCCGCGCGATCCGAATTATAATCGTCTGGTCAGGGTGCCGTTCAAACCAAGCCATGAGGAAATGCAGCGGCACGACGGGCTTTACGATGTCTGCCTTGTGCTCGACTGGAACATCAGCGACCGGCGACGCAACCTCGGTTCGGCAATATTCATGCACATGATCAGGCCGGGATATGAGCCGACGGCTGGGTGCGTCGCTCTTCACCCTAAGGATATGAGGCGCATACTTCCTTATTTGCGGAAGGGGCGGGTTCTTCAGGTTCTCTGAAAAGCGGAAGAGATGTAAGCCATCTGGAAATTCCGAAATGGGTTATTCCACATAACCGCCATCTTTGCCGTAGAAACAAAAAACCCGCCACGAAGCGGGCGGGTTTTTTGACATGATGGTTTCGAAGATACCTTATGCGGCTTCTTCTTCTGGTGCGTCGTCTTCCTCGACAGCCTTGCCGCGCTTGGGGCCCTTGTTGAGATTGACTTCAACGAGGCGAACGGCTTCGGTCTCGGACATCTTGTTCACGGCTGCGATTTCGCGGGCCATGCGATCAAGTGCAGCTTCGTAAAGCTGGCGCTCGGAGTAAGACTGCTCAGGCTGGTTTTCGGCGCGATAGAGATCGCGAACCACTTCTGCGATGGCGATCAGATCGCCGGAATTGATTTTGGCATCATATTCCTGCGCGCGACGCGACCACATGGTGCGCTTGACGCGAGCCTTGCCCTGAACAACCTTCAGCGCGCGCTCGACGAAATCCCCTTCGGACAGCTTGCGCATGCCAATGCTCACAGCTTTTGCCACTGGAACCTTGAGGCGCATCTTGTCTTTTTCGAAATCGATGACGAAAAGCTCGAGCTTCATGCCCGCAACTTCCTGTTCTTCGATGGCCGAAATAGTGCCGACGCCGTGAGCGGGATAAACGATCGCTTCACCGGTCTTGAAACCGTGACGCGCTGGAGATTTCTTCTGCTGGGTCGTCATTCGTTCTAAAAACTCCCTGTTACATACACCCGGGGGTCGCCGGGGTCGGGTCGGTCAGGCCCGGATGAGACGGGGGAAAGCCGTCAGGTGACTCCACACTGGTCCAGCCGTGCACGCAAAAAGAAACCATCTCGCAATTCGGAATTCGATAACACAAAAGTTGGATATGTCACGGAAACCGCGTGCAATTGATGATTTGCTTTCGTGGTGTTTTTGGGCACGCAAATGCCACGCTGTGGATCAGTTTTTTCTGTCTACCACAAAAATACGTGGAAATCAATAATTTGCTTCTACCGTGACTCTGGAGTCACAATAGGGTCTACTGGTTATTAACAGTTTGTGCCAATTGCAATGTCGTAAACGCATAACTCAGAAAGAAGTTGTGCATTAAATCGAATGAAAATTTCTATCCTCGTCTAAAGGATCGATTGCCACTTAAACTATTCATAATTCCGCGCCAATATCCGATTCGAATTTTGTGAAAATGACCGCTTTTCGCGCATTTTCGCTGAGACCGAGCATCCTTTTGGAGGAAAAAAGGCAAAATGGGCTACCGGAACAATCCAAAACGCGACAAACAGCTTGAAAAAGCGAAAAAGCTGGCGGAAGCCACGGACAAGCCTTTTCTCGATCCGAATACACTTTTTAGTCGCGCTAGCGTCGACGATATCGAATATTATTCTCCAGAGATGCTCGCAGCCGCGTCTACGCACGCCCTGAAGGAACTATCGCGCTGGAAGGTGGATACGCCCTTCATCGGTATTTCGCAGGTCGAAGGTGTCGCACCGCGTGACGTTCCGGTTTCCATTCTGACGATCATCGGCCGGAACATGCCGTTCCTGTATGACTCCATCATGGGGGAGGTGACCAGTAGCTACCGTAGTCTGTATCTCGCCGTTCACCCCATCATGGTGGCGGATGCCAAGGTTGCGGGTGGATATCGTCTGGCGGATCCCGAAACCGACAAGCCGGAAGACAATATCAGTCTCATTCAACTGCATATCGCGCCGGTGGCTCCCCAGGCAGCAGAAGCGCTTGAAGAGCGGCTTCGCTTCGTTCTCGTGCAGGTGCAGTCCGCTTACAGCGACTGGAAGCCGATGCTGGCCAAGCTCGATGAGGCGCTGGGAGAGCTGAAGGAACGTGGCTCCAGCCGCCGCAAGGTGGAGCGGGCAGAGGCCGCAGAATTCCTCGACTGGCTGCGCAAGGATAATTTCACCTTCCTCGGCATGCGTGACTACAGCTATTCCGGCAAGGGAAGCGACGCCAAGGTCGAGCGTGGTGACGGCGTGGGGCTCGGTATTCTCAGCGACCCGGATGTGCGCGTTTTGCGTCTGGGCAAGGATGCCGTAACGACGACGCCGGAAATTCTGGCGTTTCTGGACGGACCGGATTTCCTTATCGTCACCAAGGCGAACGTCAAGTCCATCGTCCACCGCCGCGCCTATATGGATTATATCGGCATCAAGCGCTTCGATGCCGATGGCAATGTCATTGGCGAGCTGCGTATCGTCGGTCTTTTCACCGCCACGGCATATACGCGCTCCGTCAAGCAAATCCCGCTTCTGCGGGCAAAGGTTGCCGAGGTCGAGCATCATTTCGGTTTCGATCCCAACAGCCACTCGGGCCGCATCCTGCAAAACACGCTGGAAGCCTATCCACGCGACGATCTTTTCCAGATCGAGACGGATCTTCTGGTGCGTTTCATCGAACAGATCATGGAGCTTGCCGACCGCCCACGGGTGAGGGTGCTGGCGCGTATCGACCGCTTCGACCGGTTCGTCTCCGTCATCATCTATGTGCCGCGTGAGGAATATAATTCCTACGTCCGCGAGAAGATCGGCGATTATCTGGCGCGAGTATATGACGGCCATATCTCCGCCTACTATCCGGCCTTTCCGGAAGGCGCCGTTGCTCGCGTTCACTTCATCGTCGGTCGCGCCAACGGCAAGACACCGCGCATCGCGCAGGACAGGCTGGAAGATGCCGTCAGCGATATCGCCGCGCGCTGGATCGATCACTTCATGGGACTGTCGCAGGCGGGAGCGCCGCTGCTGGACGTCGATCAGGCCTATCAGGAGGCTTTCACGCCAGAGGAAGCCATAGGCGATATGCCGGATATCGTGGCGACCGCGAATGGTGAGCCGGTTCGCATCGAATTCTACCGAACCGCCGATCAGGCAGACGGCATCCTTTCACTGAAGATTTTCCACCGTGATGGCCATCTGCCGCTTTCGCGCCGCGTGCCGCTTCTGGAAAATCTCGGCTTCAGCGTCATCAGCGAGCGGACATTCGATGTCGGCGTGGTGTCCGGCGATGAAACCAGGGTCATCGTTCTGCATGATATGGAGCTTCGGGTTCAGCAGGGCGTCAAACTCGATCTATCGACCTATGGTCCGCGTCTCGAAGAGGCGTTTCTCGCTGCCTTCGATGGCACGGTCGATAATGACAATTTCAACCGTCTGATCGTTTCCGCCGGGCTGACGGTACGGGAAGTTTCCGTCCTGCGCGCCTACGCCCGCTACCTGCGACAGACAGGCATCGTCTACTCGCAGGAGCACATTTCCGAAACGCTGTTCAAATATCCGGCCATTGCTCGCCGCATCTTCGATCTTTTCGCGCAAGGTTTCGATCCGAAGCTGGCCGAGAAGACGCGCCTGCGCAAGCTTTCTGAATTGCACAAGGCTATCGAGGCCGATCTTTCGGGCGTTCCCAATCTGGATGAGGACCGCACGCTGCGCCGCTATGTGAATGCGGTGGATTCCACATTGCGCACGAACTACTTCCAGCGAAACGAGGACGGATCGCCGAAGGCGATGCTGGCGTTCAAATTCGATCCGAAGCTGCTGGATGGTCTGCCGGATCCGCGCCCTTTCCGCGAAATCTTCGTTTACGGCACGGAAGTCGAAGGCGTGCATCTGCGCTTCGGCAAGGTCGCGCGCGGCGGCCTTCGCTGGTCGGATCGCGGCCAGGATTATCGAACGGAAGTGCTGGGTCTGGTAAAGGCGCAGCAGGTGAAGAACGCGGTGATCGTGCCGGTCGGTGCGAAGGGTGGTTTTTTCCCGAAACTGCTGCCAGCGGGCGGCAATCGAGACGAGATTTTCAACGCAGGCAAGGACGCCTACAAGACCTATATCCGCACGCTGCTATCCATCACCGACAACATCGTTGGCGATGAAATCGTAGCACCGGGGGATACGGTTCGGCTCGATGGCGACGATCCCTATTTCGTCGTCGCGGCTGACAAGGGCACGGCAACCTTCTCCGATACGGCGAACGGTCTTGCCCGCGAGGCCGGCTTCTGGCTGGACGATGCTTTTGCATCCGGCGGCTCTGCCGGTTACGACCACAAGAAGATGGGCATTACGGCCCGGGGTGCCTGGGAAACGGTAAAACGTCATTTCCGGGAAATCGACACCGATATCCAGACAACCCCATTCAAGGTGGTCGGCGTCGGCGATATGTCAGGTGACGTCTTCGGCAATGGTATGTTGTTGTCGGAGAAGATCGAACTGATCGCTGCTTTCGATCACCGTGATATCTTCATCGATCCAGCCCCTGACACGGATGTTTCTTTCGCGGAAAGAAAGCGCCTGTTCGAACTGCCGCGTTCCAGCTGGCAGGATTATGACCGCTCGACCCTCTCCAAAGGCGCGATGATCATCTCGCGTGCGGAAAAATCCGTCACGCTGACGCCCGAGGCCGTAGCCGCAATCGGCATCGACAAGGCTGTTGCGACACCTTTCGAGATCATGACGGCAATCCTCAAGGCGCCTGCCGATCTTCTCTGGTTCGGCGGTATCGGAACTTACGTAAAGGCCGCGGTCGAAACCAATGCCGAAGTGGGCGATAGAGCCAACGACCCGATCCGCATCAATGCGACAGAGGTGCGCGCAAAGGTTATCGGCGAAGGTGCAAACCTCGGCATCACCCAGAAGGGACGTATTGCCTACGCACTGTCCGGTGGGCGATGCAATTCTGACGCCATCGATAACTCCGCTGGCGTGAACTCCTCGGACGTCGAGGTCAATATCAAGATTGCCCTCGCATCGGCTGTGAATGATGGACGCCTGACGCTGCCAAAGCGCAACCAGCTTCTCGCATCCATGACGTCGGAAGTGGCGCAGCTCGTCCTGCGCAACAACTATCTTCAATCGCTTGCAATCTCTCTTACAGAGCGCAAGGGTGCGGGAAACCGCGAAGAATTGAGCCGCCTCATGGGCGCGCTGGAATCGTCCGGCCAGTTGAACCGCAAGGTGGAGACCTTGCCGAACGATGCGGAATTCAGCGAGCGTTACGCCGCGGGCAAGCCGTTGACGCGGCCTGAGATCGGCGTTCTCCTCTCCTATGCCAAGCTTACGCTGTTCGATACGCTGGTTGCCAGCACCCTGCCGGATGAGCCCTATCTCCAGCATCTTCTGACGGACTACTTCCCGAGCAAGATGCAGAAGGCCTATGCAGGAGATATTGCTGGCCATCGCCTGCATCGTGAAATCGTTGCGACGTCACTGGCAAACCAGGTCGTCAATCGTGGTGGCCCAGGCTTCGTGCAGAAGCTGGTGGATGCCAGCGGTCTTCTTGCGCCTGCCGTGGTGAAAGCCGCGATGATCGTGGAGGATGGTTTCGGGCTGAAGCGGCTTTGGAGCGAAATCGATGCGCTTGACGGTCGCATTCCGGGAGACGTTCAAAATGATCTTTACGCAAAGGTCATGGGCATCTTCGCGGATGCGACGCGCCTCTATCTCCAGACCGCAGGCACCATTACCGGTGCTATGCGGGAGGAAATCGAACGTCTGAAGAGCGCCATCAAGACCTTGTCTCCTGCTGCCGCAAAATATCAGGAAGAGATCGGCCTTGCCGAAATCGAGGGCGTTTCTCCTTCGCTGATCAAGGAACTGGAGACGCTGAGATTGCTGATCTATGTGCCGGAAATCATGCTGATCGCGGAACAGGCCAACACGACGCTCGCGCGTGCAGCCGAAAGCTACGCGGCTGTGTCGACCACGTTCCGCGTTGCGCGTCTGCTGGATGCAAGCCAGCGGGTCAGCCCGGCGGATCATTATGAGAGCCTCGCCCTCTTGCGCAGCCAGGATCAGATCGCATCGTCGCGCCGCAGGATCGTGGTCTCTGCGCTGACCGATTACACCAGGGAAAAGAACCCGGTGCAGGCGTGGTACGCAGCCGACCGCGTTCGGGTCAATCGCATCGTCTCCGAACTTGCCGCATTGAGCGACAGCGGAGAGACGAACCTTGCGCGCCTGACCGTTGCCGCCGGTCTTCTTTCGGATATAGTCCAGACCAGAAGCGTCTGACGTAAAACATTCAAACGACCCGGCTACTGTTGGTCGGGTCGTCGCGTGCGGAAAGGCAATCGAATGAACTCTTCTTCCCGCACGACAGAACCGCAGGTAACCGCCAAAGGCATCTGGGGCTGGATGCTGTTCGACTGGGCGGCCCAGCCTTTTTTTACGGTGGTCACCACATTCATCTTCGGTCCGTATTTCGTCGCGCGTCTGACGGATGATCCGGTTGCTGCCCAGACGACATGGAGCAATATCGCGACGATTTCGTCGCTGGTGATTGCGATTTTCTCGCCCATCCTTGGTTCGATTGCCGATCAATCCGGTGCGCGAAAGCCGTGGATCGGCTTCTTCGCCACAATCAAGATCGCAAGTCTTGCCATGCTGTGGTTTGCGGCACCCGGCTCGCCCGTCCTCTGGACGGCCATCTTCATGATACTGGCGTCGATTGCGGCGGAGTTCTCCATCGTTTTCAACGATTCCATGATGCCGCGGCTGACGAACCCGGAGAATGTCGGGCGCATCTCCAATACTGCATGGGGGCTTGGTTATCTCGGTGGCATGGTCGTTCTCATATTTGTCGTCCTTTTTCTGGCGGCCAATCCGCAAACCGGCGTGACGATTTTGGGCGTTCCTGCGCTCTTCGGCCTCGATCCGGCAACGGGAGAAGACGCACGCATCACCGGGCCGATTGCCGGGCTCTGGTATCTCGTCTTCATAATTCCGATGTTCCTTTTCACGCCCGACGCAACGAAGGGTTTGCCGCTTGGACCTGCCGTGCGCTCGGGATTGAGCGAGCTGAAAGCTACGTTGAAGGAGCTGCGCCATCGCCCGCTCATCACGCGTTTTCTTATCGCGCGAATGCTCTATCAGGACGGTGTGAACGGACTTTTGATCCTCGGTGGTGCGTTTGCGGCTGGCATGTTCGGCTGGGCGACCATGGAAATCGGAATTTACGGCATTATCCTCAACGTCGTTGCCATTGGCGGCTGCTTTGCTGCGGGCCGCCTTGATCAAAGGCTCGGGTCCCGAACCACGATCACCATCAGCCTTGCGCTGCTACTGATCGCGACGCTCGGTATCGTCTCGACGCAAAAAACATCGACACTGTTCGGATTGCTGCAATTTTCCAGCGAGCAAGCGCATGGCCTCTTCGCCAGCGGTGCGGAGAAGGCCTATCTGGTCTATGGGGTGCTGATCGGTGTGGCCTTTGGCCCCGTACAGGCTTCGTCCCGCTCCTATCTTGCGCGCAATATCACGGTTGCGGAGGCGGGACGCTATTTCGGCATTTATGCCCTATCGGGTCGTGCGACCAGCTTCATGGCAACGCTTCTGTTTTCGGCAGCAACATACGCCACTGGCTCCGCCCATATCGGAATGGCGACGCTTACGCTGTTTCTTGGTGCCGGGTTTGTCTTGCTTCTGCGTGTGCCGGAAAAGATTTAAAGCTGATCGAGCTTGGTCTGAAGCGTTCGCAGTTGCGCTTTCAATTCGTCAATTTCAGAAGCATCCGGCTTGCGCTGTTCCTTCTGCGCCTGCGGCATGGCGAAGGGCGTGAACATCTGCATCGTCTGCTTGAACAGTTCGGTATTCCGCTTCACCTGCTCTTCCATCAGCTGAAACGGCGCCGAGAAATTCTTGGCGAGCGAGGCATCCCCGAAAGCCTTGCCCATATGCTCCTGCATCTGGCTCTGCTGTTCCGAAAACGTCTTCATCGAATGTTCGAGGAAGGTCGGCACCACCATCTGCATCTGGTCGCCGTAATAGGAGATGAGCTGCCTCAGAAAAGCGGTGGGTAGAAGCGTATTACCGGTCTTTGCTTCCTGCTCCACGATGATCTGCGTCAGAACGGCATGGGTAATGTCTTCGGACGTCTTGGCATCCTGAACTTTGAACTCTTCGCCGCGCTTTACCATCTTGGCCAGATCTTCCAGCGTTACATAGGTGCTGGTGCCCGTATTGTAGAGCCGCCGATTGGCGTATTTCTTGATGATGGTCTCGCCGCTGTGTTTTGCCATGCTCGCCTCCTCGCGATGCTGGTATTTTCTTTTTTCTTGGTGTTTTTGCTCTTCCCATCTTCAAGATTATGCTCAAATAGAGCGCGCTGACAAATGGTTTGTGCGATGCAACAGTCAAATTTTTGCGCAGCATTTTCCCCCCGGTCGCCTTTTATTTCCCTGTTCGACAAATATTCAGAGCCAAATTGACTTGGGGCTGAAGCTTTGACAGTCTCGCGCTGCAATATGGGAGAGAAACATGCCTTCGCCGTCCATCGTTATCGCCAGCGCTGCCCGCACTGCAGTCGGCTCATTCAATGGCAGCTTTGCCAATACGCCAGCCCACGAACTTGGAGCTACCGCAATGCGGGCTGTTCTGGAGCGGGCAGGGGTCGAGCCGCAGCAGGTCGATGAGGTGATCCTCGGTCAGGTGCTGACTGCTGGCGAAGGACAGAACCCGGCGCGTCAGGCAGCAATGAAGGCAGGCGTCCCGCAGGAAGCGACTGCGCTGGGCATCAACCAGCTTTGCGGTTCGGGTCTGCGTGCGGTAGCGCTTGGAATGCAGCAGATTGCGACGGGCGACGCATCCATCGTGATTGCGGGCGGCCAGGAATCCATGTCCATGGCACCGCATTGCGCGCATTTGCGCGGTGGGGTGAAGATGGGTGACTTCAAAATGGTGGATACCATGCTGAAGGACGGTCTGACCGACGCCTTTTACGGCTATCACATGGGTATCACGGCTGAAAACATCGCGCGCCAATGGCAGCTTTCTCGCGACGAGCAGGATGAATATGCCGTGCGCTCGCAAAACCGCGCGGAAGCGGCGCAGGCGGCTGGCCGTTTTGCCGATGAGATCGTCCCCTTTGTCATCAAGGGACGCAAGGGCGACATCACCGTGTCGGCTGACGAGTATATTCGTGCAGGCGCCTCACTCGAAACCATGGCAAAGCTTCGCCCTGCTTTCGACAAGGATGGCAGCGTGACTGCGGGCAACGCATCCGGGCTCAATGACGGCGCTGCTGCCGTGCTTCTGATGACGGAAGAAGAGGCGATCAAGCGCAATATCCAGCCTTTGGCACGCATCGCATCTTGGGCAACGGCTGGCGTCGATCCGCAAATCATGGGCACCGGGCCGATCCCCGCCTCCCGAAAAGCGCTTGCGAAAGCAGGCTGGTCCGTCGGCGATCTCAATCTGGTGGAAGCCAATGAGGCTTTTGCGGCGCAATCCTGCGCGGTGGTGCGCGATCTTGCGCTTGATCCCGAGATCGTCAACGTCAATGGTGGCGCAATCGCCATCGGCCATCCCATTGGCGCATCCGGTGCGCGCGTGCTGAATACGCTTCTGTTCGAAATGAAGCGTCGGAACGCTGCCAAGGGGCTTGCCACGCTCTGCATCGGTGGCGGCATGGGTATTGCCATGTGTATCGAAGGCCTCTGACACACCTCATCATTGAAATGCCACTTTGGCCCATCTAGAGGCTAATTCAGCGAAATGGAGAGCCTTCAAAATGAGCCGGGTGGCGTTGGTAACAGGTGGAACGAGCGGTATCGGCGCGGCGATTGCCAAGGCTTTCCATAAGGCAGGCTACAAGGTGGCCGTGAACTATGCCTTTACTGAAGATCGTGCGGAGGCGTTTCGGCAGACGACTGGCATTCCCGCATTCCAGTGGGACGTTCGTGATTACGATGCCTGTGTGGCTGGCGTGGCGGAAGTCGAGCGAACACTTGGGCCCGTGGAAATTCTGGTCAATAATGCCGGTATTACCCGCGATGCCATGTTTCACAAAATGACGCCGCAGCAGTGGCGCGATGTGGTCGACACCAATCTCACCGGTGTCTTCAACATGACGCATCCCGTGTGGCCGGGAATGCGTGAGCGCGGCTTTGGACGCATCATCACCATCTCGTCGATCAATGGACAGAAGGGGCAGGCGGGTCAGGTCAATTATTCCGCCGCCAAAGCGGGTGATATTGGGCTTACGAAGGCTCTGGCGCAGGAAGGCGCATCGCGCAATATCACTGTCAACGCCATCTGCCCCGGCTATATCGGCACGGAGATGGTTCGGGCCGTTCCCGAAGCCGTTTTGAACGAGCGCATCCTGCCGCAAATTCCCGTGGGAAGACTTGGCGAACCGGAAGAGATTGCGCGCTGCGCTCTTTTTCTCGCCTCGGATGATGCGGGTTTCATTACCGGTTCCACGCTAACCGCGAACGGCGGGCAGTATTTCGCTTGAGTGAGCGCCGATCACACGTCTTGCACGGCTTTTTTAAAAGCCGATCTACAAAAAGTTGATCGGCAAAAATGCTCACTTTTGAACGCCTAAATTTCTGAAAATACGATAATTTTCGTATAGTTTAGAAGCGCTCTAATATGTGCGGCTTCTGAATATTAGATGTTTTTCTTGACATCGAATGTCTTATTTTGGTTTAACAGCGAAAACAACGTGTTGCGTCACACAGGCAATGAACCATGCTCGTTTGCAGCTGCAATTACATCACCGATAATGACATCCGCGACGTCATCAATGAGATGCTTGACGAGGACTGTTGGCAGCTTATCGTGCCTGCGAAGGTTTATCACGCAATGCAGAAGCGCGGTCGCTGCTGCGGCTGCTTTCCCACTGTCGTTGACCTGATTATCAAGACCACGGAAGAATATCATGCTCGTCGGCACTCGACGGAAGCAGAAGTTTTTGATTTTATGTCCCGCCTGAAACAATTGCATGAAGACAACAGGAGAGCGGACATTGAAAGGCGACAAAAGAGTCATCGAGCAGCTTAACGAGGCATTGTTCCTCGAACTCGGTGCAGTCAACCAGTACTGGCTTCATTACCGGCTTTTGAACGACTGGGGCTATACGAAGCTCGCCAAGAAAGAGCGCGCCGAGTCGATCGAAGAGATGCAGCACGCCGATAAGATCATCGACCGCATCATCTTCCTCGAAGGCCATCCGAACCTTCAGACCGTTGCACCTCTGCGCATCGGCCAGAACGTCAAGGAAGTTCTGGAAGCCGACCTCGCTGGCGAGTATGACGCCCGCACGGCTTACAAGAAGTCTCGCGACATCTGTCACGATGCCGGTGACTACGTTTCCATGAAGCTGTTCGAGCAGCTGTTGATCGACGAAGAAGGTCATATCGACTTCCTCGAGACACAGCTCGATCTTCTCAACAAGATCGGTGAAGCCAAGTACGGCCAGCTCAACGCTGACTCGGCAGATTCTGCCGAATCCGAGTAATCGATTGATTTAAAAGAAAAAGGCGGCATCTCTGCCGCCTTTTTTATTGCTCTCAGTTTGCTGCCAGATGGCGAAACTCCGCGACGACCTGCTCATAGACCGCCCGCTTGAAGGGCACGATAAGCTCCGGCAGGCTTTCCATCGGCTTCCAGTCCCAGGCATCGAACTCGGCCTCATGATTGCCGGGCGGTGGGTCGATCTGGATTTCGCTTTCGTCTCCATCGAAGCGGAAGGCGAACCAGCGCTGTGCCTGGCCGCGATATTTGCCTCTCAGACCGATGCCGATCAGTTGTGGCGGTAGGTCGTAATGGATCCAGTCACGCGCCTCCGCCAGAAGCGTGACGGTCTTCATACCCGTTTCTTCATAGAGTTCGCGGATAGCCGCCGTCAGCGGCTTCTCGCCCTCATCGATGCCGCCCTGCGGCATTTGCCAGAGTTGCGGTGAACCGTCGAATTCGGAGTTGCCCTGTGAAATCCGGCGTCCCGCCCAGACCAGTCCCTTCGAATTCAGAACCATTATCCCGGCGCAGGGGCGGTATGGCAGATCTTCTGCTTTGATCGTCATCGTCAAACCTGATGTGTTGGGTGAAGTTGAGACAGGTTTACTGTCGGCCCTGCTGCGATACAAGAGCCGAAACGCCAACGATTTCGATGCCGCGTGCCGCGGCTTCCACGCTCCATTTGGCAATGGCCGCAACACTCTCATCGAATGCCGATGCGACGCCGATTGCTGAGCCGTTGCGGCGGGCAACACGCTCCAGATCGTCCAGCTTGCGCAATATCGCAGCCTCGTTCACCTGATCGTCCAGTTGCAGGTCGGCAAAGCCTGTCGGCGTGGAAACCGCCTTCGCTATCGTGGCGGTTCTGGATTGTGCGGAAGAGCCGTCATCCAGAAACAGCAGGCCGCGCTCTCCAACGTCACGAAGAACAGGTTCCAGCGCCTTGTCATCCGCCATGAAGCGCGCGCCGAGATAGTTCATGATGCCGGTGTAATTGGTGATCTTCGCCATGGAGCGGTGGAGCCGCTCGATGTTGAGTTTAGGCGCGTCGGAAACCAGCAGCGTATCAGGTCCGGGATTGGTGCCGGGATAACCGAAGGGCTCCAGAGGAATTTGGAGGAGAATTTCGTGCCCCTCACGGCGGCCTTCCTGCATCCAGCGTTGCAGGCTGTTGCCGGAGGCGGCAAAACCAAGCGTTACCTCTGGCGGAAGGTCTCGGATGGCTTTCTGTGTGCCCGTCTGGCTCAGCCCCAGCCCGCCAACGACGATAGCGATACGGGTGCCGCGTGCGCCCGACCATGGGCGGGCATATTGATCCATTGGCCTCAAGCCATCCGGGCTGGAGATCGGAAGCTTTCCAAACGGACTGTCTTCCAGCAACTCCTCATTCGGACGCATCGCAACGCGCGGATCCTGACCGAACGTCTGACCTGTCATCAGGACCGGGCCATCAGCTGTGCGATCTTTCGGTGAAAAGACGGAAACGACATTGCCGTCCGGCATGGCGTTGCGCTGGACACTGGCACCGGACCGGCCATTTTGAAGCGCAAGACCATCCACATCGCTTGTGTTGGCGGGGCTTGCATTCGCTGCCGTCTGCGCGGGCGCCTCCGGCACCGCATTGGGAGCGGTAGAGTTGCTTTCCAGATTGCCGGGGGAAAGTGCGGTGTAGACCGAGAGGCCGATAATTCCGCCAGCAGCCAGAACGGCGACGGACGACATTACAGAAAAGCGCCGGAGCAATCCGGCGCTCTGTTTACGCTTCCGACCCATAAGCGGCTTACGCAGGTCTGATGACAATGCTCTATCCGTAACTGACGCCCAACCAGATGAAAGAAAGCACCGGCTTGACCGGTGCCCTCGTTCTTACTGCTTGTTGACGACTGCCTTTTCAGGATTTGGCGGGAAAGACGGATCCGTCTTCGTGCCATGCATCAGGTCCAGCGCGTAGTTCAGCTGGATATCGTCCTTGGCTTCCGGCGGGACGTAAGCTGCGGAGCCCGAACCTTCGTCCGTCTCGCTCTGGCCCTGAATATGTCCACGGAGGCTGGATTCGCCCTCGGCACGGACACGGCCCTGAAGCTCCGGCGGAAGCGGCTGCTCGACCTTGATGTCAGGCGTGATGCCCGTGCCCTGAATGGACTTGCCCGATGGTGTGTAATAAAGCGCCGTCGTCAGACGCAGCGCACCGGTTTCGCCAAGCGGGATGATCGTTTGAACCGAGCCCTTGCCGAAGGAACGCGTGCCGACCACAGTCGCACGACGCAGATCCTGAAGGGCACCGGCAACGATTTCCGATGCAGACGCCGAGCCGCCATTGACGAGAACGATGACCGGCTTGCCGTCGGTCAGATCGCCCGCCGTTGCATTGAAGCGGCGCGTCTCATCCGGATTGCGGCCACGGGTGGAAACCACTTCGCCACGCTCGAGGAAGGCGTCCGAAACGTTGATCGCCTGATCGAGCAGACCGCCCGGGTTGAGGCGTAGGTCAAGCACGTAGCCCTTCAGCTTGTCGGCCGGAACGTCTTCCTTGATCTTCTTGATCGCCTTTTCGAGATCGTCGTAGGTCTTCTCGGTGAAGGAGATAACGCGCAGATAACCGACATCGCCACCTTCGACACGCGACTTGACGGCGCGAACGGCAATGATGTCACGCATGACGGTTATGTCGAGCGGCTTGTCGGCACCCTGACGGATAACGGTCAACTTGATCGGCGTCTTGACGGCGCCGCGCATTTTTTCGACGGCTTCTTCCAGCTTCAGGCCGCGGACGGGTTGACCGTCGATTTCGGAGATGAAGTCGCCGGCAAGAATACCGGCCTTGGCGGCTGGCGTATCGTCCATTGGCGAGATGACTTTGATCAGCTCGTTTTCCATGGTGACTTCGATACCAAGACCGCCGAACTCACCCTTGGTCTGGGTGCGCATGTCGTTGGCATCGTCGGCATTAAGGAAGCTCGAATGCGGATCGAGCGAGCTCAGCATGCCGTTGATGGCGTTTTCGACCAGCTTCTTGTCATCCGGCGGCGTAACATATTGGGCGCGCACGCGTTCGAAGACGTCACCGAAAATTGCAAGCTCCTTGTAGGTGGAAGGACCGGCGGCCTGGGCCGGCATGCTTGCAGAATAGATAACGCTCATCGCTGTGGCACCCATAAGTCCACCGATGAGAAGAAGTGAAGCCTTACGAATCATTGCGCGCCCTTCCGGTATTTTTTGCGGTCCACCACGGTTGAGAATCAACTGGTACTCCGTCTTTCCTGAATTCAATGTAGAGCGTTGGCTTGTCAGTTTCCAGCGCCAAAGCCGCTGCACTCGCCACTCTTTTTGCGCCCATGGAAGCGATGGGTTCACCGGAGAAAACGAACATGCCCTGTCGCGTCCTCACATTGTCCATGCCCGTCAGCACAAGATGATAACCGTCTCCGGCATTTAAGATAATCATGCGGCCATAGCTGCGAAACTCTCCCGCAAACACGACAAAGCCGTCCGCAGGCGCCGTCACCAGCGCTTCCGGGCCGGTCGCAACAACAGTTCCCTTTGAGTAATGCCCTGTTCCATCGGCATCGCCGAAGCGTCGCAGCACCTCGCCCGAAACCGGCATCGCCAGCTTACCCTTCAGACTCGAAAACGGATATGCGGGCGCAATGCGGTTTTTATCGGGCATTCCGGCATCGGTCTGGGCCTGCAACTTGTCCCGTTCTGCATCCGGAAGACGGGCAATCCGCTGCTCTTCGAGACGCGCCTTTTCTTTCGCTTCACGCACCGAGGAAATCTCGTTTTCGAGCGACGAAACGAGGCCTTCGAGGCTCGTCGCCTTACTGGCAAGTTCTTCAGATCGTTGACGTTCTGCCTCCAGATCGGCTGTCGTCTGGCTGCTCTTCTTGTCGTTTTCGGCGCGCAGCAGATCGAGGCGCTTTTCCTCTTCGAGGCTTGCCGTCATCATGCCGGTCAGCTGTTCGCGCTCGCTGGCAATCGCCTGCCGCAGGTCGGTCAACTCTTTGAGAGCGGCAACCAGCTTGTCCGTCTCGGCGCGTATGCCCGGCACCACGGCGCCAAGAAGAATTGCGCTTCTGACCGAAGCAAGCGCATCTTCCGGCGACACGAGGAGGGCAGGCGGCGGGTTTCGGCCCATGCGCTGGAGGGCGGCCAGCACTTCCGCCAGCACGCCGCGACGTTCGCGCAACGATGCCTTGACGCCATCTTCGCGCACGGAGAGTTTCGCCAGCCGGTCTTCGCCATCGCTGATCTTGGCTTCGAGGTCCTTGCGCCTCTGTGCCGAGGCGATGAGCTCTTCCTTGATCCGCGCGGTATCCTGATTGAGCGCGGCGATGCTCTCTTCCAGCTGGCGGGATTTGTCCTCGGAAAGACCGATGCTGTCGACCAGTTCCTGAAGGTCTTCCCGGTTCTGGTCGCGGCGTTTTTCCAGTTCCTGCAAACCGTCAGGTTGAGCGGCCTGTTGTTCCGTGACAGGAGGCGGCGGCGCATCTTCTTGCGCCTGTACCGACTGTGAAGAATAGCTTTGCAAGCCAACGACAATAGCCACGCTCGCAAGGAGCGCATGCCTGAATTTGCCGCACGCTTGTTTCATGATGATGTTTCTTCAAACCTGAAAAGATTGGCGACCATACGCTGCTTCGCCGCTTCGCGCCAATGAGACTCACTTTGAAGCGACACAAGACCGTGTTTGCGACAAAAGCGGGGCAGTCGATTAATTATACGCGGTGATAGGGATGGCCTGAAAGAATGGTGACTGCTCGGTATAGCTGTTCGGCGATCAGGATGCGCACGATTTGATGCGGCCATGTGAGCTTGCCGAGGCACAGGGTCGCAATTGCTTTCTCGTAAAGAGCGGGGTCGAGGCCATCCGCACCGCCGATTGTAATGACGACGTCGCGCTTGCCATTGTCACGCATGGTACCGAAGAGGTCAGCGAAAGCGGGGCTATCGAGCGCTTTGCCGCGCTCATCAAGGAGGATCAAAGCAGCGCCGTCGGCCAGATGCTTTTCCAGTATCGCTGCTTCTTCGCGCTTGCGGGTATCGGCGTTGGAGGCACGACTTTCCTGCACCTCGATCATCTTGGCGAACTCCAGCCCGATTGCCGGACCGGCCTTTGCAAAACGATCAAGATAGCGAGACGCAAGGTCCTTCTCGGGGCCGGATTTCAGCCGTCCCACCGCAAAAATCGAAATCCGCATTCACAAATCCGCCTGTCCGCAACCTCATCCGGTTGCGCTCATAACAGAGCCGGGCACGGATTTCTATGTGGCCGGACTTTTCATCCGGCCTGAACCCGCATCAATGCAGCGTTTCTTCCTCGATGTCAGGAGCGGCCCACATCTTTTCGATGTTGTAGAACTCCCGCACTTCTGGACGGAACACGTGGATGATGACATCGCCTGCGTCGATCAGCACCCAGTCTCCGGCCTCAAGACCTTCAACGCGGGGACCGCCAAAACCCTCATCCTTCAGATCAGTGATGAGATGCTCGCAGATTGCCATGACATGCCTGCTCGACCGCCCGGACACGACTACCATGTAGTCCGCCAGCGCCGATTTTCCGGCAATGTTCAGGGATACGATATCTTCTGCCTTGGAGTCCTCGACACTCGCGAGGACGGTGTCTAGGGCACGACGGGCGGCATCGACGCCACTCTCCTGGCCCTTCGGGATAGCGCTGAAAGCTCTTCCCTTGGTGTGTACTGTTGTCAGAGGTTTTCCTTTCCGAAATGACAAAACAGATACTGCGTGTCGATTCGTCTCACGACACACAATAAAGGTGGCATCAATGTTTTAAATTTTCAAGATGTGGGCAGATCACGATACGCATCATACAAGGGTTCGTTTCTTGGATGTCGGGCATGAACTACTTGCGGCCATTGCGAAGTGCGGTGGAACTCAGTGTCGAACGCGGCCCGTGAATGAACACCCAGGCAGGCGCATCCTTCTTCCAGAGCACACCGGCGTCGTCCTCATCCACGCGCGCGTGGCTGAAGGCCTGCGCCATGGTGGAGGAGAGATAGGCGAGCGTCGCGCCCGGTCGGTCGATCACCGCAATCGGGAAGGTCTGCGCAATCGTGCGCCACTTCTGCCAATGGTGGAAAGTTCTCAAATTATCCGCACCCATGACCCAGATGAAACGCACATGCGGGTTCAGCGCCTTCACCTTCGCCAGCGTGTTGGCGGTGTAGCTGATGCCGAGCTTTTGCTCGAAAGCGGTGATCTTGATGCGCGGGTCGGTGACGAGATGTTCGCAGGCCGCAATCCGCTCCGCCAGAGGAGCGAGCTCCGCCTTGCTCTTCAACGGGTTGCCGGGTGTGACCATCCACCAGAGTTGATCGAGACCGAGACGCCTGAGCGCGATTTCCGCTACCAGCGCATGGCCCGCATGAGGCGGGTTGAACGAGCCGCCGAAAAGGCCGATGACCATGCCGCGCTCGGTGTGCGGCATGGTGAGGTAGCGCTGGTCTAGGGCTCTGTCAGCGGCCAAATATCAGGTCCGCGTCTGGCCGGTGCCGTGCACGCGGTATTTGAAGGATGTCAGCTGTTCGACGCCGACAGGTCCGCGCGCATGCATCTTGCCGGTCGCGATGCCGATTTCCGCACCCATGCCGAACTCTCCACCGTCGGCAAACTGCGTAGAAGCATTGTGCAGAAGGATGGCGGAATCGATCTCGTTGAAGAAACGGGCAACGACTTGCTGGTCCTCGGCAACAACCGCTTCCGTGTGGTTGGAGGAGTAGGTGCCGATGTGTTCGATTGCACCGGAGATACCATCCACCAGCGTGACGGAAATGATTGCATCGAGATATTCGGTGCGCCAGTCTTCTTCTGTTGCGGCTTTGACGCCTGTAACGGCTTGCTGGACCTGTTCGGAGCCGCGCACCTCGCAGCCTGCTTCCAGCAAAATCTTCACCAGCGGCTCGAGATGCGTCGAAGCGACAGCTCCATCCACCAGCAGCGTCTCGGCGGAACCGCAAATGCCGGTGCGGCGCATCTTGGCGTTCAGCACGATTTTTCTGGCCATGTCCAGATCAGCGGATTTGTCGACATAGACGTGGCAGATGCCTTCCAGATGCGCGAAAACCGGCACGCGGGCCTCGGACTGCACACGTGCGACAAGGCTCTTGCCGCCACGGGGAACGATGACATCCACAGTGCCGCCAAGACCGCCGAGCAGAGCGCCAACGGCGGCACGGTCTGTGACCGGCACCAGTTGGATAGCATGCTCTGGAAGCCCTACGATCCTCAGGCCTTCGACAAGGCAGGCATGGATAGCGCGCGATGAATATTGCGAATCCGAGCCGCCACGCAGGATGACGGCGTTACCGGCCTTCAGGCAAAGAGCGCCAGCATCGGCAGTCACATTTGGGCGGCTCTCATAGATCACGCCGATCACGCCGAGCGGCGTGCGGACGCGCTCGATCTTCAGGCCGTTGGGGCGTTCCCAGGCGGAGATGACTTCACCGACAGGATCGGCAAGGCCAGCGATGGCGCGAATACCTTCGGAAATTCCGGCAATGCGGGAGCGGTCTAGCTTGAGCCGGTCGATGAAGGATGCGGCAACACCGGAAGTTTCGGCAGCGTCGACATCCCTGGCGTTTGCCTCCAGAATTCTATCGACCGAGGCATCGATGGCGGATGCCATTGCCAGCAGCGCGCGGTTCTTCTGGTCGGTGGAAGCGATGGACAACGGTCGCGAAGCAGCTTTCGCCTGAGCGCCGATGTTCATCATCAGTGCATCAATATTCTGGCTCTGCTTCACGGCCTGTTCAGGCATCGACTTCGTCCTTCTTCACGTTTTTCACTTTGACGGATGTTCCCGTCATCACCAGATCATCGCGATGGATCATCGCAGAGCGACCGACATAACCGAGGATCGCCTCGATCTCGTTGGACTTGTGGCCATTGATCTGGCGCGCCTCGTCGGCATCGTAACCAGCCAGACCACGGGCTATCTCACGACCTTCCGAGCCGATAATTGCAACCGCATCGCCGCGACCGAAATTGCCCTTCACCAGCCGAACTCCGGCTGGCAGCAAGCTCTTGCCCTGATAAAGCGCCTTTTCGGCGCCCGCATCCACATGCAATTCGCCCGCAGGCTGAAGCTGCCCGGCAATCCATGTTTTGCGCGCGGTGACAGGCGTTCCGGATGGCGCAAACCACGAAGAACGCGCACCGTTTTCGATGGCTTTCAACGGGTTCAGCGTCTTGCCGGACGCGATGATCATACCGCAGCCCGCAGCCGTCGCAATCTTGCCCGCATCGATCTTGGTGCGCATGCCGCCGCGCGACAGTTCCGATGCCGCACCGCCCGCCATGGCCTCGATCTCAGGCGTGATTTCGGCGATGGTTTCGAGAAACTTCGCTTCCGGGTCGAGATGCGGAGGAGCGGTGTAAAGACCGTCGATATCCGACAACAGGATCAGCAGATCGGCACCTGTCATCGTCGCCACGCGCGCGGCCAGACGATCATTGTCGCCATAGCGAATTTCTGTGGTGGCAACGGTGTCGTTTTCATTGATGATCGGGGTCGCGCCGATCTTCAGCAACTGATTGATCGTCGCGCGCGCGTTGAGATAGCGGCGGCGCTCTTCCGTGTCGGAGAGTGTCAGCAGGATCTGGCCAGCAACGATATCGTGCTTGGACAGGCTTTCCGACCATGCGCGCGCCAGTGTGATCTGGCCAACGGCTGCTGCAGCCTGGCTTTCTTCCAGCTTCAAGGCGCCCGATGGCAGATTGAGGACCGTGCGGCCAAGCGCGATGGCGCCTGAGGAGACCACCTGCACATCCGCGCCATTCTTTTTCAGTTCCGCGATGTCATCGCAGATCGCATCGAGCCAATCTTTTTTCAGCCCGGTCTTACGATCCACCAGAAGCGCGGAGCCGATCTTGATGACGATGCGATGGTGGCTGCCCAGCGGTTTTCGCGCCGATGCGGAGGTTTCGCTCATAGACGGTCATCTCCGTCTTCAAGCTCCTCATCGACAGGCATGGAACGGTCGGGAAGGGCGGTTTCACCGCCTCCGCTGGCATCGACAATCACGTCGCGCAGTGCGCGCAACGCCTCGGTCATGCCGATGTGTGCAGCAGCCGAAAGGAGGAGAGGCGGACGTCCGCAGGCTTTCTCAAGCTCCTTGGCCTTCTTCTTCAATTCCTTCTCGTCCAGCACATCGATCTGCGACAGTGCTACGATTTCCTTCTTGTCGGTAAGACCGCCGCCATAGGCATCGAGCTCCGCCTTCACCGTCTTATAGGCCTGACCGACCTTTTCTTCCTGAGCGGAAACGAGGTGCAGCAGTACACGGGTGCGCTCCACATGTCCAAGAAAACGGTCACCAATGCCGACACCTTCATGCGCGCCTTCGATGAGACCCGGAATATCCGCCAGAACGAATTCGCGGCCATCGATGGTGGCGACGCCAAGGTTGGGGTGCAGCGTGGTGAATGGATAGTTTGCGATTTTCGGGCGCGCGCGCGTCACCGTCGCAAGGAAGGTGGACTTGCCCGCATTCGGCAGACCGACGAGACCGGCATCCGCAATCAGCTTCAGACGAAGCCAGATCGTCTTCTCTTCACCGGCAAGGCCCGGATTTGCATGCGTGGGTGCCTGATTGGTGGAGGATTTGAAATAGGCATTGCCGAAGCCGCCATTGCCGCCTGCGGCGATACGGAAGCGCTGGCCTTCCTTCGTCAGATCGATGATCAGCGTCTCATTGTCTTCTTCGAAAATCTGCGTGCCCACGGGCACGCGCAGCACCACATCCGAGCCCTTTGCGCCGGTGCGGGTCTTGCCCATGCCGTGCTGGCCGATGGAGGCCTTGAAGTGTTGCTGGAAGCGGAAGTCGATCAGCGTGTTGAGGCCGTTGACGACCTCCACCCACACATCGCCGCCGCGTCCGCCATCGCCGCCATCCGGGCCACCGAACTCGATGAATTTTTCGCGCCTGAACGATACGGCACCTGCGCCGCCATCGCCGGACTTGATATAGACTTTTGCTTCATCGAGAAATTTCATCGGATTGCCGTTCTGTCAGCTCATTCGCAGTTGTGGCAAAGCCATGCTGCATCAAAAAAGGTTCTGCCGCTTCGAATATAGGCGCTTGCCCCGCGCGTCAAAGATTATCGTGGGCAAGTGCGCTTGCGACAAGGCCGGTTCGCGACGAAACCGGCCTCGTTCTATGTTGTTACGGTCGCGGCACAGCGAAGTCTTCCGCCTTCAGCTCCGTGTCGATATGGGCGACCATGCTCGAGCGGGCCACCGCGTAGGTCTCGCGGCATCCGGTGATGTGGAAGCCGAGCTTCTGCTGAACCCGAAGCGATGCCGGATTGTCCGCAAAGACGCCGGAATGCAGGGTTTCCCCCGGCATGCGCCGGAAGAAGCGCTCGACCACCGCAGCGACAGCCTCGGTCATATAGCCCTTGCCCCAGTAGAAGCGGTTCAGCCAGTAACCGAGATGCCATTCGCCATGGCGGCGCTCGACCGAGACGACGCCGATCAGGGTGTCATCGCCGGTGGTGATGGCGAAATCCCAGTCAGGCAATGTGCCCGAGGTGCGCAGGATCAGCCATTCCAGCGCATCCTGCCTGTAATAGGGTGCAGGAACGCGCGCCAGCATGCGGGTCACCTGGAAATCGCTGAGCGATTCCGCGATGCTGCCCGCATCCGCCAAACGCTGGGGCCGCAGCACCAGACGGCTGGTTTCAATCGTCGGGCAGGGGCCGGGCGGAGGGTTGGTTTCGACGCTGCGCGAGCGTATCAACTGCGCCGTACTCATCGCATATCCCCCCAGCTTCTCAATGATACCCATGTCTTGCGATCCAGCCTGTACCATTCGACCGGAACCATGCCGCCAAGCGCCAGCGATCCGACCATGCCGGAACCCTGAAGCTGGAAACCGCACTTTTGTATGACGCGCCGCGAGGCGATGTTGGTAACCCGGCAGCGCGCATCGATGTGGTCGATCTCGCGGGTGCGGAAAGCCATGTCGATCAGGGCATGCGCGGCTTCGGTGGTGTAACCTCTGTTCCAATAAGGTTCGCCAAGCCAATAGCCCATTTCGAGGGTCTTTTCGTCTTCCTGCGGCTCTAGCCCGCAGCAGCCCATAAACTCGCCATTGTCCATGCGCGTAATCGCATAGACGCACTTGCCAATCTCGCCTGCTTTTGCACGTCGCACGAAATCCGCGGCGTCTTTCGCCGTGTAAGGGTGCGGCATGCGCGACACCATGGTCGCTACATTGGCGTTGTTGGCAAGATGGGCAAGGGCGTCGATGTCTTCGTCGTGGGGTTTGCGCAAAACCAGCCTTTGCGACAATAAGACGGGGCAATCGCTCCTTGACCGTTCAGGTCTTATCCGTTCTTCGGGTGACCGTGATTGGTCAACCCTCAACAATTCAGCTTGCATGGTTCAGTCCTCCGTGGAGTTAAAGAAAAAGGGGAGTTGGGTGGTGCCCCAACTCCCCTTTTTTATGACTGAACCTGTTACGTCTCAGCCGGGTCATTGGGACACCGGCTGCATATGACGCTTACCGGCTTTATTCTGCGGCTTCCGCTTTCGGTGCTACGGATACGAATACGCGACCGTTGCCCTTCGTACGGAAATTCACGTTGCCTGCCGTCAGTGCAAAAAGCGTATGGTCTTTGCCCATGCCGACATTGGCGTCGGGATGCCACTGCGTGCCGCGCTGACGAACGATAATGTTGCCTGGAATGACGGCTTCGCCGCCGAACTTCTTCACGCCAAGGCGCTTGGAGTTGGAATCGCGACCGTTACGCGAAGAACCGCCAGCTTTTTTGTGTGCCATTGGATTGCTCCTTTAAACCTAGTTTCCCGTGTCGCGCCGATTAAGCAGCAACGATGTCCGTGATACGGACGACAGTGTGATGCTGACGATGACCGCGCGTGCGCTTGGAGTTCTGACGACGACGCTTCTTGAAGGCGATGACCTTCTTGCCGCGATTGTGCTCGACAACTTCAGCCTTGACCGTTGCGCCAGCAACGAAAGGAGCGCCGAACTTTGCGTCAGCGCCAACGCCGATCACGAGAACTTCGGTGAATTCTACAGTTGCGCCAGCGTCTGCTTCCAGCTTTTCGATGGTCAGCACGTCGTTGGCCGCTACGCGGTACTGCTTACCGCCGGTCTTGATGACTGCGAACATTTTTTATCCTTTCATGTTCGTTCCGGCTCTGCCCGCAGATGCGGTCTGGCCGTCTTTTTATCAGTCGGAATGGCGGAAATTTCTTGAGGCCTATGGCTCGTGAAAACTCTGCCGGTGGGCCGCTTTATAACAAGCGGAGTAAATAGAAGGCGCAATACGCCATCAATTTGGGTGCGGGATACGCGAGGAGAGGTTTTCTGTCAAGCGCAGAAGGGCTCTAAAAGTAACCGTAAAACAAGGAATCGCAGGTGATTTCTGCCGTTGTGGCAAAGAGGTCTCGAATTTTTTGCGCGAAGGGTTTATATGAGCCCCACAACAAGGAGCAGAAATGGCCCGCATAGACAAGACCGACGATTGGCGGGATCGCCACGCGCCGACAATTTCAGCGTTCGAATCGCTTGCCATTGAGGCATATGGCCACCTGCCGGAAGAATTTCGCGCCCTGACCAAAGACCTCATCATCGAGATCGCCGATTTTCCGACCGATGACGTCTTCGAAGACATGGCGCTTGAAACACCATTCGACCTGCTGGGCCTTTTCGAAGGCCGCGGCATTTCGGAACGTTTCACCATGGAAACCGGCGAGATGGTGAACCGCATCACCCTCTATCGCCGCCCGATCCTGGATTACTGGGCGGAGAACGAAGAGACGCTCGGCGATATCATCACCCACGTCCTGATCCACGAGATCGGCCATCACTTCGGCCTATCGGACGATGATATGGAGCGGATCGAGGAAAGTGCGGACGAGGCTGCTGCGGAGCGGTAATATACCCATTTCCGTCATGCTCGGGCCTGTCCCGAGCATCTGCTGACGTTGCATTTGTCGCGACGTGTCTGGATCCTCGGGTCAAGCCCGAGGATGACGGCGGGAGTGGATTTACTGCTCACCCAACTTCATCTCAGGATCGTATTCCTTGCCTTCCACCGTCTTCGTCACAGCCTGGCCGCAGTGCATGATACCGGCTGCGGCGTTGAAAGCGTAGCTTGGGGAGCCGGCGAGTTCCCAACCCTTGTTCAGCGCCTCTGTGACGCGATGACAAAACTTGGCGTCGTCGGGGCCGGTGATGAAACGATAGACTTTCATGCTCTCTTAAGCCTTTCTTGCGGCGATGATATCGGCCATTGCGACCAGCCGTTCGGCTTGCGCGACATGCAGCCGCTCGATCATCCGCCCATTGGAGTTGATGACGTTCAATCCCACAGATTCCGGTTTTGCGAAAGCGGCGATTATTTCGCGTGCTTCCGCGAGCGCTGCCTCATCTGGTGCAAAGGCGGCATTTGCAGCTTCGATCTGGGCCGGATGGATCAGCATCTTTCCGTCAAAGCCCATATCCCGGCCTTGTGTGCATTCCTCGGCGAAGGCGTGAAGATCGCGGAAATCGTTCGAAACGCTGTCGATGACGTCCAGACCGTAGGCGCGCGCAGCCAGCACGACCTGCATCAGCCAGGGAATGAGATAGGTTCGGCCGGGTTTCGCAGGGACACGCGTTTCCTTGCGCAGATCGTTGAGACCGACGACGAAGCCGCCTAGCCGTCCGCCTTGGGTATGCGCCGCTTCTGCAATCGCCGCGACATTCAGTATGCCGCGCGGGGTTTCGATCATCGCCCAGATTTTCATCGTTTCCGGCGCGTCAGCCTCGGCGAGAAGATCGGCGACATCGTGAATGTCCGAAGGCTGCTCCACCTTGGGCAGCAAAACGGCATCCGGTTTGCAGGCAAGCGCCGCTTCGATATCTTTACGACCCGCTGGCGTGGACAGGGGATTGATGCGGATGATGCATTCGCGCTCCGTGACTGGAGTATCCTGAAAGAGGGAAACCAGATTGGCGCGTGCCTCGTCCTTCATGTCCGGGGCGACTGAATCTTCCAAATCGAAAATCGCGCCATCACAATCCAGTGAGTGTAGTTTTGCGAGTGCCCGCAGGTTTATTGCCGGAACAGACAAGAGCGAGCGGCGTGGGCGGACAGTATTATCGAAATAAAAATTGGCCATGCCGCACTTGTGTCAATCTTTTGTGACATTCGCAAGCTGATAGGCGATGTGAAACCTCTTGCAAGCCGCATGAAGAAGGCCCACATTCGTCTGGACAGAAAGGTTTGGAACATGCAGGGCATTCGTACATTCTTCATCGCCGCCTCCAGTATCGCAGTTCTGGCTCTGGCCGCACTCTTCACCGCATCTCTGACGATTGCATTCGTTGGAACGCTTGCGGTCCTCAGCATCGCCAAGATGTTTTCCGCCCGCCTCAAACCGGCTCCCATTCGTGTCAAGACCGATCCGCGTCGCGAGCAGAATATGCGCGTGTGGAACGATGGCCGCGGCACGATCATCGATCTTTAAAAATCCGACGCTTTAACGCGATATCATCCGCGGCGTACCGCAATGGCGTGCTTTGCTCTTCAAAAGCGCGCCATTTTGCATTATTGGCCAGAAAACTGGGCCAACAGGCGTCCTAAAGAACATCGGAGTGAGAGATGGATAAGTTCACCAAGCTGACGGGTGTCGCTGCCCCCATGCCGGTCGTCAATGTCGATACGGACATGATCATTCCCAAGGATTATCTCAAGACGATCAAGCGCACCGGCCTCGGCAAAGGTCTGTTTGCCGAGTCTCGTTACCTTGAAGACGGCTCGCCGAACCCGGATTTCGTGCTGAACAAGCCCGCCTATCAGAACGCCCAGATTCTCGTTGCCGGTGATAATTTCGGCTGCGGCTCCTCGCGTGAGCATGCGCCATGGGCGCTGCTGGATTTCGGTATCCGCTGCGTCATCTCGACCAGCTTCGCCGATATTTTTTACAATAACTGTTTCAAGAACGGCATTCTGCCGATCGTCGTCAGCCCGGAAAATCTGGAAAAGCTGCTGGATGACGCCTCGCGCGGTTCCAACGCGGTTCTGACCGTCGATCTGGAAAATCAGGAAATCAGCGGCCCGGACGGCGGACGCATCAATTTCGAAATCGATGCCTTCAAGCGCCATTGTCTGCTGAACGGCCTCGATGACATCGGGCTTACGCTCGAGCATGCAGGCGCTATCGACAGCTTTGAAAAGACCAATGCGTCTGCCCGCCCCTGGGCTTGATATGATTTGAAAACGTGAGAGCCGATTTGGTGCGCGACCCGTACCGAATCGGCTTTTGCTTTGCTTGAAATGCACAAAATCCAGCGTTAAGAAGCCGACATCTCGCAGCGATATGTTGCGACATACGGATTTTGACGCGCGCGTTTCGAATGGCACTCAGTCCCTCAACGCGCCAAGGAGGATTTTCATGACAGTGCGCTCGCTCTTCCTGCTGCCCGGTGATGGCATTGGCCCAGAGGCCATGGCCGAAGTCCGCAAGCTGATCGATTACATGAACAGCGAGAAGAGCGCGGGCTTCACCGTCGAAGAAGGTCTGGTCGGCGGCTGCGCCTACGACGCGCATGGTGTGGCAATTTCCGATGCGGATATGGAAAAGGCGCTTGCTGCCGATGCAATCCTGTTCGGCGCCGTCGGCGGCCCGAAGTGGGATGGTGTACCTTATGAAGTGCGCCCGGAAGCGGGCCTGCTGCGTCTGCGCAAGGATCTGGAACTGTTCGCAAATCTGCGTCCAGCCATCTGCTATCCGGCCCTCGCCGCCGCCTCATCCTTGAAGCCTGAGCTGGTCGAAGGCCTCGATATCCTCATCGTTCGCGAATTGACGGGTGGCGTATACTTCGGCGAGCCGAAGCAGATCATTGATCTCGGCAATGGCCAGAAGCGCGGTATCGACACGCAGATCTACGACACATTCGAAATCGAGCGCATCGCAAGCGTTGCTTTCGAACTGGCCCGCACGCGCGACAACCGCGTCTGCTCCATGGAAAAACGCAATGTCATGAAATCCGGCGTGCTGTGGAACCAGGTCGTGACCGAAACGCATGCGGCCAAGTACAAGGATGTGCAACTGGAGCACATGCTGGCAGATGCCGGTGGCATGCAGTTGGTGCGCAAGCCGAAGCAGTTCGATGTCATCGTGACGGACAACCTGTTTGGCGACATGCTTTCCGATGTTGCTGCCATGCTGACCGGCTCGCTCGGCATGCTGCCATCCGCGTCTCTCGGCGCACCGGATGCCAAGACCGGCAAGCGCAAGGCCATGTATGAGCCCGTTCATGGCTCTGCACCGGATATCGCTGGGAAGGGTATTGCCAACCCCATCGCGATGATCGCCTCCTTTGCCATGTGCCTGCGCTATTCCTTCAACATGGTTGAGGATGCGACGAAGCTTGAGACGGCAATCGCCAATGTCCTCGAAAAAGGCATCCGCACCGCCGACATCATGGCGGAAGGCTCGCGTCAGGTCAGCACGTCTGAAATGGGTGATGCAGTTCTGGCGGAATTCAAGGCTCTGTAAGGGGCTGGCATCGAGTTTCGTCGTTCTCGGCCTTTGCCATCGCTGTCCGGTTTAAACTGAGTTGGTAGTTTGGGGCGAGAACAGCTCTCATATCCGTCACCCGCACTTGATGCGGGGTCCAGCAGACGCGCGTCTGCGCGTCGAAAGAGTCTTTCAGACCAAGGACTTGGTCTGAATGGATCCCGGATCAAGTTCGGGATGACGGAAGTGGGGAGTGCCGTTGCCGCATTCATAGCCAGCGTTGCACTGGCGAGTCCGAGACCTATACCACGCCAATAAGTCTCAACCGGACAGCAGTGGGACATGCCCGAGGATGATGTCTATGGGTTCGGCAGAGGCTGCGCTTCCCGTTATTTCCCCGTCTCATCCGGCTTAACCGCAATCGAATGAATGGTCGGCTCTTCCGAGGGCTGGCCGATGTCTTCGCCCTTTGCCAGCAGTGGCTCGTAGCGCTTGTCGGTCAGCGTCTTTAGAAAGGCGACGATAGCGTCCACGCGCTTGTCATCCAGAGCGGGCGCGGAGGTCAGCTCCGTCATGGCGATGTTTTCCGGGACTTCCGGTGCATCCCACTTCTCACCCGTTTCCGGGTTGATCTGACGGCTTGGTTTCTTGCTCTTGTACTTCACATAAAACAGCACGACGGTCCGCAAGTCCTTGAACACGCCATTGTGCATGTAAGGACCAGTCACCGCGACATTGCGCAGGGACGGTACCTTGAACTTGCCACGCTGGGCCGGATCACCAGCGACTGCGGGGTTCTGCGCAAGGCCCAGATCTATCGCGTCCGTCTTCGAACCATTGGCGGCACGCACGCCCTTATTGGCGGGAACGCCGATGTTGAAATATTTGTGGTTGGTAAAGACGCCGTCCGAGAGGCCGTGCTGTCCCTGGATCGTATGGCAGGTGTTGCAATTGGTGAATTGCGAGGAGGACATCAGCACGCGACCGAGCTCTTCCTGATCGGTCAGCTTCTCTTCGCCACGTAGGAAGCGATCATATTTCGAATCGAAGGTGGAGAGCGCATCCGTGCGTTCGAAAGCGGCGAGCGCCTTGCCCATGGCAGCGAAGGCAGCGTCGTCATTCTGAAAGACATCGGCTCCGAATTGCGTGCCGAAGGCGCTGGCATAATCCGGGTTTTCCTTCAGCCGCTTCACTACGCTCGTCTTGTCCGGCATTCCCATCTCAGTGGGGTTGAGCGGTGGGCCGCCAGCCTGATCTTCGAGTGTCGCAGCGCGACCATCCCAGAACTGGCCGCCGACATATTCTCCAAGCTCGTTCTTGCCGAAGGGCGGAGAGAATCTGGCATAGGCCGTTGTCGGTGCGTTGCGATCCCCCAGAGACGTGCCGTCATCCCCCAGAGAAACTGCATGACCGATCTTTTCCGACTCGCGGATATCGGTGAAGCCATTGGCCTGCGTGTGGCAGGTGGAGCAGGCCATTGTCCGGTTCATCGACAGATTGGGGTCGTGGAACAGCGCTTCCCCGAGCTTTTCAAGCGTCGAATAATTCTCGCCGCTATGTGCAGCAACACCCCCGCCTACGGCAACAGGAAGGAGAATGAGCGCCGCAACGGCAAGGAAACGAGAGAAATGCCTGACCATGTCAGAAACGCCGGAAAAGTGGAAACCGGCAGGCTCTATAGCATCTTCATGACGCGAAGCACAGAAACTTTCTTGGCACGCTCCACTTTGCCGCAGGCCGTTCGGTCTGCTTTAGACTTCGAAGTAATTTTCGAAGGATTCCGGGAAGCTCTGGCGTGCCACGCGCTCATCGATGACCAGCATTGCCTCATAGGACAGAGGATCGAAATTCTTCTCGGCGGCCAATACTTCGCGCCCGAACAGCAGGTTAAGGCGGGCGGCATCGAGATTGCCGCGCTCGAAAGGCTCAGCACCGAAATGATGCCATAGCGCGTGTAGGAAGGCAGCGTCCACCTTATGCTCCGGCGTGCCGGGACGTGCCTTGCGCGGGATCTGCTTGATGGGGGTCACGCCGCGCGGATTGGCGCGGCGGATAGTAAATTGAATACCCGTGCCCGGCATGCCAGATGGAAAGCCACGGTGTTTCGTCATGTCGGGCAGGTTCGCCATTCGTCTATCCTTCAGCTCTTGCCGATCTTGTCCTGCGTCTTCGTATCGAAATCGGACGCGTCGTGACGTTCATGTAGCTGTTCCGAAGGATCACCGGAAGCCTTGTTGACCATGCGTCCACGTTTGACGGCGGGACGTTCGGCAATTTCATCGGCCCAGCGCTTTACATTTTTATAGCTCGCCGCATCCAGAAACACTTCGGCATTCGGATAGGACTGGCCGCGCGTGAGGTTGCCATACCACGGCCAGATGGCGATATCCGCGATGGAATATTCATCGCCTGCCATATAGCGATTATTCGCCAGATGACGATCGAGCACATCCAGCTGGCGCTTGGCTTCCATGGCGAAACGGTCGATGGCATATTTGATGTGGATCGGCGCATAGGCGTAGAAATGGCCAAAACCGCCGCCGAGGAAGGGGGCAGAACCCATCTGCCAGAACAGCCAGTTCAAAGCTTCGGTCCGGCCCTTATGATCCTTTGGCAGGAAAGCGCCGAATTTTTCCGCGAGATAAAGCAGGATCGCGCCGCTTTCGAAAACGCGCGTCGGCTCCGGCGTGGAATGATCGAACAGCGCAGGGATCTTGGAGTTCGGATTGACCTCGACAAAGCCGGAGCCGAACTGGTCGCCATCGCCGATCTTGATCAGCCAGGCATCATATTCTGCGCCGGAATGACCGGCAGCGAGAAGCTCTTCCAAAAGAATGCCAACCTTCTGGCCATTTGGCGTCGCCAGCGAATAAAGCTGAAGCGGGTGCTTGCCGACCGGTAGTTCCTTCTCATGCGTGGAACCTGCAATCGGACGGTTGATGTTGGCAAAAGCGCCACCATTGCCCTTTTCCCACTGCCAGACCTCAGGCGGCTGGTAACCAGCGGGGAAGTTGTTTTCGGGAGACTTGTCGGCCATGAAAATCCGTCCTTGTTTCAGGTGGGTTCGGTGTCCTAAGCAATATAGGAAGGTGGAAGCGTTTCCTCCACTCCTATGAAAACAGAATTAGGCCAACACCGCAAAGAAGCATCTAACCCTTTGCGATTGCGTGGAAAAATGTACCCGAAACATGGCCGCGCCGTTCGCCAGAAGTACCGAGCGGTTTGCCTTGCCCATCGGCAATTTCGGCAAAGGGCAGATCATTGCCGGGTTCGATGACGCGGGCGTAGTGGAATTCATGGCCGCGAAGAACATCACCCGCTTTGCCAAGTGGGCCGTCCGTCGCAATTTTCGCCTGACGATAACCGAGGTTCATCTTGCGCTTGGCAAAGCTGGTGGCGTGGGAGAGCAGGCCGGTCATAGGGTGCGTTACGCCGTCTGCATCTTCCAGCGCTTCGCCCAGCACCATGTAGCCGCCACATTCACCGTGAACCGGTTTGTTTTCGGCGAAACGTGAGAGCTCAGCCTTGAAGCCTGCGGCGCAGGCCAGTTGACCTGCGTATAGTTCCGGGTATCCGCCGGGCAGCCAGCAGATGTCGCAGGACGGATCTGGGCCTTCATCGGCAAGCGGCGAGAAGGACACGATTTCAGCACCCGCTTCGCGCCACTGGCGCTTGAGATGCGGGTAGAGGAAGGTAAACGCCGCATCGTCTGCAAGCGCAATGCGTTGGCCGGGGGGCGAAATGCCTGCATCTGGCGACGTTTCGGAAATGGTGATGGGCTTTGCTAAGGAAAACAGCGCATCGAGATCGATTGCCCGCTCCATCGTATCGGCCAAGCGCTCGATATGTGCGTCGATTTCTGGATGCTCGCTCGCCTGTACCAGCCCGAGATGACGTTCGGGGAGGATGAGCGATGGATCGCGCATAACGCATCCAGCGACGGGAAGCCCGATCTTTTCGATGGCCTCGGTGCAGAGCTTGCGATGGCGCTCGCTGCCTGCGCGGTTGAGGACGACGGCGGCCATCTTCACGGCGGGGTCGTAATGGGCAAAGCCATGCGCCATGGCGGCAGCGGTTTGGGACTGGCCGGAAACATCCAGCACCAGCAGCACGGGAATGCCGAAGAGGCGCGAAAGATCGGCAGCCGAGCCGGTGCGATTATCCGCAACGGGAATGCCATCGAACAGGCCCATGGCGCTTTCGATCAAGAGCAGTTCCGCACCATCGGCCTGCTGGGCGAGCAGATGACGCAGCAAATCCGGCTGCATGGCCCAACTGTCCAGATTGAGGCCGGGTGTGCCCGTTGCGAAAGCATGAAAGCCCGGATCGATGTAATCCGGCCCCGTCTTGATGCCACGCACCTTCACGCCACGACGGGCAAAGGCTCTCAGCAGACCGATGGTCACGCTGGTTTTGCCGGATCCGGAGCGTGGCGCGCCGATGATGATGGCTTTTGCAGTCATTGCAGAATTCTCGTTTGAAGGCACGTTCGACATTGCTTGCGTCAGTTGTTTACCGATGACGGCAGAGGCTGCAAGGTCTATAGGATAATCATGGAAAGTGATGGAAAAAATCTCCGCCGTGGCTGGACCACGGGCACTTGCGCTGCCGCCGCGACGAAAGCCGCATGCGAGGCGCTTGTTTCCGGGGCGTTTCCTGATCTGGTCGAGGTCGAACTTCCAAGCGGGGCCCGACCTGCCTTTGCTTTGGCAACGCAGACGAAAGGCGTTGATTTCGCTCGCGCAGGCATCATCAAGGACGCCGGTGACGACCCGGACGTGACCCATGGTGCGCTGATCGAAAGCACGGTTCGTAAGGCTGCCAGAGGAAACGGTATCAGCTTCAAGGCTGGCAGAGGTGTGGGAACGGTCACCCGGCCCGGTCTGCCGCTGCCGGTGGGGGAACCGGCCATCAATCCCGTACCGCGTAAGATGATTGCGGCGGCAATCCATGAGGTCGTGGGAGAGGGCGCAGATTTCGAAGTCGAAATTTCCGTTCGTGACGGTGAGAAACTGGCCGAAAACACCCTGAATGGCAGGCTCGGCATTCTTGGCGGCATTTCCATTCTGGGGACAACCGGTGTCGTCATTCCGTTTTCCTGTTCCGCATGGATTCACTCGATCTGGCGCGGGATCGATGTGGCGCGGGCAGAAGGGCTGACACATCTTCTGGGTGCCACCGGCAATGCATCGGAAAAGGCCGGTCAGGCGCTATACGGTCTGCCGGAAACCGCCCTGATCGACATGGGTGATTTTATCGGTGGGATGCTGAAATATCTGCGTAGTCACCCGGTGGAACGGGTAACGGTGGCGGGTGGGGTCGCGAAAATGACGAAGCTCGCGCAGGGCATGCTGGATGTTCATTCCAAGCGGGGCCTTGCCGACCTTGAAGCCTTGTCGGTTCTGGCGGGGGAAGCGGGTGCGGATGGCATTTTGATCGATGCTATCCGTAACGCCAACACGGTGTCTCATGCGTTCGGAATTGCGGGGGATAAGGATATAGACCTTGGAGGTCTCGTGGCGCGCAAGGCGTGGTCCACAGCAGCAAGTGCGTTGAACAGACCGGATATCGCGCTCGATATTCTTGTGTTCGATCGCGATGGCCGGTTGAAGGGGAGGACGCGCTCCACGCCATCGGATAGGGATTTGCCGGATTCTTGAAACGCGTCGCTCAAGAGACCTGATATTGCTTAAGTCACCAGGCCGAATATGACGGCTGCAACGAATGCGAAGCAGATGCCGACCAGTGCCGTATGTATCGATGCCTGCCAGCCGCGATGCGGCGCGGTCGACGGCGTGAAATCTTTTACTTTTCCAACCTTGGAATAAGACATCGCACCCTCCTTATTGATACATGATCGGCCAAGCCGACCGTTAAGCCCGATTGCACACAGAATATCGCTATTCTCTAGTGTTCCTGTAGAGATAAAATTCCATAAGATAGCTCATCCGGGAAAAATCCTGATCGTGACTTGCCTCCCAACAAGCATCGATCTACCGGAGTCACGATTATCAACGTCTGGACCCTGTTTCGGTTCAACGCGAATAAGGCGGTAGGGCAAGTTGGCGGATATCGATGCGATCATCATAGGTGCAGGCGTTATCGGCCTTGCCATCGGGCGTGAACTGGCACTCTCGGGCAAGTCCGTCATTCTGCTGGAAAAGGAGAGCGAATTCGGTAGCGCCACGTCGTCACGCAACAGCGAGGTGATCCATGCCGGGCTCTATTATCCGCAGGGCAGTCTGAAAGCGCGTCTTTGTGTTGAAGGAAAGAAGCGGCTTTATGAGTATTGCGACAGCCATGGTGTGGCTCATCGCCGCTGCGGTAAGCTGATCGTAGCGACGTCGGCGGAAGAAATTCCCCTGATCGAGCAGCTTCAGCAGCGCGGCAGTGCAAATGGATGCGACGATCTGACATTGATCAGCGCCCGCGATGCCATTGCCATGGAGCCTTTGCTTGCCTGTGAAGCAGCCCTTTATTCCCCCTCAACCGGCATCATCGATAGCCATGGTTATATGCTGGCATTGCTGGGAGACCTTGAGGATGCAGGCGGAAGCATTGCGTATCGTGCACCTTTTCTGCGCGCTGTGTCGGAACACGGTGCTTTTCGCGTTTTCGTCGGCGGTGCAGAACCAGCGGAGTTGACCTGTGACGTGCTGATCAACGCGGCTGGCCTCGTCGCGCCCCATGTTGCCGGGTCGATTGAGGGGCTGTCTCCCTCACATGTTCCCAGAGCTTATTACGCCAAGGGCTCCTATTTCTCGCTGAAGGGAAAATCACCCTTTTTGCGTCTGATTTACCCCGCGCCGCATAGCCACGGTCTCGGCGTGCACCTGACGCTGGATATTGCAGGTCAGGCCCGTTTTGGACCTGACATAGAATGGATCGACAGCATCGATTATGCGGTCGATCCTTCCCGTTCGGCTGGTTTTGACGATGCCATAAGGCGTTATTGGCCGGGCCTGCCGGATGATGCGCTTCAGCCCGCTTATTCAGGCATCAGGCCAAAGATTTCCGGGTCGGATGAGGCTGCGATGGATTTCCGCATTGATGGGCCGGAATCCCATGGTGTTGAAGGCCTCGTCAACCTTTTCGGCATCGAGAGCCCGGGTCTGACGGCTTCGCTTGCCATTGCGTCAGAGGTTGCTTCCAGGCTTGGCACTTAAGCCCGCGCTAGGAGCTCAGCCGCCTGTATATTGAGCATCCGTGACGTGCTCCATCCAGTCCACGACCTTTCCGTCCTTCACTTCCTGAATGGCGATATGGGTCATGGCCGTTTCGGGCGAAGCGCCATGCCAGTGCTTTTCTTCTGGCGCGAACCAGACGACGTCACCGGGTGCGATTTTTTCGATGGGGCCACCTTCACGCTGAACGAGGCCTGATCCGGAGACGACGATCAGCGTTTGTCCGAGTGGATGGGTGTGCCAGGCCGTGCGGGCGCCGGGTTCGAAGGTTACCTGCGCGCCCTGTACGCGTTCCGCATCATGCGGGTTGAAAAGAGGATCGATGCGCACTGTTCCGGTGAACCAGTCGGCTGGTCCTTTTCCCGATGGTTTCGTGCCTGCGCGTGTGATTTGCATGATATCGCTCCTGTCTTGTTTCGAGGGCGCTTAAGCGTATTTCGAAAGCGCAGCCGCCATGATGTCCGCATCGACATTGCCACCGGATGCGACGGCGATAACGGTTTCGGCTTCCATTTGATCCGCGTGGAACAGGGCTGCGGCCAGCGCCACTGCACCACCCGGTTCCACCACGACCTTGAGGCGCTGGAACGCCAGAACCATGGCGCGCAGGGCCTCTTCTTCCGATACCACAATGCCCTTGCCGCACAGCGTCGCCATGATCGGAAAGGTAATGTGGCCGGGCTGCGGCGTGATGATCGCGTCGCATATGGAGCCGGATAAGGCAGCATTCCGCTCGATTTTGCCGGAATTCAGGGAACGTGCCACGTCATCGAAATTTTCAGGCTCGCAGGTGCGGACTTTGAAACCGGGCGCCTTGGCCTCGAGCGCAAGTGCAACGCCGGAGGTCAGGCCACCGCCGCCGCAGGGCACCAGCACCTCAGCCTCTTCGATGCCCGCTTCCTTTCCCTGTTCCGCTATTTCCAGCCCGACGGTTCCTTGCCCTGCAATGACGAGCGGTTCATCGAACGGACGGATCAGTGTCAGCCCACGCTCAGCAGAAATCGTCGCTCCAATGGCATCACGGTCGTCTTTAGAACGGTCGAAAAGCACGATTTCTGCGCCATAGGCTCTGGTATTCTCGACTTTGATCCTCGGCGCATCCTGCGGCATGATGATGACGGAGGGGATGCCGTGCAGGCTTGCGGCAAGCGCCACGCCCTGCGCGTGGTTGCCGGAAGAGAAGGCGATGACGCCGCGCTGGCGTACCTCCGGCTCCAATGCGGAGACCGCAGACCAGCCGCCACGAAACTTGAAGGAGCCGGTGCGTTGCAGGCATTCGGCTTTGACGAAGACCTTGCGCCCCGCGATCTTGTCCAGAAAGGGAGAGGACATCAACGGAGTTCGGACGGCCTCGTTACCAATGCGGTCGCGGGCGGCTTCGATCATTACAATATCGGTCATGTCATTCCTGCGTCATTCAAAATCAATTGTTCCACCATAAGGGCAAATGCCGCGACGAGAAGCCATAAAAAAATCCCCGGTCGAAACCGGGGATTTGTCTGTTTGTGATCTGGTTCAGGCCAGCGTGTAAGCGGTCTTCACCGTGGTGAAGAACTCGTTGGCATATTTGCCCTGTTCGCGCGAACCGAAGGAGGACGCCTTGCGGCCGCCGAACGGCACGTGGAAATCCACGCCTGCGGTTGGCAGGTTCACCATCACCATGCCAGCTTCGGCATTGCGCTTGAAGTGGGTTGCGTGCTTCAGGCTGGTGGTAGCGATGCCCGAGGACAGGCCGAATGGCGTATCATTGGCAACGGCCAGAGCCTCGTCGTAATTCTTCACGCGGATGACGGCTGCGACCGGTCCGAAGATTTCCTCGCGCGAAATGCGCATATCGTTGGTGGCCTCGGTGAAAAGCGTCGGCTGGAGGAAGAAGCCCGGCGTTCCGCGCTCCAGAACCTCACCGCCGAAGGCAAGCTTTGCGCCTTCCTTCTTACCGATCTCGATATAGTCGGTGTCCTGCTTCAGCTGCTTTTCATCGACAACCGGACCGACATGGGTTTCCTTGTCCAGCGCATGGCCGACATTGATCTTGGCGAGGCGTTCGGACAGGGCAGCGACGAACTTGTCGTGAATGCCTTCGGTGACGATGATGCGCGAGGATGCCGTGCAGCGCTGTCCGGTGGAATAGAAACCGGAATTGGCAGCAGCTTCGACTGCGACGTTGAGGTCCGCATCGTCAAGAACGACGAACGGGTTCTTGCCGCCCATTTCCAGCTGGAATTTGCGGTTGAATGGCAGCGAGGAGGCGGCAACGCGCTGGCCGGTGCCGGTGGAGCCGGTGAAGGTGATGCCTGCAAGGTCCGGGCTATCCAGCATGGCCTGACCGACGACGGAGCCACGACCCATGACGAGGTTCAGCACGCCCTTAGGCAGACCGGCGCGATGCAGGATGTCGACGATCGCCCAGGAGCAGCCAGGAACCAGATCGGCAGGCTTGAAGACGACGGTGTTGCCGTAGCAGAGCGCAGGCGCGATCTTCCAGGCCGGGATGGCGATCGGGAAGTTCCAGGGCGTGATGATGCCGATGACGCCGAGCGGCTCGCGGGTAATTTCAACGCCGATGTTCGGGCGGGCGGACGGAATGACTTCGCCTGCCAGGCGCAGAGCTTCGCCAGCGAAGAAATCGAAAATCTGCGCGGCGCGGATGGTTTCGCCGATGCCTTCGGCCAGAACCTTACCTTCTTCACGCGCCAGCAATGCGCCGAGCTCATCCTTGCGTGCGAGAATTTCGTCTGCCGTCTTCTTCAGAATTGCGTGGCGTTCCAGAATGCCGGAGCGCGACCATGCAGGGAAGGCTGCCTTTGCCGCGGCAATAGCCTGCTTGGCGTCGTCCGCCGTTGCCTGAGCGTAAAGGCCAACGACCTCGTTCGTATCGGAGGGATTGATGTTCTTCGACGTGTCGGATCCGATCCATTCTCCGCCGATAAGGTTCTGATGAATTGTCATGGCAAGCTCCCTATAATACCGAGGCGTTCGCCGATTTTGCGACGCCTTTTTGAAACCGAACGGTCAAACGCTATCTCGCCGCGGCAGGGCGCGGCGAAGTCGGTGCGGACCCTATGTCATATTACCAATGGACGAAAGTCACCATATGATAATATTTTCAGAATTTCAGGAAGAGCGCTGGCGGTTGTTCAGTTTCTCCAGATAGAGAAGCAGCGCGCTGTGATCCATATCGGCTCCGCCATCGCTGACGAAATCATCGAATTCACGCGTTACCTGTTGCGTCAGCGGAAGCGATAGGTCGAGCTCCTTTGCTGTGGCCAGAACACCGTTCAAGTCCTTCAGCTGGAACTTGGATGGGCCGCCGGGTACGAAGTTTCTCTGCACCATGCGCTCGCCATGCAGCTCCAGAATCCGGCTTTCGGCAAAGCCACCACGGATGGCATTGCGGAACCCTTCGCGGGATGCGCCGCCTGCTTCCACCAGCATCATGGCTTCAGCGACAGCGCCGATGGTGATCGCAACGATCTGCTGGTTGGCGAGCTTGCAGAGCTGCCCTGCGCCGGATGGTCCGACATAGGTGAGGCGACCCATGGCCGAAAACACGTCGGAAAGATTTTTCACCGTTTCCTCGTCGCCACCTGCCATGATGGCGAGCGTGCCTGCCGTCGCGCCGGGCACGCCGCCAGACACGGGCGCATCGACGTGGTGAATGCCCAGTGCCTTCAATCTTGCGGAATGGTCGCGCGCAATGGGCGGCGCGATGGAACTGCTGTCGATGACGATTGCATCTTTCTCCAGCGCGTCGGCTACCCCCAAATCGAACAGGACATTGCCGACGGCATGTCCATCGCTCAGCATGGTGATGACGACGTTTGCGCCTTTCGCGGCCTGCGCTGGAGAGGCCGACAGAACCGCACCTTCAGCGACCAGTGCTTCGGCCTTTTCGGAACTGCGGTTCCAGACGCGGACTGTAAATCCTGCTTTCAGCAAATTGCGAGCCATCGGCCCGCCCATGAGGCCTGTGCCGAGAAAGGCGATAACGCGCCTCTGCGTTTCCTGCGTCTGGCTCATTTCAGCGAACCTCCCAATTCGTCTTCGATATGGACCGTGATGATCTCTTCGAAAGAAGCCTCGGCTGTAAAGCCCAATTCGCGCGCGCGGGTCGCCTCGAAGCCGGGTGCCCAGCCTTCGCACATGTGCATGATCATCTCGTTCGGCTCGCGGCGGATGAGCTTGACCGCCGCTTCTCCGGCGACTTTGCGCAGAGCCTCGATCTGTTCACCAACCGTGGCGCTGAGGCCCGGCATGGAAAGATTGCGGCGGGGTCCGACCTTTTCCGTGTCGATTGTTGCGCCATGCAGAAGGAATCCAACTGCGGAGCGTGGCGAGGCGTGCCAGTGGCGGATGCTTTCAGGGACCGGCAGAATTGCCTCCTGCCCCACCAGCGGCTCGCGCAGAATGTTGGAAAAGAAACCGGATGCGGCGGCGTTGGGCTTGCCGGGGCGAATGCAGATCGTCGGCAAACGGATTCCGATGCCTTCGAAGAAACCGCGTCTGGTATAGTCGGACAGCAGCAGTTCGGAGATTGCCTTCTGCGTGCCGTAGCTCGTCAGCGGTGTCGTGTGGAAATCGTCGGGAATGGGATAGGGTAGGGGCGCTCCGAAGACGGCAATCGAAGATGTGAAGACGACGCGCGGCTTGTAGCCATCTTCCCCATGGGCGATGCGGATCGCATCAAACAGATATCGTGTCCCATCGAGATTGATGCGATATCCCTTGTCGAAATCCAGCTCTGCTTCACCCGAGACGATGGCCGCGAGATGGAAGATCACATCCGGGCGAGTCTCGATGAGCTTTTCCGCTTCGCCGGTTGCGGAGAGATCGGCAGCGCGGGTATCAACTGTTCCGCTGAAACCAATAGGCTTTTCCGGCTGAAACACGTCGATCAGCGTGAACCTATCGATCTGACTGCCACCCAGGCCGCCATCCTTGACCAGCCTCTCGGTCAGCTTACGCCCCACCATCCCCGCCGCGCCGATAATCGCAATATGCATCTGTCTGCTCCTCCACTGCATCCAAGAAAAATTGACTTGTAAGGTTGTCTGATAACCTTATATGATTGCGTTGAAAACAGGTTTTTGGAAAACATGAGACAATAGTGCGGTCGCGCCGAAGAAGTGCGATGGCAGGGGTGGAGGCGAGGGCGGCATGCTCGATGTTCAGGCACAGACGGTTGAGGGTTTGCGCGCATCCCTCAAGGCGGGCCTTGATGAGGCGATGGTGATGACTGACGAGGCAAATATGCTTCGTTATTGCCGGGACTGGCACGGCGATGTCGAGAGTTCCGCTATTGCCGTCATTCGCCCCCGTTCTGTCGAAGAGGTGTCTGCCACGGTGCGTTTTTGTGGCGAACTTGGCCTTTCCATCGTTCCGCAGGGCGGAAATACTGGTCTTGTGCTGGGAGGCATTCCCGATGCACCTCGGGGTCAGGTGGTTCTCAGTCTCGAGCGTATGAATGCCATTCGCGCAATCGATACGGATGATTTCTCCGCCGTGGTCGAGGCGGGCTGCATCCTGTCCGAGTTCAAGGATGCGGTACAGGAAAAAGGAATGTTTTTTCCTCTTTCTCTTGGCGCGCAAGGGTCTTGCCGGATCGGAGGAAATGTCTCGACCAATGCTGGCGGGATAAATGTCTTGCGCTATGGAATGACGCGCGAACTCGTGCTCGGTCTTGAAGTGGTTCTGCCTGACGGCACGATCTGGAACGGGCTTTCGACGCTGCGCAAGGATAATCGCGGGATCGATCTTAAGCAGCTGTTTATCGGGGCGGAAGGAACGCTCGGCATCATCACTGCCGTTGCGGTCAAGCTTCATCCCAATCCCGAACATGTCGAGACGGCTCTGCTTGGGCTGAACTCGCTGGATGATGCGATCAAGCTTTATCGACGGGCGCGGCGTGGTTGCTGCGACCTGATGTCGGCCTTCGAATTCATGCCGCCGGTGGCCTTTACCCTTGCGATGGAAGCTATTCCCGACCTCAGGATGCCGATTTCCGGGGACTATGCGGCCTATGTTCTGATGGAGATTTCAGGCTCGGGATTGGTCGATACCAATGATCTGATGAGCCGTTTTCTCGAAGGGGTGATGGAGGATGGGCTGGTGCTTGACGGCGTGATTGCATCGTCGCGCGCGCAGGCCCAATCGCTCTGGCTGTTTCGCGAAGGCATGAATGAGGGGCAGGCCTTACGCGGCGCGCATATGCGCACCGATATTTCCGTGCCGCTTTCACGCCTTGCGGATTTTGTGGCTGAGGCAGAGGCGGCGCTTGCCGAGAAGATGCCGGAATGTCTGGCGGTTTCCTACGGCCATGTGGGTGATGGAAACGTCCACCTGAATGTCCTGCCGCCCAATGGAAGCAGCCGTGCGGATCGCGAAAGCTCCATCTACAAGGCCAAGGTCATCGTCAACGATGTGCTGGATCGTTATGCGGGCAGCATCAGCGCGGAGCATGGTATCGGTCGCCTCAAGCGTGAGGATTTCGAAAGCCGTCTCGGCGCGGTGCAGCGCGATATGATCCTGCGGCTGAAAAAGGCGTTCGACCCCGATCTTCGTATGAATCCCGGTTGCCAGCTTGCTGTTCAACCAGCTAGCTAGAGAGGAAGTGCGCGCGGGAAGCATCGCGCTGTCTACGGGAGCCATCATGACGCTGGAATTCAACCAGATTCACCGCAACGATCATCTGCCGGGCCGGATAGCGGTGGAGATTGCGCGGGAGATCAATGATGGCAAGCTCGCACCCGGTGACAAGCTTCCCACCGAGCACGTGCTTTCCAAGACATTCGGCGTCAGCCGTTCGGTCATCCGTGAAGCGATTGCGCAATTGCGCAACGAGGGCGTCGTTGAAACACGGCAGGGCGTCGGCGCTTTCGTTACCGATCCGCGCCAGCGCGTTTCCATTCGCATCGAGCGCTCGAAACTGAACGATCCCGATAACTTCCGTGATCTTTTTCAGCTTCGCATGCCGCTGGAAATCGAGGCGGCGGGCCTTGCGGCGGTTCACCACACGCCTGCGCAGCTGAAGACGCTGAAAGCCGCGCTGGACAATATGCGCAATGCGCCGGAATGGGAAAAGGATGGCATTGCCGCCGATCTCGATTTTCACCGTACTCTGGCCGAAGCCACCCAGAACGCCTACTTTTCGATGTTTCTCGGCTTCATCGCCGAACGCATCAGTTCTGCGATCAATATCGCCTTCTCGCGCGCTGTTTTCGGCGAAATCCTCGAGACGACGATTGCGGAGCATGTGGCGATCTATGATGCGGTTGTCGCCTCCGATGCCGCAGCCGCACGCGCCGCCATGCGCGCCCATCTGGTGGGCGCAGCCCGGCGCGTGAACCTCGATCTGGAAGTCTATCTCTAGGTTGTCGGGACAAGACGTCGGCACCGACACGCATTACGTAATTTTCCTCTAAAATTTGACGGTGACGAGACTGGACTAAGCCACTCTCTCATACTAAGAAGAAACGACGTATTCAGGTTGTCAGACATCCAGACAATACGATGCTGTGGAGGCAGCGGTCGGATGCGCTGAAAAATGGGAGGACTAAGCTTGGCGGGGATCAGGTCTGTCGATGCTGCTGCAATTTTGCCGGAGGACCATCAGGACGCGGTTCTGATTGGCCGGGTCTGGTCCAAATCCGAGGACGGACCGTGTCCGGTTCTGTTAAAGGACGGCGTTCTCTACGATCTTTCGAGATTGGCGCCGACAGTTTCCGAGCTGCTCGAAAAACACGATCTCATCGGTCTCCTGGCGGACACCTTGCAGTTTCCGGCTCTCGGATCGCTCGAGGCCTTCCTCGACGGTTCGGCTGGACAGTTGCTTGCGCCGAACGATTTGCAGGCCGTCAAGGCTGCCGGTGTTACATTTGCCGATAGCATGCTGGAGCGCGTGATCGAGGAGCAGGCCAAGGGCGATCCCCTGCGCGCGCAAGATATTCGCTCCCGTCTCGCTCCTGTTTTGGGCGATAATCTGAAGGGTCTCGAAGCCGGATCGCAGAAGGCAGCGGAAGTGAAGGCGCTGCTGCAGGAGATGGGGCTCTGGTCGCAATATCTGGAAGTCGGCATCGGCCCGGATGCGGAGATATTCTCCAAGGCGCAGCCCATGTCGTCCGTTGGCTGCGGTGCGCTGATCGGCGTTCATCCCAAGTCTCAGTGGAACAATCCGGAGCCGGAAGTTGTGCTTGCGGTGACCTCTGACGGTCGTATCGTGGGAACGGCACTGGGCAACGATGTCAATTTGCGCGACTTCGAAGGTCGGTCCGCACTTCTGCTGAGCAAGGCTAAGGATAACAACGCTTCCTGCGCCATCGGCCCGTTCATTCGCTTGTTCGACGGAAAGTTTACGCTGGACGATGTGAAGAAGGCGCAGATTTCGCTTCTGGTCGAAGGTGAGGACGGCTTTACCATGACCGGCGTCAGCCCCATGCAGGCGATCAGCCGCACGCCGGAAAATCTCGTGTCGCAGCTTCTCAATCGCGATCATCAATATCCAGATGGCGCTGTCTTTTTCCTCGGCACCATGTTTGCGCCGGTCAAGGACCGTAACGGGCCGGGGCTTGGGTTTACCCATGCCAAGGGTGACCGGGTGGAGATTTCCTCGCCGAAGCTGGGGCGGCTGGTCAACTGGGTGGCAAGCACATCCGAATGCCCGGAATGGACATTCGGCACGACGGCGCTGATGCGCAATCTCGCAAAGCGCGGGCTTCTCTGACGTATCGGTGCGGAAGCCCAATCGGTTTCCGTCGGAGGCGATACGCAGATTTTAAGGGCTTGGAGTGCATTCACGCGCGCGCCGCTAAAGGTGCGTGCCGCTCCAGATCATTCTCGGGAGGGGAAGATGCAGAAAGTCATCAATCTTTTTTACCGCATTCTCGAGGTCATTCTCGTTGCGCTTCTTGCAGGCATGGCGATCATGGTCTTCGTCAATGTGGTGATGCGTTACACCATGAATTCGGGCATCAATGTTTCCGAAGAACTGGCGCGTTATTTCTTCGTCTGGATCACCTTCATCGGTGCGGTCGTCACGTTCCGCGAAAACAGCCATATGGGCATCGAGACGCTGGTCATGTTCCTGTCCAGGGGCAAACGCATCTTCTGCATGATCCTCTCCAACATCGTGATCCTGCTCTGCTCCGCCATCTTCTTCTGGGGAACATGGAAGCAGTCCGGCATCAATGCCAGCATGCACGCACCCGTCACGGGTCTTTCGATGATCTGGGTCTATGGCATCGGCATGTTTACCGGCGGCATCATGTTCATCATCGCGCTGGAACGGCTCTACCGGCTGCTCACGGGCAAGGTGACGGAAGAGGAAATCGCTGCCTTTGCCGGTGAAAATCTCACCATCGAACAGCTTTCGGAGCGCTGACATATGACACTTCTGGTTTTCGTCGGCTCGCTTCTCGGCGCCATGGCCATCGGCGTTCCCGTCGCCTTCTCGCTGATGTTCTGTGGTGTCGTGCTCATGTGGTACATGGGCATGTTCAACACCGCGATCATTGCGCAGAACATGATTTCCGGTGCCGATACGTTCACGCTGCTTGCCATCCCCTTCTTCATTCTGGCGGGTGAGTTGATGAATTCCGGCGGTCTGTCGCGCCGCATCATCGATTTCGCCATCGCACTGGTCGGCCATATTCGCGGCGGTCTAGGTATCGTTGCAATCGTCGCGGCCATCATCATGGCCAGCATTTCCGGCTCGGCTGCGGCGGATACGGCGGCTCTCGCGGCAATCCTCATTCCGATGATGGCGAAGGCCGGTTACGATATTCCCCGTTCCGGTGGCCTGATCGCGGCAGGTGGCATCATCGCGCCCGTTATCCCGCCATCCATGGCCTTCATCGTTTTCGGTGTGGCGGCCAACGTCTCCATCACGCAGCTTTTCCTCGCAGGCATCGTGCCCGGCATCCTGATGGGAACCTCGCTCATCATTGCCTGGCTGATCGTGGTGCGAAAGGATGACATCAAGCCGCTGCCGAAAACCACCGCGAAGGAGCGGCTGGTCGCGACAGGCCGCGCCGGATGGGCGCTCGGCATGCCAGTCATCATTCTCGGCGGTATCAAGGCGGGCATCATGACGCCGACGGAAGCGGCGGTCGTTGCCGCTGCTTATGCTCTCTTCGTCGGAATGGTGATCTACAGGGAACTGAAGCCCGCCGACCTCGGTCATGTGTTGCTGCGCGCCGCAAAGAGCACCTCGATCATCATGTTCCTCGTGGCTGCCGCCCTCGTTTCCGCTTGGCTCATCACCGCGGCCAATATTCCGGCGGAAGTCGCCGGTTATATCGAGCCGCTGATCGACCGCCCGATGCTGCTGATGGCCGTCATCATGGTGCTGGTCTTCATCGTCGGCACCGCACTCGATCTGACGCCGACGATCCTGATCCTGACGCCTGTGCTTATGCCCATCATCAAGCAGGCGGGTATCGATCCGGTCTATTTCGGCGTGCTTTTCATCATCAACAATGCCATCGGCCTCATCACGCCGCCGGTTGGGGTTGTTCTCAATGTGGTTTCGGGCGTCGGGCGCATTCCGCTCGGCAAGGTCACGGTCGGTGTCTGGCCGTTCCTCGTGGCCGAAACCATCGTCCTGGCCCTTCTGGTGATCTTTCCGCAGATCGTCATGGTGCCGCTGCAATATCTAAGATGACCTGAAATGAGTTTCTCAAATCCATGGGAGGAAAATATGAGAAAGCTACTTCTGGCCACCACGGCCATCGCATTCACAGCCAGTGCCGCCGCTCCCGCATTCGCGGAATTCAACAGCCGCACGATCCGCGTGTCGAACGGCATCAATCAGGATCACCCGGTCGGTAATGGCATCAAGGCCATGCAGGCTTGCCTCGATGAGAAATCCGGCGGCAAGCTGAAGCTAACCGCATTCTGGGGCGGCGCGCTCGGTGGCGATCTCCAGGCAACGCAGGCGCTGCGCTCCGGCGTTCAGGAGGCGGTTGTCACCTCGTCTTCGCCACTGGTCGGGCTCATCCCGGCACTCGGCGTTTTCGATCTGCCCTTCCTCTTTGCCAATGAAAAGGAAGTCGATGCCGTGCTGGATGGCGAGTTCGGCGACATGATGAACAAGAAGCTGGAAGAGCAGGGTCTGGTCAACCTTGCCTATTGGGAGAACGGTTTCCGCAACCTTTCCAACTCCAAGCATTCGGTCAATAAATGGGAAGATTTCTCCGGGCTGAAAGTCCGCGTGATGCAGAACAACATCTTCCTCGATACCTTCCAGAACCTCGGCGCCAACGCCACGCCCATGGCCTTCGGCGAGGTCTTCTCGGCGCTCGAAACCAACGCAATCGACGCGCAGGAGAACCCTTACGTGACCATCGATACCTCTAAGTTCTACGAGGTACAGAAATACGTTACCGAAACCAACCACGCCTATACGCCGTTCCTCTTCCTCTTCTCCAAGCCGATCTTCGACAGCTATACGCCCGAAGAACAGACCGCACTGCGCGAGTGTGCCGTCGTCGGTCGTGACGAGGAGCGCAAAGTCATCCGTGCGCTGAACCAGAAATCGCTGGACAAGATCAAGCAGGCCGGTCTGGAAGTGAACGTCTTGTCGGCGGATGAGCAGACGCGTATCCGCGAAAAGTCGGCCATCGTTTACGAAAAGCACAAGGCGCAGATCGGCGCGGATGTGGTCGATGGCATTCAGGCAAAGCTAAAGGAAGTGCGCGGGCTTTAAGCTTCCATATGCAGATACAAGAACTCCCGGCGATGTGATGTCGCCGGGCGTTTTGGTCTGAAATAGCTTTTCTCGCCGCGCAGACGCGCGTCTGCTGGATCCCGGCTCGAGGCCGGGGTGACGGGTGAGGGAGCGGTTTTCGCGCCAAACTACCCACTCAGTTAAGGCCAGACAGCAGCGCCATAAGGACGATGATGGAGCTGGATGGTTTGTCGAGCCTCTATTCAGGCCGCGACTGGCTTGTTCTGTCTGTTTTCGATCAGATCATCGACAACTGCGGGATCGGCCAGTGTCGATGTGTCGCCGAGTGAGCCGTAATCGTCTTCAGCGATTTTACGCAGGATTCGGCGCATGATCTTGCCTGAACGGGTTTTCGGCAGGCCCGGCGCGAACTGAATCTTGTCGGGTGTCGCGACTGGGCCGATTTCATCGCGAACATGTTTGACCAGTTCAGCCCTCAGCGCATCATCACCCGTCTGGCCTGCCATCAGCGTTACATAGCAATAAATGCCCTGTCCCTTGATGGAGTGCGGATAGCCGACGACGGCAGCCTCGGAAACGAGATTGTGAGACACCAGCGCCGATTCCACTTCGGCCGTGCCAAGGCGGTGGCCGGAAACGTTCAGCACGTCATCGACGCGACCGGTGATCCAGTAGTAGCCGTCCTCGTCGCGGCGGCAGCCATCTCCGGTAAAATACTTGCCCTTGTAGGTGGAGAAGTAGGTATCGATGAAGCGCTGGTGGTCGCCATAGACGGTGCGTGCCTGGCCCGGCCAGCTATCGGTAATGCACAGATTGCCGTCTGCCGCACCTTCCAGCACCTTGCCTTCGGCATCGACCAGTTGCGGCTGGACGCCGAAGAAGGGGCGCGTCGCGGAGCCGGGTTTCAGGTCGGTCGCACCGGGCAGCGGTGAAATCAGGATGCCGCCGGTCTCCGTCTGCCACCAGGTATCGACTATCGGGCTCTTATCCTCGCCGACCACATGGTAATACCACTCCCACGCTTCCGGGTTGATCGGCTCACCGACCGTGCCGAGAAGGCGGATGCTGGAGCGCGATGAGCGCTTGACGAACTCGTCGCCTGCCCCCATCAGCGAACGAAGCGCTGTTGGCGCCGTGTAGAAGATGTTGACCTTGTGCTTGTCGATGACTTCCCAGAAGCGGCCCTGATCGGGGAAATTCGGCACACCTTCGAACATCAGTGTCGTGGCGCAGTTGGCCAGCGGTCCGTAGACGATATAGGAGTGGCCGGTCACCCAGCCCACATCGGCGGTGCACCAGTAGATGTCGTTATCCTTGTAATCGAAGACATATTCATGCGTCATCGACACGTAGACCAGATAGCCGCCCGTGGTGTGCAGCACGCCCTTTGGCTTGCCGGTGGAGCCGGATGTATAAAGAATGAAGAGCGGGTCTTCCGCCTTCATCTTCACCGGCTCGCAATGCGGCTTCACGCTTGCGACTTCCTGATGATACCAGAGGTCGCGGCCCGGCGCCCAGTTGGTCTTGCCGCCGGTGCGGCGGACGACCAGAACTTTGTTGACGATGACGTGCTGGCGCGCGGCGATGTGGATCGCCTTGTCGGTATTTTCCTTCAGCGGGATCGGCTTGCCGCCGCGCACGCCCTCATCGCAGGTGATGACGAAGGTGGACTGGCAATCGACGATACGTCCGGCAAGCGCTTCCGGTGAGAAGCCACCGAACACCACGGAATGAATGGCGCCGATACGGGCGCAGGCGAGCATCGCATAGGCTGCTTCCGGGATCATCGGCATGTAGATGGTGACGCGATCGCCCTTCTTCACACCCTGCTTCTTCAGTACGTTGGCAAGGCGGCAGACGGCGTCATAAAGCTGATTATAGGTAATCTTCTTGTCGATATAGGGATTGTCGCCTTCCCAGATGATTGCCGTGCGCTCGCCGTGGGTCTTCAAATGGCGGTCGATGCAATTGTAGGAAACGTTGGTCAGCCCGTCCTCGAACCACTTGATCGGCACCTTGCCCTTGAAGGATGTGTTCTTGACCTTCGTGTAGGGCTTGAACCAGTCGATGCGCTTGCCATGCTTGCCCCAGAACTTCTCCGGGTCTTCGACGCTGTCCTGATACCATTTCAGATAGCGCTCGTTGTCGATCAAGGTGCCGGTCTTAACCGATTTCAGAACCGGGTAGATCTTTGCAGACATGAACTTCTCCTCAAGCAAAATGTCATCAGTCCTGCTGGAAACTCCTCAGTTCCAGTCATGTGCCCAATTCATAGCAGTTCGGTGACATCCGGCAATTAGACAAAGGTCATTTGTTGCTCAAACAATTGCAATTCTGATGCAATCCGGTTATAGAGCGCACATATCCCGGAAATTAGTGGTTTAATTCCACGCCCGCGACACCGGCGCGGACGCACAGAAGGATTGTATCTATGGTTCAAACACTGCTCATGCCGAAAGCGACAGCCGTCTGGCTCGTTGACAACACGGCGCTGTCGTTCGATCAGATCGCCACGTTCTGCAAGCTGCATCCGCTTGAAGTCAAGGCAATCGCCGATGGTGAAGCAGCGCAGGGCATCAAGGGCCTCGACCCGATTGCGACCGGGCAGCTGTCCCGCGACGAAATCGCACGCGCCGAAGGCAACCCGAACCACAAGCTGAAGCTTTCCGAGCCGAAGGTTCGCGTTCCCGAATCCAAGCGCCGCGGCCCGCGTTACACGCCGGTTTCCAAGCGTCAGGACCGTCCGAACGCCATTCTCTGGCTGGTTCGCAACCATGCCGAACTGAAGGACGCGCAGATTTCGCGCCTCGTCGGCACGACGAAGTCCACCATCGAACAGATTCGCGACCGCACGCACTGGAACTCGGCCAACCTGACGCCGATGGACCCGGTAACGCTCGGTCTCTGCAGCCAGATCGATCTCGACCTTGAAGTCGAACGCGCATCGCGCGGCCGTCCTCTTCCAACCCAGGAAGAGCTGGACGCGACCCTGCAGCCAGCCGCTGCAACGGAAAGTCTCGGCTTCAATTACGAGCGCGAAGAAGAAAAAGAAATCGACGCCAACGCCGTTTTCGCCAAGCTCAGCTCGCTCAAGTCTACCCGAAAGGACGAAGACGAGGACGACAACTACTAATTTTCGGGCTCAGCTCCAGAAGACATCAGGCCCCGGTTTTCCCGGGGCTTTTTTGTGCTTGGCCTTAAGGCGAGATACAAAAAACCCCCGCATTGCTGCGGAGGTTCGTAACATCTCATCTCGTTCAGCTTGACGCTCAGACCGGATCGGCCTGGCGGAGCGAAGACGTTAGGGCAGGCGCCCCGGTCTTCTCATCATTCGCAACCAGACCACTTGTCTTGAGCAATGACGTGAACCGGCCACCGCGCATGCTGAGCTCATCGAAGGTGCCCTTCTCGATGATCCGGCCATTGTCCATGAAGAGGACAAGGTCGGCATCGCGGACGGTCGAGAGACGGTGGGCGATGATGAAGGTCGTTCTGTCCTTGCGCAGAGCGTCGACAGCTTCCTTCACCCGCGCTTCCGTTTCCACATCGAGCGCACTGGTAGCCTCATCCAGAACGAGGATCGGCGCGTTCTTCAACACGGCGCGTGCGATGGCGATACGCTGGCGCTCCCCACCTGAGAGACGGTTACCGCGCTCACCGACCTGCGTCATGTAACCGTTCAGGCGGCTGTCGATGAAGTCGGTTGCTGCGGCAGCAGCTGCTGCCTGAGCGATTTCATCGTCTGTTGCCGTATCGCGGCCAAGGCGGATATTGTCACGAATTGTGCGGTTGAGAAGACCGGCATCCTGGAAGACGGTGGCAATCGAGTTACGCAGCGACTGGCGTGTCACCGTCGAAATATCGATGCCATCAACGAGGATCTGGCCGGAATTCGGATCGTAGACGCGCTGCAGAAGATTGATCAGCGTTGTCTTGCCGGCACCTGTGGGGCCGACGATAGCAACCGTCTGGCCGGCCTTTGCCGTGAACGAAACGTCGTGGACGCCCTGCTTGGTCTTGGCGAAGCCGAAATTCACCTCGCGGAATTCCACGGTACCTTCGACATGGCCGAGTTCCTTGGCAGAGCTTGGCTCTTCACGATCCTGAACCGAATCTTCCAGCTTGAAGAAATCCACGAGCTTGGCGCGGGCCTCGAAAATCTGCGTCGCGAAGGCGCGGATCTGGTCCAGACGACCGATCAGAAGATTGGCGAAGCCGATGAAGGCAATGACGTCACCGACCTTCAGCTCTCCGTTTTTCACGAGGATCGAACCGATGACGAGAATGATCAGCATCGAGAGCGAAGAGGCCGTGCGGTTGAGCGCGCTGGCGAAAGCCCACCAGTCGAGAACCGGGTACTGAGCGCTCAGCAGGCGGTCGGTGAAGGACTTCAAGGCCTTGGTTTCCGCTTCGATCCGGTTGTAGCTGTGCAGCACCGAAACGTTGCTGATCGAATCGCTCACGTGAGCAAATACGGTGTGATAATGCTCTTCGACGGAGGCCTGGCCTTCCTTGGTGCGGTTCATCACCCACTTGCCGATGAACCAGTAGAAAATGCCAAGCGTGATCAGCACGAGGCTGAGGCGCAGGTCCATCGAGATCGCTGTTGGAATGAGGAATGCCAGCGCAACGAAGGTCGCCAGGTGCGTGCGCATGAATTCGAGCCACAGGCCGAAAAGCGTCTCACTGGCGCGCAGCAGCGTGTGCAGCGCATTGGATGTGCCGCGCAGATGGTGCCAGGACAAGGGCATCGAAATGATGCGCCCGAAGGCTTCGGTCAGAAGCGATGCGCGGCGGCCATGCGCCAGGCGGTCCGCCTCACGCGCAACGGCGACATAGGCCACCGTATTGAACAGGGCAAACGCTCCCCAGATGATGAGGATATTCGTCGGTATAGAGCCGGAAGAAAGACCGTCGATGATGCGGCCGAACAGTACCGGCTCTGCAATCGTTATCGCAGCAAGAATGACGTTGGCGATAACGACGATGGTCACGCGCCACTTGTGAGTGGACAGATAGCGCATCGCGCGCATGTAAACCTGAAACAGTGTCAATTCTCAAATCCCGTCTTCATGCCAGTCCAGCGCTTTTGAGCGCGATATCTCTGCGCATGGCGCAGAAGCGATTGCGGGTTATGCAAGCTGTTGTTTTATCGCTTTTTCTACATGAATGGGCGCTTAACGGCGGGCAATTTGGCGCTCTAGCACGAAAAAAATGGATTTTCTGGAATTTGGATTGAGTGAAAACGTGAAAACATTATATTTCGCGGAATGGTTTTAATTAATAATAACCTTATCGGGCGAAAGCTGAGCGCGGCGGGGTCCGAGCAACATGATGTTCCGGGAGGGGTCTACTCCTCAAATACGTCCATGTTGTCTCATAATCTACCGGGATCCACTTTTTGATGCAGAATGTCCTTGAGTTCCTGTCGACAAGCGACGAAGCGACAAGCAGGGACCGTTTTCTTGTCTCCTTCCAGAACCTCACCAGCCATTACGGTTTCGAGTATTATCGCGTGGCTCGTCGCAGCGTCGATGACCTGACCATGACCGGCAGCATCCTTGCCGAGCGCTTGCCGGAGGGATGGTCCGCAGTCTATCACGCCAAGAAATACGGCAATGTCGATCCGGTCAAAAAGACCCTCGGCCTCTTGCAAAAGCCGTTCCGCTGGCGCGATGTGGTCAATCTGCTGCCGCAGGCGACGCATCGCAAACGCGCATCCAAGATGTTTCAGGATGCCGCCCGCTATGGTTTGCGTGAAGGCTATGCATTCCCGATCCATGGTCGCAGTGGTCTGCTGGGGGGAGTCTTCATCGGCGGGCAGGGCTGCTATTTCAACACGTCGGAGCTTTCCATTCTCGATGCCGCCATGCGCGCCGCCTTCTGGCGTCTGGTCGATTTTTCCGGCCATTCGGATGAGCTGTTGACCGTTCCCGATCTGTCCGTCGCGCAATTGACGCGGCGCGAACTGGATGTGCTGGCGCTTCTGGCGCAGGGCAATACATCGCCGGAAATCGGCAAGGCACTTTCCATATCCAGCCACACTGTCGATTGGTATATCAATGGCATCCAGCGCAAGTTCGACGCGAAAAACCGTCAGCACGTCATAGCACTTGCTTTCCGGTCTGGACTCATCGCCTGAAACGTTGTCGTTTCGGCGGCGTAACGCCAAGCTGAAAAACGCCCTTTCCAAGCCGGATATTTGCTGCTTAATTCCGCATTGCAGCAAATGTTGCTTTAGTCTGGTTTGGGAGGCCGTCTTGAAAATATCGAAAATACTCGTTGCCAATCGTTCGGAGATCGCGATCCGAGTGTTCCGTGCCGCCAACGAGCTCGGTATAAAAACGGTCGCTATCTGGGCGGAAGAGGACAAGCTTTCGCTGCACCGTTTCAAGGCGGATGAGAGCTATCAGGTTGGTCGCGGGCCGCATCTGGCGAAAGACATGGGTCCGATTGAGAGCTATCTTTCGATCGAGGAAGTGATCCGTGTCGCAAAGCTTTCTGGCGCTGACGCAATTCACCCCGGCTACGGCCTGCTGTCTGAGAGCCCGGAATTCGTGGATGCCTGCGATGCCGCGGGCATTACCTTCATCGGCCCACGCCCGGCAACGATGCGCCAGCTCGGCAACAAGGTTGCCGCGCGTAATCTGGCCATTTCGGTCGGCGTTCCTGTCGTGCCTGCGACGGAGCCGCTGCCGGAGGATATGGCCGAGGTCGAGCGTATGGCCGAGGAAATCGGCTATCCGGTGATGCTGAAAGCGTCCTGGGGCGGTGGCGGTCGCGGCATGCGCGCCATCCGTAAAAAGGAAGATCTTGCGCGTGAAGTGACCGAAGCCAAGCGCGAAGCCAAGGCCGCATTCGGCAAAGATGAAGTCTATCTGGAAAAGCTGGTGGAGCGTGCCCGCCACGTGGAAAGCCAGATTCTCGGCGATACGCATGGCAACGTCGTGCATCTCTTCGAGCGCGATTGCTCCATTCAGCGCCGAAACCAGAAGGTGGTCGAGCGTGCGCCTGCGCCCTATCTTTCCGAGGCGCAGCGGCAGGAACTGGCCAATTACTCTCTGAAGATCGCAGCCGCGACGAATTATATCGGTGCGGGCACTGTCGAATATCTGATGGATGCCGATACCCAGAAATTCTACTTCATCGAAGTCAATCCGCGCATTCAGGTCGAGCATACGGTCACCGAAGTCGTCACCGGCATCGATATCGTCAAGGCGCAGATTCATATTCTCGAGGGCGCTGCGATCGGCACGCCCGAATCCGGCGTGCCCGAGCAGAAGGATATCCGCCTGAACGGCCATGCGCTCCAGTGCCGTATCACCACGGAAGATCCTGAGCACAATTTCATTCCCGACTATGGTCGCATCACCGCCTATCGCTCCGCTGCCGGTTTCGGCATTCGTCTGGATGGCGGCACGGCCTATACCGGGGCGGTGATCACGCGCTACTACGATCCGCTTCTCGTCAAGGTCACGGCATCCGGCGGCACGCCGCAAGAGGCAATCAGCCGTATGGATCGTGCGTTGCGCGAGTTCCGTATTCGCGGCGTGGCCACCAACCTCACCTTCCTTGAGGCGATCATCGGCCATGCCAGTTTCCGTGACAATTCCTACACGACGCGCTTCATCGATTCGACGCCGGAACTGTTCGCGCAGGTCAAGCGTCAGGACCGCGCCACCAAGCTTCTGACCTATCTCGCGGATGTGACCGTCAATGGCCACCCGGAGACCAAGGGCCGTGCCACGCCGTCCGCCAAGGCGGTGAAGCCGATCATTCCTTATATCGACGCACCAACGCCTGACGGAACCAAGCAGCTGCTGGACAGGCTCGGGCCCAAGGGCTTTGCCGAGTGGATGCGTAATGAAAAGCGCGTGCTGGTAACCGACACAACGATGCGTGACGGCCATCAATCGCTTCTGGCGACCCGTGTGCGCACGCATGACATTGCCCGCGTGGCCAGCGTCTATGCGAAGGCCTTGCCACAACTGCTCTCGCTCGAATGCTGGGGTGGCGCGACCTTCGACGTGTCCATGCGCTTCCTGACAGAAGACCCTTGGGAGCGCCTGTCGCTGATCCGCGAGGGTGCGCCGAACCTGCTGCTACAAATGCTGCTGCGCGGCGCAAACGGTGTCGGCTACAAGAATTATCCGGATAATGTCGTCAAATATTTCGTCCGCCAGGCGGCGAGGGGCGGCGTGGACCTTTTCCGCGTCTTCGACTGCCTGAACTGGGTGGAGAATATGCGCGTGTCGATGGATGCCATCGCGGAAGAGAACAAGCTCTGCGAAGCGACCATCTGCTATACGGGCGATCTGCTCAATTCCGCGCGCCCGAAATACGACCTCAAATACTACACCAACCTTGCTGCCGAACTGGAAAAGGCAGGCGCGCATATCATAGCCGTCAAGGACATGGCGGGCCTTTTGAAGCCAGCGGCTGCCAAGGTTCTGTTCAAGGCGCTGCGTGAAGCTACGAGCCTGCCGATCCATTTCCACACGCATGATACGTCGGGCATTTCTGCTGCGACGGTACTGGCTGCTGTCGATGCCGGTGTGGATGCCGTCGATGCTGCCATGGATGCTTTCTCCGGTAATACGTCGCAGCCATGCCTTGGCTCCATCGTGGAAGCGCTGGCCGGTTCGGAGCGGGACACAGGGCTGGATACGGAATGGATTCGCCGCATCTCCTTCTATTGGGAAGCTGTGCGCAACCAGTATGTCGCCTTCGAAAGCGATCTGAAGGGCCCGGCGTCGGAAGTCTATCTGCACGAAATGCCCGGCGGCCAGTTCACAAACCTCAAGGAACAGGCCCGCTCGCTCGGTCTGGAAAGCCGCTGGCATGAGGTGGCGCAGGCCTATGCCGATGCGAACCAGATGTTCGGCGATATCGTTAAGGTCACGCCGTCCTCCAAGGTCGTCGGTGACATGGCGCTGATGATGGTCAGCCAGGATCTGACGGTGGCGGATGTCGAGAACCCGGACAAGGAAGTGTCCTTCCCGGAATCCGTCGTCTCCATGCTTAAGGGTGATCTCGGTCAATCGCCGGGCGGCTGGCCGGAGGCGTTGCAGAAAAAGGCGCTGAAGGGTGAGCAGCCCTACACGGTGCGGCCCGGCTCGCTGCTGGCCGATGCCGATCTCGATGCGGAGCGCAAGACCATCGAAACCAAGCTGGAACGACCGGTCGATGATTTCGAGTTCGCGTCCTACCTGATGTACCCGAAGGTCTTTACGGATTTCGCGCTTGCCTCCGAAACTTACGGCCCGGTTTCGGTACTACCGACTCACGCCTATTTCTACGGCATGGAAGATGGTGAGGAATTGTTTGCCGATATCGAGCGCGGCAAGACGCTCGTCATCGTCAATCAGGCCTCGTCCGGTACGGATGAAAAGGGGATGGTGACCGTCTTCTTCGAGATCAACGGTCAGCCGCGCCGCATCAAGGTGCCGGATCGTGCCCATGGCGCAACCGGCTCTGCCGTTCGCCGTAAGGCGGAACCGGGCAATGCAGCCCATGTCGGCGCGCCGATGCCGGGTGTCATCTCCCGTGTCTTCGCCAATGCGGGCCAAGAGGTGAAGGCGGGCGACGTTCTTGTTTCCATCGAAGCGATGAAAATGGAAACGGCGCTGCACGCTGAACGCGACGGCAAGATCGCCGAGATTCTCGTTCGTCCGAGCGATCAGATCGACGCCAAGGATTTGCTCGTCACCTACGCCGAGTAACGCGCAGTCACAAAGCTTGATGAAATGCCCGCCACCCGGCGGGCATTTCTGCTTGTACAATCGTGCATGACCCGGTACGCATGTTTATGCACGATTCATCCTGTTGATGCCGAATGTCCAAAACAGATCATTTTGTCAGCGAGCGTCAGGCGCTCATCTATGCCGAGCTTCAAGCCAAGGGCCGCGTTCTTGCGCAGGAGCTGGCGCAGAGTTTCGATGTCTCCGAAGACACCGTCCGTCGCGATCTCCGGGAGATGGCGGCGCGGGGCGAATGCGAGCGTGTCTATGGTGGTGCCCTGCTTTCGAGCGGCAAGACCGTTCCGCTGAAGAACCGAATGAATGAAATGCAGGAGCGCAAGGATAGTCTTGGGCTTGCTGCCGCCTCGCTGCTGCAGGATGGAATGACGGCCTTCATCGATGCCGGTTCGACCAATCTTGCCGTGGCAAGACATTTGGCAATAGGCATGAGGCTGACCGTGATTACCAATACGCCGGTCATCGCCGCGGAGTTGATGGGGCGTTCCGGCATCGAACTGATCACAATCGGCGGCAGAATAGACCCGGCTGTCGGTGCGGCAATCGATACCACAGCCATCCGTCAACTGGAGCAGATGCGTCCCGATCTCTGCATCGTCGGCGTTTGCGGGCTGACTTTGGAGCGCGGTCTGGCTGCCGATATTTACGAGGATGCCGTTTTCAAGCGGCTTGCCTGCCAAGCCAGCGCCAAGGTTCTGGCCGCCATTACCAGCGGGAAACTTGGAACGGCCGCTGCCTTCCACGTCGCACCGCTCGATCCGTCATTGACGCTTGTTCTGGAGCCGGGTGCGGATGCCGATTTCGTTCTTGGGCTCGAAGAAAAAGACCTCGACATCCATTTTGCGGGACACCCAGCCCGCTCATCATCCCATCCGCATTCATTGAAGGACCAGTCCCGATGACCGGCTCTGCCACGCAGACAACCACCTCCACCCGCATGCCCTATATGACGAGAACGCGTCTCGGCGTTTCTCTTCTCTTCCTCATGAATGGCTTCATGATGGGGTCCTGGGCGCCGATGATTCCCGAATTTGCCAAGCGGCTGTCGCTGAGTGAGAGCGCGCTCGGCCTCGTCATCCTCGTCTTCGGCCTCGGCTCGCTGGCCTGCATGCCGATTGCCGGTTCGCAGATCGCCCGCTTCGGTTCGCGCACGGTTACGCTCACCGTTGCCTTCATCTTCGTGCCGACACTCCTTCTCATCACTCTGTCGAATACGATCTGGGCGGGCGTCATCACCGTGTTTCTCTTTGGCGGCCTGACGGGCGCGATGGATGTGGGGATGAATGCCAACGCCGTTGCCGTGGAGCGCAGCATGCGCCGGGCCATCATGTCCTCCTGCCATGCATTCTGGAGCCTTGGCGGCCTTCTCGGCGCGGGTCTCGGCGGTCTTCTCATCACCAAGGCTGGCATATACGGTCACGCAATCGCGCTCACAATTATTGCCGCTATCCTGCTCGCTGTGGCATGGCCACGCGTCATGGTAGACCGTCCGCACCCGGAAGAGGAGCGCCCAAAGGGTGGTCTTCCCATGACGCCGCTGCCGTGGATCATTGGCATCATTGCACTATTCTCCATGATTCCAGAAGGCGCTATTCTCGATTGGGGCGCGCTTTATCTCCGCAACGAACTCGGTGCCTCGGTCGCATTCTCAGGCTTCGGCTTCGCCGCCTTCTCGATGACCATGGCCATCATGCGTTTTGCCGGCGATCTGGTGCGTGACCGGTTCGGCGCCGTTCGCACCCTGCAATTCTGCTCGGCCATGTCGATCCTCGGCCTTTTGATTGCAGGTCTCGCCGGAAATGCCTTCATCGCCATCGCGGGCTTTGCGATTGCGGGCATCGGTATCTCCAACATGGTGCCGATTGCCTTTTCCGCGGCTGGTAATATGCCGGGTCTCGCACCCGGTATCGGCCTCTCGGTCGTCACCACCATGGGTTATTCCGGCATTCTCGTTGCGCCGTCGGCCATCGGCTTCATTGCCGAACATACGGGTCTTGCCAGTGTCTTCATCGGCCTTCCACTGCTGCACATCGTGGTTTTTTCGCTCGCCAAGCTCGCGCGCCATGCCGATGGGGCAAGCGGCCACTGACGTACACCTTTATCTTTAACATGGCGGAGTCTCGAATTTCGCCATGATTGCGGTAAAGTAGGAGTTGATTGCTTCGATTGTTGACAAGGCGCGCGCCTTGTTCCACCTGAATGATCAAGTTTTACCGTTATTCGCAGAGAAGAATATGACGTCACACGCCGATTACGATCCCAAGCCACGCCGCGCTTCCGTCGCTGTCGATGTGGGCGGTGTTATCGTGGGCGGCGGTGCGCCGGTCGTGGTGCAGTCCATGACCAACACGGACACTGCCGATATCGACGGAACGGTGCAGCAGGTCGCGGCATTGTTCCGTGCCGGATCGGAAATGGTCCGCATCACGGTAGATCGCGATGAGAGCGCGGCAGCTGTTCCGAAAATCCGTGAGCGCCTGCTGCGGATCGGCATGGATGTGCCGCTGATCGGGGATTTCCACTATATCGGCCACAAGCTTCTGGCGGATCACCCCGCTTGCGCTGAAGCTCTGGCGAAATATCGCATCAACCCGGGCAATGTCGGTTTCAAGGACAAAAAGGACAAGCAGTTCGGTGATATCATCGAAATGGCGATCCGTTACGACAAGCCGGTGCGCATCGGTGTCAATTGGGGTTCGCTCGATCAGGAACTTCTGACCACGCTGATGGACAAGAACAAGGAAGAGGGTTTTCCGCTCTCCGCCCGTCAGGTCACGCGTGAGGCCATTGTTCAGTCCGCATTGATTTCCGCCGAGCTTGCCGAGGATATCGGCCTGCCGCGCAACCGCATCATCCTGTCCGCCAAGGTCAGTCAGGTGCAGGATCTGATTGCGGTGTATTCGATGCTATCGGAGCGGTCGAACCACGCGCTGCATCTGGGCCTGACCGAAGCTGGCATGGGCTCGAAGGGCATCGTCGCATCGTCGGCGGCCATGGGTTATGTGTTGCAGCACGGCATTGGTGACACGATCCGCGTCTCGCTGACGCCGGAGCCGAATGGTGACCGTACCCGCGAAGTGCAGGTGGCGCAGGAATTGCTGCAGGTTATGGGCTTTCGACAGTTCATTCCGGTGGTTGCGGCCTGTCCCGGATGCGGACGCACCACGTCTACCGTGTTTCAGGAACTGGCGCAGAACATTCAGAACGACATTCGCAAAAACATGCCGGTCTGGCGTGAGAAATATCCGGGTGTCGAAGCGCTGAATGTTGCGGTCATGGGCTGCATCGTCAATGGCCCCGGTGAGAGCAAGCATGCCGATATCGGCATTTCGCTGCCGGGCACCGGCGAAACGCCCGCCGCTCCCGTCTTCATCGACGGTGAGAAGGCGTTGACGTTGCGCGGTCCTGATATCGCCAAGGATTTCGAGGCGCTCGTTATCGACTACATCGAAAAACGTTTCGGTCAAAAGGATGCGGCGGAGTGAGTATCGACCGCGAAAATGCCGGAATTCATCTGTCTTACCTCCTGAAACTCTGAGGAGCACTGGAATTCATGATCAAGAAGTTTGCTGTTCTCGCGCTTGCCGCAACCTACCTCTCTGCCTGCACCACCACCGACCCCTATACCGGTGAGCAGAAGACATCCAATATGGCAGGCGGTGCCGGTCTCGGCGCTCTCGCTGGTGCTGTTGGCGGCCTTGCCATCGGCGGCGGCAACAAGGGCCGTAACGCGCTGATCGGCGCCGGCATCGGCGCTCTCGCCGGTGGCGCCATCGGCGGCTATATGGACAATCAGGAAGCCGAACTTCGCCAGCAGTTGCAGAATACGGGCGTTTCCGTGACCCGCCGTGGCGACAGCATCGTTCTCAACATGCCGTCCAACGTCACCTTCGCAACGGATCAGGATCAGGTGATCCCGCCGTTCTACCCAACGCTGAACTCGGTCGCAATCGTGCTGAACAAGTTCAACAAGACCTATATCGACATCAACGGCCACACGGATTCCACCGGCAGCCTTGCGCATAACCAGGCCCTCTCCGAGCGCCGCGCCGCATCGGTCGCCAATTACCTAGGCGAACGCGGCGGTGTCGATCAGCGCCGCATCTCCACCATGGGCTTCGGCCCATCGCAGCCGATTGCCTCCAACGCAACAGCAGACGGCCGCGCACAGAACCGCCGCGTCGAAGTGCTGATTTCGCCGCTTACGCAGAACGGTTGATGATTAACAGAGCGCTGTTGGGCTTGACCTGACAGCGTTCTCAACCTTGGCAGCGTTGCTTGTCTAGGTCGGCGACCTCTTGCGCCGAAGCGTTGAGATTATTGGTAACGAGACGCAGGGTTTTGCTGGTCTTCAATTGCACGGTCACGATGCTCGCCGGTTCCTAGGCGAAGCCGACACCGCATCGACTGGTATTCGACCATCAGCCGAAGTCATAATAAGCCGGATCGTAGGATCCGGGATAATCTCTATCTGTCGGGCAGACAGAGCCGAAAACAGGGTCACCACCGATTGACATTGATATCGGCAAGCGTGGCGCCAACATCGCGCGCGCCGACTTGATAAAGGCTGTGCCTTTTGGCTCGGAAGGGGCTTCGACCTCGCGCAGGCTCGCGGCTACGGCTAGCTAGCCAAAGATAGCGAAAGAAACTGCCCTGAGTACCGAACCGCCGTATGCGGTGGTCTGCCTTATGCCCATCCACAGGCTTTTCGAAAACAGATGACGGAATATCCCTGTTCCAGTGGTGATCGCTATTCTGATGGCGCATGACGCGGCTTTTTAGCGCGCCTTGATAACCAAAACAAAAAAGGCGGCCCGAAGACCGCCTTTCTGGAATTCCTAAAAGGAAAATCTTATTCAGCTGCACCTTCAGCAGCCTTTGCTGCTGCGGCTTCTTCAGCTGCCTTGGCTTCAGCGGCTTCTGCTGCTGCCTTTTCGGCGGCCAGAGCCTGTGCTGCTGCAACCTTTTCAGCTTCGATGCGAGCCTTTTCCTCGGCAGCGGCCTGGCGCTCTGCATCGTTGAGCTTGCGAGCGCGAACGCCGGTGTCTTCAACGATACGTGCGGACTTACCGCGACGGTCGCGCAGGTAGTAGAGCTTCGCGCGGCGAACCTTACCACGGCGAACGATCTCAACGCCTTCAACCAGCGGAGAGTAAACCGGGAATACGCGCTCTACGCCTTCGCCGTAGGAGATCTTGCGAACGGTGAAGTTTTCGTTGAGACCGCCACCCGAACGGGCAATGACAACGCCTTCATAGGCCTGAACGCGGGTACGGTTACCTTCGGTAACGCGAACGTTGACGCGAACCGTGTCGCCCGGGGAAAATTCAGGAAGCTTGCGCTTGGCTTCGATCTTGGCGGCCTGTTCGGCTTCCAGCTGTGCGATAATATTGGTCATGTTAACCTCTGATTTCTTCTGAAACAGCCAGAGCGCTCAACGATCATTCCTTGGGTCAATGCCTTGGAATTATGCCTTGCGGCAGGAGCGGTTCACCGTTCTTTGCTTTCGGTCTATGGGGCAAACCCCAATTCCACGCGGGGGCATACAGCAAGAAGCCGCCTTTGTCATCCCTTTCGTGACAATAATTTGTCAGCCAGAGCATTTCCGCTTTTCTCCGAAACGCGAAAAAGCTCCAGCTCTTTGCTTGACGCATTGTCCGGACGCAAAACCGCTTCGCACTTTTGCTGGAAATGCTCTGGCACCCGATTGCCGGGAATCTTGGGACCGGATATGCAAATGGACAACTCGGGAGGGGTCATGTCCATCGCTATCATTCTGCTTCTCTTTACGAGCGGCTTCCTGTCCGGTGCCGTCAACGCGATTGCAGGCGGAGGCACCTTCCTCACCTTTGGCGCCATGACGGTTGCGGGTATCGCACCGATCTCGGCCAACGCAACCTCATCCATCGTCCAATTTCCGGGCTATGTCACATCCGTCATCGCTTATTGGCCGGAAATTCGAGCGCACTGGAAGGGCGCAATCCTCCTCTCGATATTATCGATCCTCGGCTCGACAGCGGGAGCGCTGCTACTGCTTTCGCTCGACAACCCCTCCTTCCGCCAGATGGTGCCGTGGCTCCTGCTGGCCGCAACAGCCCTCTTCGCTGCGGGACCATGGCTGCGCCCTCGCACAGCCGGAGAACACCCCACCAGCAATGCCGCAAGCCTCATCGGCCAGTTCTTCACCTCCATCTATGGCGGATTTTTTGGTGCGGGCATGGGCATCATGATGCTGGCTGTGCTGGGCCTCACCGCAGGCGGCACCTATCATCACCTCAACGCGCTGAAAAACCTGCTGGCCGTCGTCATCGCAGCAGTGGCCATTGTTGTCTTCGTCGGTGGTGGTGTGGTCGCATGGCATGCGGCACTGATCATGATTCCCGCATCAGCACTCGGTGGCTATAGCGGGGTTTATGTGGCCCGACGTGTTCCGCAATGGATCGTCCGCGCACTGGTGATCACGGTCGGCCTGCTACTGACGGGCTATTATTTCTTCACAGGCTGAAGGTCCGCCAGCAAATCCGGGCGGCGTTCTTTCGTGAGTGCCAGCGCCTGCTCGTGCCGCCATTTCTCTATCAGCTTATGATTGCCGGAAGTCAGAACGGCAGGAATCTCGCGCTCTTCCCAAATTTGCGGGCGGGTATAATGCGGATGCTCCAAGAGCCCGCCCTCGAAACTTTCATGCGCGCCCGAGAGATCGTTGCCCATCACGCCGGGAATGATGCGGACCACGGCATCGAGCAGCGTCAGAGCTGCAGGCTCTCCACCTGAGAGAATATAATCGCCGATGCAAACCTCTTCGAGACCGCGCGCATCGATCACCCGCTGGTCTACACCTTCGAAACGTCCACAGACGATGATCACGCCTTCGCCAGTTGCAAGTTCGCGCACGCGTTCCTGTGTCAGCGGTTTGCCGCGCGGGCTCATCAGCAGCCGGGGGCGCGTATCGCCCTCGGAAACAGCATCGATTGCCGCCGCCAGCACATCGGGCTTCAGCACCATACCAGCGCCGCCACCCGCAGGCGTATCGTCCACGCTGCGATGCTTGTCGGTGGCGAAGTCGCGGATTTGCACCGGCTCCATGCTCCACTGGCCGCGCTCCAGCGCTTTGCCTGCGAGGGAATAGGACAAATGGCCCGGAAACATTTCCGGGTAGAGCGTCAGCACGGTTGCCTTGAAGCTCATCGGCTTATTTCTTGCTCTTGCCGAAGATCGGATGATCGGGATCATCCTTGCCATCTTCCGGGTTATCGATCAGCCCAGCAGCAAAGGGGTCGATCAAAATCTTGCCGCCTTCCAGATCGATTTCCAGCACGGCTGCCTCGGTGAAAGGTATAAGCGCCGGGCGACGGCCCGCACCCTTCAGTTCCAGCAGATCACCTGCGCCGAAATCATAGACGGCACTGACGGCGCCATAGCTCTTGCCATCGGCATCGACCACGTCGAGACCTTCGAGATCGGTGTAAAAGAACTCATCCTCGTCCAGATCGTCATCGGGCAGATTATCGCGATCGATGAAAAGTTCGAGACCATTCAGTGCCTCGGCAGCGTTGCGGTCGTTGACGCCGCGGAAACGCACGATGACGACGGTCTTTGCTTCGCGGATTTCCAGAATTTCAAACACGCGGCCATCGGCAGCGACCAGATTGCCGTAATCGCCGAGCGCCGTCGGATCGTCCGTATAGGAACTGACCCGCACTTCGCCGCGCAAACCTTGCGCTGCGCCAATCTTGGCCATGAGAATCGGGTTTTCCAGCTTTGCCATCGGACCGTCCGTTATTGCGTGTTCCGCTTTTGCTTTTAAGCCCAACCAAGCGGAATTAAAACATGAAAACGGGTGGCGCGGAAACCGCACCACCCGTCTTTGAATTCAGACTGTCGATTACTCGGCAGCGGATGCTTCAGCGGCAGCAGCAGCGGCGTCTTCAGCCTTCTGCTTCTTCTCGGCAACGCGCTCGAGAGCCTTCTTGCCTGGCTTTGCCTTTTCAGGGTTGTTGCGTGCGTCGCGCGTGGTGATGCCAGCTTCTGCGAGGAAGCGCAGAACGCGGTCGGTCGGCTGTGCGCCCTTTGCAAGCCATTCCTTTACCAGGTCGGCATTGATCTGGATGCGGTCGGCGTTGTCCTTGGCCAGCATCGGGTTCCAGGAACCGACCTTCTCGAGGAAACGGCCGTCGCGTGGCGAACGGGCGTCAGCAACAACGATCTGGTAGTACGGGCGCTTCTTGGAACCACCGCGTGCGAGACGAATTTTCAGTGCCATGTTGAGTTCTCCTTATAATGGCTTGCCCGCCGGTCAGGCGGTCTTGTCGAGGCCGCTGTGTTCAGCGGCGATTGCTTCATGATGCCGGATGACTTCCTTGATGATGAAGTTCAGGAACTTCTCGGCGAAATCCGGATCCAGATCGGCGTCCTTGGCCAGACGGCGAAGGCGTTCGATCTGGTATTCTTCGCGCGCCGGGTCCGCCGGCGGCAATTCGTAAGTGGCTTTGAGAACGCCGACAGCCTTTGTGCGCTGAAACCGTTCCGCCAGCATGTGCACCAGTGCGGCATCGATATTATCGATGGACTGGCGGTATTCAGAGAGTTTTGCTTTCACTTCGGTATTAGTCATGATCGCTCACTTCTTCTTGCCAAAACCGGGAAGGCCCGGAAGCCCGCCGAGACCGGGCAGCTTGCCTCCACCTAGGCCGGGAAGCCCACCGGGCAATCCACCGAGACCCGGAGGCATGGCGCCCGGTTTGCCGAGGCCCGCAGCCTCTGCCTGTTTCTGAAGCGCTTCCAGCTGCTTGGGGTCCATATTGGCGAGATCGGGCATCCCGCCCATTCCACCGCCAAGACCCATCTTGCCAGCAAGGCCACCCATCATCTGCTTCATGATGCCGCCCTTGCCCTTGCCGCCCATGGCTTTCATCATGTCGGCCATGCCGCGATGCATCTTGAGCAACTTGTTGATTTCGGCAGCATCGGTTCCGGAGCCGGCAGCGATGCGCTTCTTGCGGCTATGTTTCAGAATATCCGGGTTGGCGCGCTCGGCCTTGGTCATCGAGGAAATGATGGCGATCTGGCGGTCGAACATCTTGTCGTTCATGCCGGATGCGGCCATCTTGTCCTTCATACCAGCCATGCCGGGCATCAGGCCCATAATGCCGCCCATGCCGCCCATCTTCTTCATCTGGCCAAGCTGCTCTGCCAGATCGTTGAGGTCGAATTTGCCCTTGGCCATCTTCTCGGCCATGGCGCGGGCTTTTTCGGCATCGATATTTTCTGCCGCTTTTTCGACCAGCGAAACGATGTCGCCCATGCCAAGAATACGGTCTGCGATACGGCGTGGATGAAACTCATCCAGCTCGTTCATGCGCTCGCCGGTACCGATCAGCTTGATCGGCTTGCCGGTGACGGCACGCATGGAAAGGGCTGCACCGCCACGGCCGTCGCCGTCCATACGGGTCAGCACGAGGCCGGTAATGCCGACGCGCTCATCGAAGTTGCGCGCCAGATTGACGGCGTCTTGACCGGTCAGCGAATCCGCGACCAGCAGGATTTCATGCGGCTTGGAATTCTTCTTGATGTCGGCCATTTCCAACATCAACGGCTCGTCGATGTGGGTACGACCGGCGGTATCGAGGATCACGACATCGTGGCCGCCGAGCTTTGCCGCCTGCACGGCGCGCGAGGCGATATCGGTCGGCGACTGGCCCGCGATAACCGGCAGCGTATCGATACCGGTCTGCACGCCGAGCTGACGCAGCTGTTCCTGCGCTGCCGGACGCCGCGTATCGAGAGATGCCATCAGCACCTTCTTCTTTTCGCGGTCCGTCAGGCGCTTGGCGATCTTGCCGGTGGTCGTGGTCTTACCCGAACCCTGAAGACCAACCATCATGATGACGACGGGCGCAGGGGCGTGAAGATCGATGGACACGCCTTCGGAACCCAGCATCTCGACAAGTTCGTCATGAACGATCTTGACGACCATCTGGCCGGGCTTGATGGATTTGAGAACCGAGGCACCGACGGCCTTCTCGCGCACCTTGTCGGTGAAGGAGCGAACGACTTCCAGCGCCACGTCCGCTTCCAGAAGCGCACGGCGAACCTCACGCAGCGCTGCGGAAACATCGGCTTCCGAAAGCGAGCCACGGCCGGTCAGTCCATTCAGAATGGAGCCAAGGCGGTCCTGGAGGTTTTCAAACATCGTTTCATCCTTCTTCGTTTCGGGTTACCCGAAACGTCGGTGCTTTTGCTATCAAAAACAAGACGCCCAAGAGCGAGCATAGCCAAAAACCACCCGAGGGCGCATCGCGCTGTCGGGTGTTGACCTCCGGGATCTCTTTATACCTTTGCGGGTCCCGGTCGGCGGCTTGGAGTCTTGAAACTGCCAGCTGATCGGGCGGGATAAACATGAAATGCGCGGGGAAGTCAAGGCAAGTCGGGCCTTTTCGCTGAAACGCCTTCAAATTGACGTCTTCGTGAAAGCTTCATCTTCCCCTATTCGAACGCTTGTAGACAGCCCGTCACCCTCCTATAGCTTATCCATGAACCGCCGAAACTTCTTTCGCCTCTCCGCCATTGGCGGCCTGCTTTTAGCCAGCGGCGGCATTTTTGCCAGCCGCTCCTATGCCAGCGCCTATTATAACGGTCCTATTTCCGACCATTTCGACGGCGTGCGCTTCTTCAACCCCGATGGGGAGCAGCCGAACGGCTTTGGCGATCTTTTAAAATGGCGTTTCAACGGCCAGCGGGCGCAATGGCCGGAAAATTATCCGAGCCCTTTTCCCACAGCCAAGCCGGACCAGCGCGTTGAGGGAAAAGACCTCCGCGTGACGTTCGTCGGCCACGCATCCTTCCTGATCCAGACGGCGGGCCTGAACATTCTGGTCGATCCGGTGTGGTCGGAACGGACCAGCCCCTTCAGCTTTGCGGGACCGAAGCGCGTCAATCCGCCGGGCATCCGTTTCGAAGACCTGCCACCGATCGATCTCGTTCTGGTGACGCATAATCATTACGACCACCTCGATCTCGACACGCTGCACCGGCTGCATGTCGATCACAAACCGTATTTCGTCACACCGCTTGGCAATGACGCGATCATCCGTACCAGGGTGCAGGCCGCAAAAATCTCAGTCGGTGATTGGGGCGATGCACTTGCCGTCAGTCCCGATGTCAAAATCCATTTCGAGCCCTGCCATCACTGGTCCGCGCGTGGTTTGAACGACCGGCGGATGGCGCTATGGGCTGCCTTCGTCATCGAAACGCCGGGCGGCAAGATTTACCACATCGGCGATACGGGCTTTCACAGCGGCATGAATTACCACGCCGCGGCAAAGAAGCATGGCGGCTTCCGCCTCGCCAACCTGCCCTTCGGCGCTTACGAGCCACGCTGGTTCATGAAAGGGCAGCACCAGAACCCGGCGGAAGCGGTAGAAGGCATGAACATTTGCGGCGCCCAATATGCGTGCGGTCATCACTGGGGCACGGTGCAGCTGACGGATGAGTCTATCGACGCACCCATCATCGCGCTCAAGGCGGCACTTGGCGATCAGGGCGTCTCGTCCGAGCGCTTCCGCGCAATGCGACCGGGCGAAGTCTTCGACGTGCCCTCGGTTCAGGCGATTTAGGGTGCTTTATTCCGCAATGATCTTCACTCGTTGCCCCGGCTGAACCGCAGCCGTGGTGCTGAGCGCGTTGAGAACGCGAAACAGTTCAAGTTTCCGGTCCGTACCCATCATGCGCGCGGCGAGAGACGCAACAGTTTCGCCGGGCTTTACGGTTATTACCCGCACGCGAAGCGGCTTCAGCGCGGCTATTTCCGATGGCGTCATCTTGCGGAAGCTGGAACGCAGAACGTTCGCCACCGTATCCAGCTGTGGGCTACCCTTTGGCACCGCCGTCAGGAAGCGGAAAATCTGGTCACCGACGCGAATGACGGTGACATCGAAATCCCATTTGTCCGCGCTGGCGCGGGCCGTGGCGGCGGGCAGTCCATTCACCTGAATTTCGCGAACCGTTTCCGGCAGCAAACCGGCAACCCAGCCGCTGGTCAAGTAATTCGGCAGGCTCGTCTGCTTGGGGTCGGCCACACCGTCGAATCGAATGGCCATATCGCCCGGCCCCGTCGCCAGAACGGCTTCGACCTTATTGTCGATCTGGAAACCGTCCGGTACATCGAAGCGAATGCCGAGATTGCCGTGCAGGAACGTGTTGCCGCGGACATAACCTTCCTGCGGGCTATCGCCATAAAGCAAACCATCGATACCATTCAGGAACCAGTCGCGACCCTTGTCACCCACCTCGCCTTCCTGCCCGAAGGCGCGGGCATGGCGCTTGGCAAGCTCAATACGCTGCGGCGTGTTCGGGTGGCTCGAAAGAAAGTCGAGGCTCTGGTCGCTATCCGGATCGGCGGAGGTGAAGCGCGCATAGGCCGCCATGGAATCGAGGAAGCGGGGAGAGGCGTAGGGGTCATAGCCCGCCTCGCCCAGCATCCGAACGCCGATGACATCCGCCTGCAATTCCTGCTGGCGCGAGAAGGCGGCAAGACGCAGCTTGCCGCGCGCAAGCGCCTGCTTGCCAGCAAGATCACTGGACAGAACTTCCGCCACCACACGGCTCGCGATGACTTCGGCCTCTTCGCGGCGCTGACGCTCGATGCCGTGGTTGGCCGTTACGTGACCCATTTCATGCGAAAGAACGGCTGCGACTTCCGACGCATCATTGGCAAGCGCCAGAAGACCGCGCGTCACATAGAGGTAGCCGCCCGGAAGGGCGAAGGCGTTGATCGCCGGAGAATTCAAGATGGTGATGCGATAGGACTGCTGCGGGTTTTCAGAAACCGCCGTCAGCGCACCTGCAATTCTGGCAACGAGACGTTCGGTCTTGTCGTCATGATATTCGCCGCCATAGCTCGCCACGATGCGCGGATGCTCACGCGCGCCCATCTGCGCGCGCGGATCGTTCTTCTGCACCTCTTCCACGGTTTGCGGATTGTCGGACGGTTTCAGCGAAGACTGGTAGGCGGGGCTGAACAGCGACTGGCAGGACGTAAGCATAAGCGATGCTGCGGTCAGGGCGATAATGCCCCGGCCCGACCTGACCCTGTTTACAATTGTCTGACCGGAGGTGCGGCCCTCTAAGGCCTTCACACGCGTCATCATTCTGCCAGTCTGCTCCTAACGTTCCTGATCATCCGTTATAAGCAGACCAGAATACCAGATTTACCCCGATGGGCACACAAATGCTCGAACTGCGAAAACGATCCATAGCGTGGAAATATTCTGACGAAAGATGGTGTCGGCATATTTCTCAAATAGTTGGTTCAGATTCGCAAGTGCAAAATATGCGGACCATCAGTGTGTATTTGCAGGGTTGACACCGCGCCGCGTCCAAATTGTGGCACTGCGGCAGGCTAAAGATCAAGAAAAGTACCGATTTCGTGAATATCCGTCGCAGCGAAGAAAGACTGCGTGTCTCCCTGAAAAACGATTCTGCCGGAGCCAAGAAAAACCACCTCATCGGCAAGACGACGTATGTCATCCGGGTGATGAGTGACGAGTAGAACCGTATTGTTACTTTCCAGATGCAACTCTTTCAAAAGCGCCGCCATGCCCGCCCGCAGACCCGGATCGAGCGCTGCGAAAGGCTCGTCCAGCAGCATGATGGATCGCTTGCGCACGAGCGCGCGGGCAAGCGCGGCGCGCTGACGCTCACCGCCCGACATGCTGGAAGGCAGCCTTTTCTCGAAACCGGCAAGCCCCACCCGTTCCAAAGCGGTCCTGATGGATTCACGTTGCGCCTGCGAAAGCCGAAGCGATGGATCGATGCCAAGCCCGACATTGGTGAAGACATCCAGATGCGCGAAGAGATTATTGTCCTGAAAGATCAGCGAAACCGGACGCTCGGCAGGATCGTGATTGCTCACATCCTCTTGCCCGATCAGAACGCGCCCGGAATCCGGCTTTTCGAAACCGGCAACGAGATTGAGCAGTGTCGACTTGCCTGAACCGGATGGCCCAACGACCGCCGTTACCTTGCCGCTTTCGAACAGGCAATCGAAGGAAAAATCCTGTTCGCCCAGCGTCAGCGCTACCTTGTCCAGACGGACGCCCGATGCCTGCTCACTCATGCCGCCGCCTTTGCTGGATTGGATTGTCGCGAGACACCGCCCGCCGCCAGACACAGGCAGATGACACCCAGAATGAAGGCATAGCCCGCCGCATCATTGGTTCTGTAACTGCCCATATTGCTGTAGACCAGCCAAGGCAACGTCACGAAACTCTCAGAGCCGAAAAGTGCAACGGCACCGAGATCACCCAGTGAAAGCGCCATCGCGAAGGAAAAGGCCATGGCGAACGGACGCCAGAGCACTGGCCAGTCGATAAGGCGGAAACGCGACAGACCACTCATGCCGAGACTTGCCGATAGCTTCCCCGTTCGAGCCTGATGCGTGATGAAGGCTGGCTCTAGCACCCGCATGACAAAGGGCAAGGCCATCAGCATATTGATGAGTGCCACCAGCGCCGGAGCATAAACCGCGACATCGCCAAGCGGACGCAGGAGCAGAAACCAGCCGCTGCCAAGAACGACGGGCGGCAGGAGGAGAACGAGTGATGCGCCTGCGCCGAAAGAGGCGGACAGGAATCTGGCGGATACACCCGCTTTCCTGTTTTCGGTGATTACCTGACGCGCCCGGCTGAGAGCGACCGAAATCAACGTTGCCAGCAACGCCGAGACGACCGCAATCGACAGGCTGGTCAAAGCCGCACGAAGAAAAATCTGCGTGCCGAGAAGCCGCGTTAAATCTGCTGTTACGCCTGAGGCCGCTACCGCGACCAAAGGCAAGCCAACCCAAAGGATCAAGAGCAGAATTGCCGTTGCATCCCACAGGCGCGTTAGAATGCGGCCACCATCGAACCGTCTTGCGTTACGCCCATACGTTTGCCCTTCGGCATCCGCTACAGGCAAAAGCGAGAGAAGCACGAGCAGAAGGCCCGTCATGACGATTTGCATCAATGACAGGGCGATGGCGCGCGGCGGATCGAAATCGAACCGAAGCGCCTGATAGATCGCAACCTCGATAGTCGTCGCTGCTGGCCCTCCGCCAAGCAGCAGGACGAGGGTAAAGCTGGTGGCGCAGAGCATGAAGATGAGACCCGCAACACCCGGCACCAGCCGCTGAACGACCGGCCATTCGATAAAGCGAAAAACGGACCATGAGCCCATGCCAAGGCTGGCGCTCATCCGCCAGTACTCGCCCGGTATTCTCTCAAGCCCTGCCAGAAAGAAGCGCACGGCAAGCGGCAGATTGAAGAAGACATGGGCGATGAGAATGCCAGACAAGCCATAAATACTGAAGGGCTGCTCCGCACCCGCGGCCAGCAGCGCCGTGTTCAGCAAACCCTGCCTGCCCCAGATGGAAATCAACCCGAGAGCGCCTACAATGACTGGCAACCCCATGGGAACCGCCATCAACCGTATGATCCAGATGCGACCGGGAAAATCGGCCTGACGCGCCAGCGCCAGCGCCACGGGCAATCCAAGAACGACTGAAAGCACAGTCGAAAGCGTCGCCTGCCAGAGCGTGAAGCGTAGGATGCGCAACGTATAGGTATCGAAAAGAGCCTCCGAAGCAGCACCCGTATCGAAAGCCAGCAGCGCAGCGACGGCGAGCCCAATGAACAGAAGCACGGTGATGAATGCCGCCGTGCCGCCGATCAAGAACCTGCGTCTGTCGCTGCGCGCGATCATGTAACGCGACCTTTCGCGCTTACTTCACGCTCATGGCCGTCAGCCATTCGTCGATCCACGCCTTGCGGTTCTTTGCCACCTCTTCAGGCGACATCAGGAACGTCTTCGTCGGCTGGACGAGCTTGCTGAATGCATCCGGCAACGGTTGGGACGTTGCCGTCACCGGCATCATCCAGTTGTTTTCCGGAATCGCATCCTGAAAGCCCGGCGTCAGAATGAAAGCGAGGAACTGCTTGGCAAGCTCCTTGTCCGGCGCATTCTTCAGAATACCGGCCACTTCGATCTGGATGTAATGGCCTTCCTCGAAGCTCGCTGCCTGATACCGCTCGCTATGCTCGGCAACCATGTGATAGGCAGGAGAGGTGGTGTAGGAAAGCACCATCGGCACCTCGCCCTTGGTGAACAGGCCGTAGGATTCCGACCATCCCGGCGTCACCGTCAAAACGCGGTTCTTGAGCTTCGCCCAGGCTTCCGGCGCCTTATCTCCGTAGATCGATTTCACCCAGAGCAGAAGCCCGAGGCCCGGCGTCGATGTGCGCGGGTCCTGAATGGCAATCTTCTGGGACGGGTCGCCCTCGACCAGTTCCTTCATGCTTTTCGGCGGGTTCTTCGTCACCTGCGTATCGTAGACGACGGCGAAGTGGCCGTAATCATAGGGAACGAACACATCATCCTTGAAGCCGCCCGGCACCTTTGCGGAAGAACTATCGATCCCCGAAGCTTCGAAAAGTCCGGTTTGCTTTGCCTCGGCAATGAGGTTCGTATCGAGACCCACGACGACATCCGCCTTGGAGCCCGTACCTTCCAGCTTCAGCCGGTTGAGCAGCGCAACACCATCGGCCACACCGACGAAATTGACGGTGCAATTGCAGGTTTTTTCGAAAGCCTCCTTGACCTTGGGGCCGGGACCCCATTCGGAAACGAAGCTTTCGTAAGTATAGACCGTCAGTACCTTCTTATCCTGCGCTGCGGCGAGGCCGGGCAGAAGAAACGACGAGGCAACAAGGCCAGACAGGAACAAACGACGCAGCATCAGACACCTCCTCGAATGGGCAAACGGGAATAGGCGTCTGGATGGAAGCCGTCTAATCCCTCCGCCGGTGTTAACCGGATCAGGTTCTTCGGGTTGGCAGATGCCTCTCAGCCCTGTCTCTCAAGACAAAGCACCCCGTTAGATCTTCGCGAAGATGTAATCGCACATGAGGCCGTTGGCAAGGCGCAAGCCGTTACGCCTGCTCGGTCATATGCACCAGTTCCCAGACATGCCCGTCAGGATCCTGAAAGCTGCCTGCATACATGAAGCCATGATCCTGCACCGGCTTCCATTCGCGCCCGCCCGAAGAGAGCGCCGTCGCCAGCATGCTGTCTATCTCGTCGCGGCTGGAGGCTGAAAGGCAGGTCAAGACTTCGGTGCTGCTATTGGCATCCGCAATATCGCCGTTGATGAAGTCCCGGAACCGCTCTTCCTGAAGAAGCATGACGAAGATGTTCTTCTCCACGATCATGCAGAGCGTGCGCTCATCCGAATATTCCGGATTGAAACTGAAGCCGAGCGCGGTGAAGAACGCTTTCGACGCCTCGATATTCTTGACCGGTAAATTGACGAAAATCATGCGCATGGTCTGGGTTCCTCCCGTTTTGAATAGGAAAACGTAAATTCGCTTACCTGTCAAAGACGGTTAAGGAGAGACGATCCCAACAAGAGCAGGAATTTTTATCCTTCCAGCTCTTCCCGCAGCATCTCCAGTTCCAGCCACTCTTCTTCCATGGCCTCCAGCTTGTGCCTTAGCTTTGCCATCTCGTCGGCCAGCTTGTTGAATGCGCCGGGGTCTTTGGCGAAGAGCTGCGGATCGGCCATGCGTTCCTCACGCTTGGCAATTTCGCCCTGCGTCTGCTCCATCTCCTTGGGCAGATTTTCGAGCGCGAATTTCTGCTTGAAGGACAGCTTGCCCTTGGCCTTGGACGGTTCCGAAGCCGCAGCAGTGCTTGCGGTGGATTTCGCCTTATCCTGCTTTTCCGCCCGGCGCTTGTCATCGGCAGCGCCTTTGCGCTGCGCCATCATATCGGAATAGCCGCCAGCATATTCGATCCAGCGTCCATCCGGCGCATCCGGGTTGGCGGGTGCGATGGTTGAGGTCACCGTGCGGTCGAGGAAATCGCGGTCGTGGCTGACGAGAATGACGGTGCCGGAAAAATTCGCGACGATTTCCTGCAACAGATCGAGCGTCTCGATATCGAGATCGTTCGTCGGCTCATCGAGGATCAGAAGATTGGTCGGCTTGGCTAGAATGCGCGCCAGAATGAGGCGTGCACGCTCACCGCCGGAAAGCTTGCGGATCGGCGTGCGCGCCTGTTCCGGCTGGAACAGGAAGTCCTTCATATAGCCGGTCACATGCTTGACCTCGCCATTGACCAGCAGGTTGTCGCCGCGCCCGTCCGTCAGGTAATGAGCAAGCGTATCCTCGAGGTTCAGGTCCTCACGCTTCTGGTCGAGAGTGGCGATTTCGAGCTTGGTGCCGAGCTTCACCGTGCCGCTATCCGGTTCCAGCTGGCCCGTCAGCATCTTCAGAAGCGTCGTCTTGCCAGCACCATTGGGGCCGACGAAGCCGATGCAATCGCCGCGATTGACGCGCAGGGAGAAGGGCGCAACGATGGTGCGATCCCCATAGGACTTGGTGATGGTATCCGCTTCGATCACCAGCTTGCCGGATTCGCGACCCTCCGTAACCGTTGCCTGCACGGTACCCTGTGGGCCGGTGTGCCCGCGATAGGCCGCGCGCATGTCCCGCAGTTCGCCCACACGGCGCATGTTGCGCTTGCGCCGCGCCGTGACGCCATAGCGCATCCAGTGTTCTTCACGCTCGATAGCCTTGCCGAGTTTGTGCTGTTCCAGCTCTTCCTCTTCCAGAACCTTGTCGCGCCATTCCTCGAAATGGGCAAAGCCGCGATTGAGGCGACGGGATTGCCCGCGGTCGAGCCACACCGTTGCCGTCGAAACCTTTTCAAGAAAGCGGCGGTCGTGCGAGATCAGCACCAGCGCGCTGCGCGTCTGCTGCAATTCGCCTTCCAGCCATTCTATGGTGGGCAGATCGAGATGGTTGGTCGGCTCGTCCAACATCAGGATATCCGGCTGCGGCGCCATGACGCGCGCAAGCGCTGCGCGACGGGCTTCTCCACCGGAAAGGCTCGCCGGATTTTCCTGTCCGGTCAGCCCCAGATGCTCCAGAAGATAGGTGACGCGATAGGCATCATCCCCCGGCCCGAGACCGGATTCCGCATAGGCCTGCACCGTCTCGTAACCACCAAAATCCGGTGCCTGCTCCAGATAACGGATCGTAGCGGAGGGATGGCGAAAAACCTCTCCGGACTGTGCCTCCACCAGACCGGCAGCAATCTTCATCAGCGTCGATTTGCCGGAACCGTTGCGACCGACAAGGCAGATGCGGTCGCCCGGCTCCACCTGGAAATTGGCGCCGTCCAGAAGCGGCGTCACGCCGAAGGTCAGCTTGATATCGTCGAGTTTCAAAATGGGAGGTGCCAAGGCATCAGGCTCCGGTCAAATCATAGGGACGGGCAAGGACGATGGCCTTGCCGCTTTTGAGGCGAAGGTGCACTTGCCCTTCAGCCACGTTGGAAATAGTGCGCGACGAGCCGAAGGCAAGCGCGAAATCGGTGAGGGGATAGCGGACATTCTCGATGTCGAGCCCCTCGAGCGCGGTAAATCCCGCCACGGAAAAGAGAGACCCGGCAGGCAGATCCAGCACCAGTTCCTTGTCCAGCAACGGAAAAGCCTCCTCCTCGCCGGAGGTCAAGGTCACGTCGAAACCACGCTCCGCCAGCGCCACCGCGTAAAGCAGATGGAACAGTGCATGATCCGACCGCTCACCCGCCAGGGCACCCACAAGCGTCAGCCGCTTGGCGCCACGCGCCAAAGCCTCCGACACGGCAATCTCGCCGTCCGTTTCACCCTTGGCTGCCGGAAAGGGCTGTTGCAAAACATCCGGCCAGCGCTTGATGAGATCGGAATCCGAGGAATCGAAATCACCCATCCAAAGCTCTGGCGTAAGACCGAGAGGCTCGGCGTGGCGCATGCCGCTATCGGCTGCGATGACGCGTGTGTCCGCAACCGACTGGCGCAACCGGTCGGTCACGACGATATCGCCGCCCAGCAGAATGGTGAAATGATCCGAAGTCATGCCCTGCCTTATCGTGAAACGACCCCTCAAGGAAGGCTGAAACCGCCAGCAGACCGTCGATATTGATTTTTAGCCCGGACAGGATTATGACAGCCGCCAGTGGTGATTTGCCGACCGGCTTGCAGCCACTTTAAAGAAGTCGCTAAAGGGTCGAGGAAACAGGCAATTTCCGAGGACCGGTCGCGATTTCGCTGCCGGTTTTTTTGTTTTCACGGCTTTGCGCCTGAAAGTGAGAGTTCGAGATGCCCATCAAGATTCCCGATACGCTGCCTGCTTTTGAGACCCTCGTGAACGAGGGCGTGCGGGTGATGACCGAGACCATGGCGATCCGTCAGGATATTCGCCCGCTCCAGATCGGGCTTCTCAACCTCATGCCGAACAAGATCAAGACGGAAGTCCAGGTGGCGCGCCTCGTCGGCGCTTCGCCGCTTCAGGTGGAGCTGTCGCTGATCCGTATCGGCGGGCACCGCGCCAAGAACACGCCGGAAGAACACCTGCTTTCCTTCTATGAAACATGGGAAGAGGTGCGCCACCGCAAATTCGATGGCTTCATCATCACCGGTGCGCCCGTGGAAACGCTGGCTTATGAGGACGTGACCTATTGGGATGAAATGCGGAAGATTTTCGAGTGGACGGAAACGAATGTCCATTCGACGCTGAACGTCTGCTGGGGCGCGATGGCGGCCATCTACCACTTCCACGGCGTGCCCAAGCATGGCTTGAAGGAAAAGGCCTTCGGCGTTTACCGCCACCGCAATCTCAGCCCTGCCTCCATCTATCTCAACGGTTTCTCCGATGATTTTCAGGTGCCGGTATCACGCTGGACGGAAGTTCGGCGTGCCGATATCGAAAAACATCCCGATCTTGAAATCCTGATGGAATCCGAAGAGATGGGCGTGTGTCTGGTGCATGAAAAGCGCGGCAAGCGTCTCTATATGTTCAATCACGTCGAATATGATTCCACATCCCTGTCGGACGAGTATTTCCGCGATGTGGATTCCGGCGTGCCGATCAAGCTGCCGCATGACTACTTCCCGCACAACGACCCGTCACTCACGCCGCTCAATCGCTGGCGCAGCCACGCGCATCTGTTCTTCGGCAACTGGATCAACGAAATCTACCAGACCACACCATACGAGTTGGACAATATCGGCGATAAGGCTGCCTGATCGGCTCTGCATTCAGACGTTGCGCCGGGCCGGAAAATGACGCAACCTCCGGCGCAACTGAACCGATTTGGAGAGAACGGGATGAGCGAAGCGGCCGCACGGGAAAATTTCGGCTTCACGCCAACAGGTGAAAAGGTCGAGCGGGTTACCATTTCCGCCGGTGGCCTGACCGCAAAGGTCATCACCTGGGGCGCGGTCATTCAGGATGTGCGCCTCGAAGGCCATCAGCCGCCGCTTGTGCTCGGCTTCGACAATTTCGATTATTATCCAAAATACTCATCCTATTTCGGCGCGACACCCGGCAGAAATGCCAACCGCATCGACAGCGGAAAATTCTCCATCGATGGCAAGAGCTATCAGCTTGAACTGAACGAGAAGGGCATCACTCATCTCCACGGCGGCAGCGACGGCACCGGCAAGCGCAACTGGCTGATCATGGAGCATGGCCCAAGCCACGTCGTGCTTCAAATCATCGATCCCGATGGCCGCGCCGGCTATCCCGGCAACTGCACCATTACCGCGACCTACACGATCCGCGAAGGCGGCGTGCTTTCGGTTCTCTACGAGACGACGACGGACCAGCCGACCATCGCCAATATCTGCCAACATTCCTACTTCAATCTGGATGGAGCCGAAACCGCTCTCGGTCACGAAATCGAAATCGCCGCCGACCATTATCTGCCGACGGACGACCGCCAGATTCCGACCGGCGAAATCCGCTCCGTGGAAGGCACGGCCTTCGATTTACGGAAGACCACGCCGATGAAGCGTGAGGAGAATGGCGAGCAGGTTCTTTACGATCACAATTTCTGCCTCTCGGCAGAACGTGTGGCAAAGCGCAAGGTCGCCCGCGTCCACGCACCGGCATCCGGCGTGTCGCTTGAAGTTCACACCACCGAACCCGGCGTCCAGCTCTACACCGCCTTCAAGCTGAACACCGCCGTTCCCGGCCATGATGGCAGACATTACGGCCCCTTCGCAGGCTTCTGCCTGGAAACGCAGATCTGGCCGGATTCCGTCAACCACGAAAACTTCCCGAAGGCGATCCTCCGCCCCGGCGAGACGCTGGTCCAGGAAACCGACTATATCTTTTCGAAAAGCTGATACGGCTTAGTTCAGGACGCAACCGACATAGGCGCCGGAACCCCTGGCCCGGCGCTCTATCAACCCAGCCAGACGCTGCATGCCGCGACCGGGTTTGCTTGCAACCCGATCAATGGGATTGGGCAGGGCAACAGCAAGAAGGGCCGCCTGACGCGAGCTCAGCTTCGAAGCGGGCACCTTGAAATGATGCTGCGCAGCGGCTTCGATGCCATAGATGCCGGGACCCCATTCCGCAATGTTGAGATAAATCTCCATCATCCGCTTCTTGGACCAGACGAAATCCGAGACGACGGCAAGCGGCAGTTCCAGCCCCTTGCGAATGAAAGAGCGGCCATTCCACAGAAACAGGTTCTTGGACGTCTGCATGGGGATGGTGCTTGCGCCGCGCGTGGATTCACCTTCCAGTGCGCTATTCACCACCGTCTGCATCTGGTTCCAGTCTACGCCGCCATGGGAACAGAACTGTCCGTCCTCGGACATCATCACCGATTGCACCAGGCGCGGCGAAATATCCTCCAGCGGCACCCAGCGACGGTCATAGCCTTGGAAGGTGACAAGATCAGCCAGCATCAATGTCGAAACGGGACGGATGAATGGAAGCGCATAGACCGGGATCAGCAGGTAAGGCAGGATGAACAGAGCGACGAAAAAGATCACCACGCGTTTGACGAGGTTTCGGACATCCACCTTCGGCTTGCTCCCATCCTCCGGTCGCGCTTCATAATCCGTCTCGCTGTCCGGCGTACTGCTCAAATCCCGTCCCCACTGGTTCAGATCAAGCCTTTCATATTCCGCATGAACCATCAAGGCTACTCACGATAACGAAGTTCCGCCCTCGTTACACAAAACATTTGCCAGCCATTTTTCCCCATGCGAAACAGCCGCTGACACAAGGAACGCTCACCATGACCTTCGAAATGCGGCTGCGCGACAATGCGATGAAGACGGAAGCTCTGCTGGCGGAACTGCTGGCCGATGCAACGGGCGAGGACGAAATCGCTCGCCCGGCCAATCTTCTTGCCGCCATGCGCCACGGCGTTTTGAACGGCGGCAAGCGCCTACGCCCCTTCCTCGTCATCGAGACGGCAAAGCTGCTGGGCGGTAACGAAAACGCCGCGTTGAGGGTGGGTGCCGCACTCGAATGTCTGCACTGCTATTCGCTCGTTCATGACGACCTGCCCGCCATGGACGACGATGACATTCGCCGTGGCCAGCCCACCGTGCATAAGAAATTCGACGAAGCCACCGCCATTCTCGCAGGCGACAGCCTTCTGACGCTGGCCTTCGACATCATCGCGGCCCCGGAAACGCAGCTTTCTGGAGATCAGAAAACGGCCCTCGTGCTTTCGCTCGCACGCGCTGCCGGGATCGGCGGAATGGCAGGCGGACAGGCGCTTGATCTTGCCGCAGAAAAGCAGGCGCCAGACGAAACCGGCATCCTGACTTTGCAGGCTATGAAGACGGGCGCGCTGCTGCGTTTTGCCTGTGAGGCAGGAGCAATCATCGCCGGAAACGATGCTTCCGACAGAAAAACACTCCGGAGCTTCGGCGAAAAAATCGGCCTCGCCTTCCAGCTCGCCGACGACCTTCTGGACCTCACCTCCGACGTCGCCACGATGGGCAAAGCGACCGGCAAGGACGCTGCGCGCGGCAAAGGCACGCTGGTCGGCCTGCGCGGAGAAGAATGGGCACGCGCGAAACTACGCGGACTGGTAGTCGAGGCTGCGGAATTGCTGAGACCTTATGGGGATAAGGCAGAGACACTTGCCGAGGCAGCGCAGTTCATTGCTGAACGGAAGAGCTGAGTACACGCTCCAGAGTGGCTCAAACCCCAGGATGACGCAAGGCGGTGAGGTTGAACGGGCATTCCGGCAAAATTCACGTTAGGAGACCTAGCGGTATTCTAACCGCGCCGCTTTCTTTGAACGTAAATCTCTTGCGCCGCGGCTTTAAAGCGTGTCATTTTCCAGCGCTGTTCGCAGGAGAACCAAATTGTTCAGACGCTCGTTTTTCATCGCTTTTGCCGCCGCCGTGTTTTCGCCGTTTCTGGCATCCGCTGCCGATTTGCCTGACCTGAAGGGCAAGGAAATTTTGGTTGTGACGGAGAACGCCTACCCGCCTTTGCAATTCGTTGATCCGAAGACGGGTAAGGCCATTGGCTGGGAATATGATGCGATGAATGAGATCGCAAAGCGGTTGAACGCGAAAGTCGAGTATCAGAATGCATCCTGGGATGCGATGATACCCGCGGTTTCCGCTGGGCAATATGATATCGGCATGACCGGCATCAGCATCAAGGAAGAGCGCAAGGAGAAGGTCGATTTCTCTGTTCCCTATATGCGCTCGGAAATGTTCATGCTGGTGCGGGCGGATGAAAATCGCTTCACCGATGCCAAGAGTTTTGCCGCTTTCGAAAAGGGTCTCGTGGGCGCGCAGGCGGGTACGACGCCTTTCTATACCGCCGTCTATGATATTCTCGATGGCAACGAGCAGAACCCGCGCGTCAAGCTGATGGAGACTTTCGGTGCGACGGTGCAGGCCTTGCGGGCGGGGGATGTCGATCTGGTTCTGACGGACGGCGTTGCTGGCAAGGGCTATGTCGATGCTTCCGACGGCAAGCTGAAGCTGATCGGTGGCCCTCTGGGTGGTGATGATTTCGGTTTCATCTTCAAGAAGGGGTCGGATCTCGTCGGTCCGATCAATGCTGCCATTGTGGCACTGAAGGCGGATGGCACGTTTGCCGCGCTGGATAAGAAATGGTTCCTGGATTACAAGCTTGGCGAATAAGCCGATGAACTACCTATGCTCGCAAGGGTTTGCGGCGTGACGGGTCCGCGTTCCCGCCATGCAGCCGATGATTTTCCATGGTGGCTGGTGGCGTTGATCGGCATCGGCGTTGTGCTGGCTGTCGTCATCGCCGTCAACGGCATTTATGCGCAGGTTTTCACCACCGTCATCAACGGCATCGGCATGACGATATTCGTTACGCTGGTGGCCTTCTTTCTGGCGTGCCTATGCGGGCTGTTCATCGCGGTGCTCGGCATGGCGGATAATATCGTGCTGCGGCAAATCTCGCGCTTCTACATCGAAACCATGCGCGGCATCCCGATCCTCGTCGTGCTGTTTTACATCGCTTTCGCCGGTGCGCCGGTGCTCGTGGATGGCATTAACTGGCTGCTGACGCCGTTGGTGCAGGCGGGGTGGGTTGAGCCGATGATGGTTCGGGATTTTTCGCTGACATGGCGGGCGATCCTTGCACTGACCGTGTGCTATGGCGCTTTCATTGCGGAAATATTTCGTGCCGGTATCGAAGCGGTCGATGTTGGCCAGGGTGAGGCTGCAAAGGCGCTTGGCCTCAGCCGCTACCAGCGCTTCCGTCTCATCACCTTCCCGCAGGCCATCCGCACGATCTTTCCGCCGCTTTCCAACGATTTCGTTTCGATGGTGAAGGACAGTTCGCTGGTCTCGGTTCTTGGGGTGGCGGATATTACGCAGCTTGGAAAGGTCTATGCGGCTGGTTCGTTTCGCTTTTTCGAGACCTATTTGATCGTCGCTTACGTCTATCTCATTCTGACGCTTGGGCTTTCACTGATCCTGCGGCGCATCGAAAAGACAATGCGCCGCAAGCAGGGACGTTGAATGCGCTTTCCGGTCAGGCGTGAGAACCGGTTTGCGATTGCAGCTGGGACGCGATCATGCGGCCCGCAATGATGACGAGAACGCCTGCAATGGCGAGGCATGCGGCCAGAAAGAACATAGGTGCAATCGTGCTGCCCGTTTCATCGCGGATCCATGGCACGACATTCTGGGCGACGAAGCCGCCGAGATTGCCGACCGAGTTGATGGCTGCAAGGCCCGCCGCTGCGCCTGCCCCCTTGAGGAAGCGACCCGGCAGGCTCCAGAACACGGGCTGACCCGCAAAAATGCCTGCTGCTGCGACGCAGAGGAAAGCAAATTGCAGAGCGGGCGAGGTGAGAAGCGCCGACATCAGCAGGCAGACAGCGCCGATGAAGGCAGGGGCGACGATGTATGCGGTCTTCTTTTCCGACCGGTCGGCAGCCGATGGCACGACATAGAGGGCAACGGCGACAACCAGCCATGGAATGATATTGATGAAGCCGTTGGCGGTGTTGGACACACCGAAGCTTTTCACGATTGTCGGCAGCCAGTAGCTGAGACCATAGGCCGCCAGCGGAAAGCCCACATAGCAAAGCGACATGAACAGGACGCGTGGGTTGATCAGCGCGCGGAAGCCATCTTCGGCATGTTCTTCCATGCCGGAGTTTTCAGAGGCGATGCGCTTCTGCAACCAATCTTTTTCCTCGCGCGACAGGAATCGCGCCTTTTCCGGCGTGTCGTCCAGATAGAAAATGGTGGCGATGCCTGCAATGATGGCAGGAATACCCGTTGCGAGGAAGACCCATTCCCAGCCCGCATAACCCCACAGACCATCCAGATCGAGCAACATTCCGCCAAGCGGTGCGCCGATGGCGTTGGCGAGCGCGCTGAAGATCATGAACAGGCCGACCATGCGGCCGCGATAATCGCGCGGGAACCAGAGTGTCAGAAGGTAGAGAACGCCGGGGAAGAAGCCCGCTTCGCAGACGCCGAGAAGGAAGCGCAGGACATAGAACATGGTCGGGCTGGTGGTATAGGCCAGAGCAATAGTCACGAGGCCCCAGGAGATGATGATGCGGGCAAACCAGAGTCTGGCGCCGAAGCGGTTGAGCAGCAGGTTGCTCGGCACCTCGAAAATGAAGTAGCCGATGAAAAACAGCGATGCGCCAAGACCATAGGCATATTCGCTGAGGCCAAGGTCGCCGACCATTTGCAGCTTGGCGAAGCTGACATTCTGGCGGTCGATATAGGCGATCAGGTAAAGAAGCCCCAGAAACGGCATCAGCCGCCATGTGATTTTTGAGATGAGTGCTTTTTCAGATACCAAGACGTATCCTCCCCTGTCGGCTGCAAATCACATGCAGCCACGATGCGATAAGGTGTCCCAGCCCCGTTCACGGTCGCGTTATAACATCGTGAAGTTGACTATGCGCAACCCCTAACGCACGAAACGGGAAATCTTTCCCCGCGAAGAAAAATCCCGTTTATTTCCGAAGCTGGTCACTCACCTGTCTTCGCGCCGACACGCGTGCGGATGTATGTTGCCGAGAAAATGCCGATCTGCTATGACATCCGCCATGGGATCGAAATTCGGATGTCTCGCGCAAAATGTTTTCGTGTTGCAGGACCACAAGCGTCTGCCGGCACGCTTTTTCGCGCGCATCGCCGGGGCGCTCAACAGCCGACTTACGTTCGCCTGATGGCCTGATAAGGCTGTCAGCCTTTATTCCAAGACCCAATTCCTGTTTTCAAAAAATCGAATGGATAAAGCCATGAGCGCACCGCGTACTCTGTATGATAAAATCTGGGATGATCACGTCGTCAACCGCGATCCAGATGGAACCTGTCTTCTCTACATCGACCGTCACCTGGTGCATGAGGTGACGTCGCCGCAGGCTTTCGAAGGCCTGCGTATGGCCGGTCGTCCCGTTCATTCGCCCACCCGCACGCTGGCCGTGGTGGACCATAACGTACCGACCACCGCCGACCGTCTGGAAGGCATCAAGAACGAAGAAAGCCGTATTCAGGTCGAAGCGCTGGCGCAGAACGCCAAGGAATTCGGCCTCGAATACTATTCAGAGCGCGACAAGCGTCAGGGCATCGTCCACATCGTTGGCCCCGAGCAGGGCTTCACGCTGCCGGGCATGACCATCGTCTGCGGCGACAGCCACACTTCCACCCACGGGGCTTTCGGCGCCTTGGCGCACGGTATCGGTACCTCCGAGGTGGAGCACGTTTTGGCAACGCAGACGCTGATCCAGAAGAAGGCCAAGAACATGCTGGTGCGTGTCGATGGCAAAATTCCGGACGGCGTGACCGCCAAGGACATCATTCTTGCCATCATCGGTGAAATCGGCACCGCTGGCGGTACGGGCCACGTCATCGAGTTTGCTGGTGAAGCGATCCGCTCGCTCTCCATGGAAGGCCGCATGACGGTCTGTAACATGACGATCGAGGGCGGTGCGCGCGCGGGTCTGATCGCGCCTGACGAAACGACTTTCGACTACATCAAGGACAAGCCACGCGCGCCGAAGGGCGAGACGCTGGAGCAGGCAATCGCCTACTGGAAGACGCTGAAGTCCGATGAGGGCGCGCATTACGACAAGGTTGTGGTGCTGGATGCAGCCAACTTGCCCCCCATCGTTTCCTGGGGATCTTCGCCGGAAGATGTGGTGTCGGTTCAGGGCATTGTTCCCGACCCCGAAGACATCGGCGAAGAGAACAAACGCAATTCCAAATGGCGTGCGCTGGATTATATGGGCTTGAAGCCGGGTACCAAGATGACGGATATCGCCATCGACCGCGTCTTCATCGGTTCCTGCACCAATGGCCGTATCGAGGATCTGCGCGCTGCCGCAAAGATCGTGGAAGGCCGCAAGGTTGCACCGACCGTGTCTGCCATGATCGTTCCGGGCTCCGGCCTTGTGAAGGAGCAGGCGGAAAAGGAAGGTCTGGACAAGATTTTCCTCGAGGCCGGTTTCGAATGGCGTGAGCCGGGCTGTTCCATGTGCCTTGCCATGAATGACGACCGTCTGGCACCGGGCGAGCGCTGCGCCTCGACCTCGAACCGCAACTTCGAAGGCCGTCAGGGTTACAAGAGCCGCACGCATCTGGTCTCACCCGCTATGGCGGCTGCCGCTGCCATTGCCGGCCACTTCGTCGATGTGCGCGAGTGGCAGTAAATAGCGATTTCGCTTGAGAAACTCTGCACCCTCGGATCGCTCCGGGGGTGTTTTGTTTCTGGCTGGCGGGTGGTAATCCTCTCGCAATTCCGCCATATAGAGGCAAAATGCGGGAGAAATGCTCCGCTGATCTCGAACAGGTTCAATATCATGACGCAGACGGTTGAATTCGCGAAGATGAACGGGCTTGGCAACAAGATCCTTGTTGTCGATATGCGTGGCCGTAAAGACATGGTGACGCCGCAGGCGGCTATCGCCTTGAACGCGGATGCAGACACCGCTTTCGATCAGATCATGGCGATCCACGATCCACGCGTCGATGGTACGGATGCCTATATCGATATCTTGAATTGCGATGGCACCAAGGCTCAGGCCTGTGGCAACGGCACGCGTTGTGTCGTACAGGCGCTGGCGTCCGAGACCGGCAAAAAGGCTTTCACCTTCCAGACCGTGGCGGGCATTCTGAATGCCACCGAGAATGAAGACGGCATGATTTCCGTCGATATGGGGACGCCGCGTTTTCGCTGGAGCGACATTCCGTTGTCGGAAGAGTTTCACGATACCAGCCGCATCGAATTGCAGATCGGGCCAATCGATAACCCGATCCTCCATTCGCCTGCAGCTATGTCCATGGGCAATCCGCATGCCGTTTTCTGGGTGGACTGCGATCCCATGGAGTTCGATCTGGAGCGGATGGGGCCGCTGCTCGAAAGCCATCCCATGTTTCCGGAAAAGGCCAATATCACGCTGGCGCAGGTCATTTCCGATAGCGCCTTGCGTACCCGCACATTCGAGCGTGGCGCAGGTCTGACGCTTGCCTGCGGCTCGGCTGCCTGTGCCGCCGCTGTTTCTGCGGCAAGAACCGGCCGAACGGGTCGCATTGTTGAAATCGACGTTGCTTCCAGCCCGGTTCGCATTCCGCTGACCATCGAATGGCGCGAGAATAATCACGTCATCATGACAGGGCCTGCCGAATGGGAATGGGCCGGGCGCGTCGATCCTGTCACGGGCAGCTGGGCGCGCGATGCAGAGGCTCAGCAGGAGGCCTTATGAGCGGTGTCGAGGTCATAACCTTCGGCTGTCGCCTCAACACCTATGAATCGGAAGTGATGCGGGCCGAGGCCGAGAAGGCAGGGCTGAACAATGCCGTGCTGGTCAATACCTGCGCCGTGACGGGCGAAGCCGTGCGGCAGGCACGTCAGGCCATTCGCCGTGCGCGGCGCGACAATCCGCATGCGCGCATCATCGTCACCGGTTGTGCCGCCCAGACGGAAAAGCAGACTTTTGCCGATATGCCGGAAGTGGACGCCGTGTTGGGCAATGAGGAGAAGCTGAAAAGCACCTCCTATCGTGCATTGCCGGATTTTGGCGTGTCCGCGGAAGAAAAGCTTCGCGTCAACGACATCATGAGCGTGAAGGCCACCGCGCCGCAGATGGTGAAGCACATCGATGGGCATGTGCGGGCCTTCATTCAGGTGCAGAATGGTTGCGACCATCGCTGCACCTTCTGCATCATTCCCTATGGTCGCGGCAATTCCCGCTCGGTTCCCATGGGGGCCGTTGTCGAGCAGGCGCGCAAGCTGACGGAAAGCGGTTATCGCGAAATCGTGCTGACCGGGGTCGATGCGACGAGCTACGGCGCAGATTTGCCGGGCGAACCTTCGCTGGGGTATCTGGCAAAAACACTGCTGAAGCAGGTGCCGGATATTTTGCGGCTTCGGCTGTCCTCCATCGATAGCATCGAGGCGGACAGGCATTTGATGGATTTGATTGCGGATGAAGAGCGCTTCATGCCGCATCTGCATCTGTCGCTTCAGCATGGCGATGACATGATCCTGAAACGCATGAAGCGCCGCCATTTGCGCGACGATGCCATTCGCTTCTGTCGCGATGTCCGGGCTCTGCGTCCCGATATCGCTTTCGGTGCGGACATGATTGCAGGTTTCCCCACGGAAACCGATGAAATGGCGGAGAATGCGGCGACGCTTGCGGAGGAATGCGGCATTTCCAGCCTTCACGTCTTCCCCTACAGCCCGCGCCCCGGAACACCTGCTGCCCGCATGCCGCAACTGAATCGAGCCTTGGTCAAGGAGCGGGCGGCAAAACTGCGTGAACGCGGAGAGGTTCTGCGCGTTAATCACTTAGGCGCGATGGTGGGTAGCGAGCAGACAATACTGGTTGAAAACAACGGTTTTGCCCATACGGACAACTTTACCCTTGTCGCTGTACCCGATCTTGCGCCGCGCACTCTTGCGCGGGTTGTGATTACGGGTCACAACGGTAAGCACTTGAAAATGCAATGTCTGACGGCGCAAGCGGCCTGAAGAATTAAGAGACGGAACAGTCATGGCCCTCGGCTTCATCAAAAAAGTCTTTTCGTTCGGCAAGGACAAGGCCGAAACCGATAAGCCCGAGGGTGAAGAGGCCACGCTTCATCAGGAAGAGCGCAGTTCCTTCGAAGAGGCTTTGAGCGAAGCCGAAGCCCATACGCTGCCCGCCGAAGACCCTGTTTCCAACATCGAGATGGAAACTGCCGGTGGTCCGGCGTCCGATGCTGCCGATGATGTCGCTCAGCCTGTAGTAGCAGGAGACGAGGATGCTCCGCTTCTGCCCGGTGCCGACCAAGTCGGAGATATCGGCATGGTGCCGCTGTCGCTTCTGGAGGCGGAAGCTGCCGCCGGGGAGGCGGTCGATGGCGTTACCGACGATGAGGTCTCGCCGGACGCGCCGCTCGATGAAACCGCGATGGACGATCTGCTGGATGAGGCCGAAGCTGTCGACGAAGAGCCGGAAGTCTTGGGTGCCTCTGCCGTTCCGGCTGCTCTGCCAAAGGGCTTCTCGTCCGCTGCGGATCGCGTTGAGCCCGTCGAGGCCGCCCCTCAAGCTAAGCTGACATGGTTCCAGCGCCTGCGTGCCGGTCTCGCGCGTACCTCATCGCAGCTGACGAGCCAGATTTCGGCGCTGTTCACCAAGCGCAAGCTGGATGACGACACGCTGGATGAGCTGGAAGATCTGCTGATCCAGTCCGATCTGGGTGTCGAGACCGCCATGCGCATTACCGGCGCATTGTCGTCCGAACGTTATGGCAAGGATGTAAGCGGCGAAGACGTGGCCAAGATCATGGCGGCGGAAATCACCAAGGTTCTGACGCCGGTCGCCAAGCCGCTGGAGCTCGATCTTTCGCACAAGCCACATGTCATCCTCGTCGTTGGTGTCAATGGCACGGGCAAGACCACGACCATCGGCAAGCTTGCGGCCAAGCTTTCGGGCTCCGGCCTGAAGGTCATGCTGGCGGCGGGCGATACGTTCCGTGCGGCCGCCATCGAGCAGCTGAAAATCTGGGCGGATCGCACCGGCTCCGAATTCATCGGCACCAAGCTTGGGGCGGATGCGGCGGGTCTCGCTTACGATGCCTATGAACAGGCGCGGGCAAAGAAGAGCGATGTCCTGATCATCGACACCGCTGGTCGTCTCCAGAACAAGACGGAGCTGATGGCGGAGCTGGAAAAGATCGTGCGTGTTCTCACCAAGCTCGATCCCGAGGCGCCGCACACCGTGCTTCAGACTCTGGATGCGACGACCGGGCAGAACGCCATGAATCAGGTGGAGATTTTCCGCAACGTTGCCGGGGTCTCGGGCCTGATTATGACAAAATTGGATGGCACGGCGCGCGGCGGTATCCTCGTTGCCATCGCTGCCAAGCATAAGCTGCCGGTCTATTTCATCGGCGTCGGCGAAGGCGTGGACGATCTGGAGCCCTTCGAAGCGGACGATTTCGCCAAAGCGATTGCAGGAGTTTGAGTATGGACGTGGAAAGCAATCAGCGCGAAAGCGAAAAGATGGTGCGGGAAATCAGCCCGCTTCTGAAATTCACGCTCGAACTCGGGCCGCTCGTGGTCTTCTTTTTCGCCAATTCCCGGGGCGAGTGGCTGGCTGAAAAGCTGCCTGTGCTGCACGAATTCGGCGGGCCGATCTTCATTGCCACCGGTCTTTTCATGATCGCTACGGCGCTGGCGCTCTCGGTTTCCTGGATACTCACGCGCACCCTGCCGATCATGCCGCTGATCTCTGGCATCGTCGTTTTCGTTTTTGGCGCGCTGACGCTCTATCTGCAAAACGACACCTTCATCAAGATGAAGCCGACCATCGTCAACACGCTATTCGGCGTCATCCTGCTGGGCGGGCTTTTCTTCGGCCAGTCTTTGCTCGGTTATGTCTTCAATTCCGCCTTCAAGCTGACGGATGAGGGCTGGCGCAAGCTGACGCTGCGCTGGGGTATCTTCTTCCTGTTTCTGGCAGTGCTGAACGAAGTCGTCTGGCGCAATTTTAGCACCGATAACTGGGTTGCCTTCAAGGTTTGGGGCACCATGCCCATCACCATCATCTTCACCATGGCGCAGATGCCGCTCGTCATGCGCCACTCGCTCGAGCCATTGAACAAGGACGAGAAATGACACTTGCAGAACTGCCTGCCTCCCGTTCGTCCTCGCTCAAATGGTTCGGTGTCGCGGCGGGGCTGCTGCTTTTGCAGACCGTTATTCTCTATGCGATGGGCCGCGTTCCGATCTGCGAATGCGGCTATGTGAAACTGTTCGAGCCGGGCGTGAATACGCCGGGCAATTCCCAGCACATCGCAGACTGGTACACGCCTTCCCACATCATCCACGGCTTCCTGTTCTACTGGTTCGCCTGGCTGCTGTTTCGCACAAAGCCACTGTCCTTCCGGCTTTCCGCTGCCGTTCTGGTGGAAGCTGCCTGGGAAATTCTGGAAAATTCGCCGATCATCATAGACCGTTACCGCACCGCTACCATGGCGCTTGGCTATAGCGGCGACAGCATCCTGAATTCGGCGATGGATACGGTCTTCATGGCGCTCGGCTTCCTTTTTGCCGCGCGCGTTCCTGTCTGGCTGACGTTTCTGATCGCCATATTCTTCGAGATTTTCACCGGTTGGCTCATTCGAGACAATCTGACGCTGAACGTGGTCATGCTTGTCTGGCCGCTCGATGCGATCAAGGAATGGCAGAGCGCGCTTCCGGGCGGCTGATCAGTCGCCTGCTATCGCTTTTTCGATTGCCGGAATCAGTTCGCGATCATAGGTCGCAGCGTCGATTGGGCCGACTTTCTTGTAAATGATGGTGCCATCCGGTCCGACGAGATAGGTTTCCGGAATGCCATAAACGCCCCAGTCGATAGCAGCCTTGCCGTTCGGATCGATGCCGATGGCGGCGTAAGGGTTTCCGAGCTCTCCGAGAAAACGAAGGGCGTTGTCGGATTTATCCTTGTAATTGATGCCGACGATATTGAGCCGCTCATCCTTTGACAGCTCCTTCAGCATCGGATGTTCCTGCCTGCAGGGGACGCACCAGGATGCAAAGACGTTCACCAGCGTCAGCTTGCCCTTGATCGCCGTATCGGTCAGGGGCGGAACATTAGCGCCTTCCAAAGGCGGCAACGCCAGAGAAGGCGCCTTGGTGCCGATCAATGCCGAGGGAATGGCGCTGACATCGAGGCCGTTGACGTCCTGCTCGTAAAGCATCTTGGCTGCAACGGCAGCGAAGCCTGCGAAAACCAGCAGGGGCAGAAGCGCCAGGACATAGCGTGATCGACCCCGCGATGCAGGGCGGGCGGAGGCATCCTTATCAGTCATGCGGATGGCGCCTCTGATTTTGCCGGTCTGGAGCGACGGCGGATGCCAGAGGCTTCCAGTTGCGCGATTTCTCTCATGCGGGCGCGCCCATCAAGCCAGACCCAGGCAATCAGTGCGGTGACGATGAGCCCGGTCATGGCGTAGGACATGCCGATGTAGAATGTGTGACTCATGGTGTCATGCCCCTCTTCCCGCAACGCGCGCGGCCAGACGGCGTTGCGCGGCGATGCGTCTGCGCAGGATCTCATTTCGCATGGCGGCCACATGCAGTGTGAAGAACAGAAGCGTGAAGCCAATCGCCATGGTCAGAAGCGGCCAGAGGAATTCCGGGTCGATTGCCGGGCCATCCATGCGCATGACGCTGGCGGGTTGATGCAGCGTGTTCCACCATTCCACCGAGAACTTGATGATCGGGATATTGACGAAACCGACGAGGATGAGCACGGCGCTGACGCGCGCTGCCTTGGATGGATCGTCCATCGCCTTATTGAAGGCGATGAGGCCGAGATACATCAGAAAAAGAATGAAAACGGAGGTGAGCCGCGCATCCCACACCCACCATGTTCCCCACATGGGTTTGCCCCAGAGCGAACCGGTGATGAGCGCAATCAGGGTGAAGGCGGCACCGATGGGGGCTGCCGCCTTGTGGCTGACATCGGCCAGTGGATGCCGCCAGACCAGCGTGCCGATGGCCGAAAGCGCCATGACGGTGTAGCACATCATCGAAAGCCATGCGGCTGGGACGTGCACATACATGATGCGCACGGTGTTGCCCTGCTGATAATCGCCTTCCGTCGTGAAAGACAGATAGAGACCTGCCAGCAGACAGAGCGCAGACAGCGCTGCCAGCCAGGGCAGAATGCGTGCGGTCAGTGCCAGAAACCGGGTGGGATTGGCGAGATCGCTGAATTTCTTGATTGCAAGGCTCGTATCGTTCATGGCGTCTTTCTGACCTGAAGCTTGGCCTTTCTACAATGAGGAAGGAGCCTCGGCAATTGATCCTTATCAATCCGTGGAACTGCGCAGCGCCAAAGCTGCGAAGAAGGGGCCAATTACCGATGAAAAGAGCGTGATCGCCGCAAGGATCATGAAGGGCGGCAGAAACGGCGCGGGATCCTGGACCGCAGCATAAGACGCGCTTACGCCGAAGATGAGAACGGGAATGGCGAGTGGCAGAACGAGGATCGAAACCAGCAATCCCCCGCGCGGCAAGGCAACCGCAACTGCCGCGCCCACTGCGCCGATGAATGTGAGGGCAGGGGTTCCGACAAGGAGCGTCAACATCACCGCGCCGATTGCCACCTCACCCATATTCATGAAGAGCCCGAGAAGAGGAGATGCGATGACCAGCGGCAGGCTTGTGGCGGCCCAGTGAGCCAGGCATTTGATGAAGACGGTCAGAACCAGCGGGTTTTCGTGCATCAGAATGAGGTCGAGCGAACCATCGTCCCGCTCGGCCTGAAACAGCCGGTCAAGACCCAGCAGCGCAGCAAGAAGCGCACCGATCCAGACAATGGCCGGTCCTATCCGCGACAGGAGATTGAGGTCTGGCCCAACGCCGAAAGGAATGACGGCAACGACCGTCATGAAGAACAGAACGCCGATGAGCGCACCTCCGCCTGCACGGATGGAGAGCTTCAGATCGCGCAAGAAAAGAGTCATCATTCCCAGATGCCCTCCACGCCTGCGAAGCCGGTCATGCGCAAAGCCTTCGCATTGTCCAGCCCGAGCGGCTGATGGGTTGCCGCGATGACCATGCCGCCTCGGCCGAGATGCTCTTTGACCAGCCCGGTGAACATCTGGTCTGCCTGCGCATCGAGTGCCGCCGTCGGTTCATCCAGTATCCAGATTGGTCGCCACGCGACAAGCAGCTTGGCCATTGCGAATCGCCGCTGCTGGCCAGCGGAAAGATAGCCGAAGGGCAGGTGCGTGATGCCGGAGAGCCCGACGACCTCGGCGGCTTCTTCGACCGAAAGCGCATGACCTGCATTGAAATTGCCCAGAAAACTCTTCCAGAAAGACAGGTTTTCGTTGACCGTGAGTTCCTGCTTCATGGCATTGCGGTGGCCGAGATAGTGGCTGGCCTCTGCGGGACGAGCGCCCTGTTCAACTCCTTTGCCGGCTATCTTTACGGTGCCGCGTTCAGCGGTCATGAGGCCTGCAATGACGCGCAAAAGGGTGGATTTTCCAGAGCCGTTCGGTCCAGTCAGAAGCAGTGCTTCTCCATTAGTTAACTGGAGGGAAACATTCATGAATATAAAATCCTCGCCCCGTCTGGCGCCAAGATTTTCTGCTATCAAATGCACTCTCTGGCCTCGTTTAAGATTTTAATCATCTCGATCGAAAAAAAATCGATTTAGGTCGTCTGTTGGTCTGGCACGTTTCGGGGAAATTATCTATATGGGTCTCAACCACGCCAGCGGTCGGCGTGATCATCATATAGCGCCGGACCTGCAGGTTGTGACAAGCAACCTCTCGTGCGGACAGCGGAAATGACCGTACCCGCATCCTGATGTGCATGATAGTGCATAGGTGTCCGCACGCGCGTGTTGGCTATCAGAGGAAGCGGGGTTTATAACCGTGGCTAAATCTCTCGACAGTTTCAATTGTCGTTCAGTTCTCACCGTCGATGGTAAGGACTATGTCTATTACAGCCTTCCGAAGGCGGAAGCGAACGGCCTGAAGGGCGTCGCCAACCTGCCGTACTCCATGAAGGTTCTCCTCGAAAACCTTCTGCGCAACGAAGATGGCCGTTCGGTAACGAAGTCGGACATCGAAGCCGTTGCTGCATGGCTGGAGAACAAGGGTCTCAAGGAAGCTGAAATCGCTTATCGCCCCGCACGCGTTCTGATGCAGGACTTCACCGGCGTTCCGGCAGTTGTCGACCTCGCCGCCATGCGCGACGGCATCAAGGCACTCGGTGGCGATCCTGAAAAGATCAACCCGCTCGTTCCCGTCGATCTCGTCATCGACCACTCGGTCATCGTCGACGAATTCGGCAATCCGAACGCATTTGCCCGCAACGTGGAGCTGGAATACCAGCGCAACGGTGAGCGCTACCGCTTCCTGAAGTGGGGCCAGCAGGCGTTCAAGAACTTCCGCGTCGTTCCTCCGGGCACCGGCATCTGTCACCAGGTGAACTTCGAATATCTCGGCCAGACCGTCTGGACGAAGGATGAGGATGGCGAGACAACCGCTTATCCGGATACATGCGTCGGCACCGACAGCCACACGACCATGATCAACGGCCTCGGCGTTCTGGGCTGGGGCGTTGGCGGTATCGAAGCCGAAGCTGCCATGCTCGGCCAGCCGGTCTCCATGCTTCTGCCGGAAGTCGTCGGCTTCAAGCTGACGGGCACGCTGAAGGAAGGCGTCACCGCGACCGACCTCGTTCTGACCGTCGTTCAGATGCTGCGCAAGAAGGGCGTCGTTTCCAAGTTCGTAGAGTTCTTCGGTCCCGGCCTCGACACGCTGCCTGTTGCAGACCGTGCAACCATCGGCAACATGGGCCCGGAATATGGCGCGACCTGCGGCTTCTTCCCGGTCGATGCAGCAACCGTCGGCTATCTCAACATGTCCGGTCGCACCAAGGACCGTATCGCACTGGTCGAAGCCTATTCCAAGGCTCAGGGCATGTGGCGTGACAATGACGGTTCGCAGCTCGTCTTCACCGACACGCTGGAACTGGATCTCGGCGACGTCGTACCGTCCATGGCTGGCCCGAAGCGTCCGGAAGGCCGCCTGCCGCTCGAAACCATCGCGCCCAACTTCGCGACGGCTCTCGAAAACGACTACAAGAAGCCGGGTCAGCTGAGCAACCGTTACGCGGTTGAAGGCGAAAGCTACGATCTGGGTCACGGCGATGTGGCAATTGCCGCCATCACCTCCTGCACCAACACTTCCAACCCATCGGTTCTGATCGCTGCCGGTCTTCTGGCCCGTAACGCGGTTGCCAAGGGCCTGAAGTCCAAGCCGTGGGTGAAGACCTCGCTTGCACCTGGATCTCAGGTCGTTGGTGAATATCTCGAGAAATCCGGTCTCCAGAAGGAACTCGACGCTCTCGGCTTCAACCTGGTCGGTTTCGGCTGCACGACCTGCATCGGTAACTCCGGCCCGCTGCCTGCGCCGATTTCCAAGACGATCAACGACAAGGGTCTGATCACGGCTGGCGTTCTTTCCGGCAACCGTAACTTCGAAGGCCGTATCTCTCCTGACGTTCAGGCGAACTACCTCGCTTCTCCGCCGCTGGTCGTTGCTTATGCTCTGGCCGGTACGGTTCAGGCCGACCTGACCAAGGAACCGCTCGGTGAAGACCGTGACGGCAACCCTGTCTACCTGAAGGACATCTGGCCTTCTTCTGCGGAAGTGCAGGAGTTCATCCAGAAATACGTGACCCGCGAACTGTTCGAAACCAAATATGCGGACGTGTTCAAGGGCGACGAAAACTGGCAGGCTGTTCAGGTTCCGGCGGGTCAGACCTACGCCTGGGACGATCAGTCCACTTACGTTCAGAACCCGCCTTACTTCGTTGGCATGGGCAAGAGCGGCTCCGGTCTCAAGGATATCAAGGGCGCGCGCGTCCTCGGTCTCTTCGGCGACAAGATCACCACCGACCACATTTCTCCGGCCGGTTCGATCAAGGCTGCTTCCCCGGCTGGTGAATATCTGACGGACAACGGCGTGGCCGTTGCGGACTTCAACCAGTACGGCACACGCCGTGGCAACCATGAAGTCATGATGCGCGGCACCTTCGCCAATATCCGCATCCGCAACCACATGCTTGGGCCGAACGGTAAGGAAGGTGGTTACACCATCCATTATCCATCTAAGGAAGAGATGTCGATTTACGACGCCGCCATGAAGTACAAGGAAGAGGGCGTTCCGCTCGTCATCTTTGCAGGCGTTGAATATGGCAACGGTTCTTCCCGTGACTGGGCGGCGAAGGGCACCAACCTGCTCGGCGTAAAGGCCGTCATCTCGCAGTCCTTCGAGCGTATTCACCGCTCGAACCTCGTCGGCATGGGTGTCGTTCCGTTCACGCTGCCTGAAGGCACGACCTGGGCCAGCCTTAACCTGAAGGGCGACGAAACCGTCACCATCGAAGGTCTCGAAGGCGATATCAAGCCGCGCGAAACCAAGATTGCCAAGATCACTTACGGCGACGGCACGGTGAAGGAAGTTCCGCTTCTTTGCCGCATCGATACGCTGGACGAAGTGACCTACATGAACAATGGCGGCATTCTCCAGACCGTTCTTCGCGATCTGGCTGCCTGATCATTCATTTGACGACAAAAAACGCCGGGAGCTATCCCGGCGTTTTTGCGTGCGGTGGTTTAGCCTGAGACGCGCACAGCTCAGCTATTGCAGCGTGATCTAATGTGATCACCCTCACCCCATCGTGACTTTCTCTTGAACAAGCTTCGGGGCTATTTTCCGCCTTGCGTCCCGACATAGATTGATTGCATCAATGGTCTGGATTGGCATCCAGACAAGGGTTCTCGTAAATGCCGCAGAAATTTCGGCCGCCGATATCAGGGCTTTTCAGAAACAGACCTCGGACGGTCGGTCTTTCGCTATGCGTGCTTGGCGTGCTGTTCGGGCATTCCGCTTACGCGCAGGAAAAACTGAAAGGCGTTGTCGAACTCTTCACATCGCAAGGCTGTGCATCGTGCCCGCCTGCTGATGCCACATTGCGCAAGCTCATTCAGAACGGCGATGTCGTTGGCTTGTCCTACCATGTCGATTACTGGAATTATCTAGGTTGGGCGGATTCGCTCGCCTCCAAAGAAAATACCGAGCGGCAATATGGTTACGCCAAAGCGCTCGGTCGCAACAATGTCTATACGCCGCAGGCGGTGGTGAACGGGCGCGACCATGTGAAGGGTGCGGACCTCCAGTCGATCTACAAGCGCCTTGATGACTTCAAACAGGCGGGCGAGGGGCTCAACGTTCCCGTGGACACCAAGCGCGTCGGCGATGAAATCGAAATCGATATCGGTGCCGGACAAGGCAAGGCCGATGTCGTGGTGGCCTATTTCACGCGCGAGCAGGTGGTCGACGTCCAGAAGGGCGAAAATCAGGGTAAGAAGATTTCCTACTGGCACAGCGTCTACGACGTTCAGACCGTCAGCATGTGGGATGGCACTGCGATGACCGTCAAACTTCCTGCCAGTGTGATGAGCAAGGCGAAATCGGGCGGATGCGCAGTTCTTCTGCAGACTACGGATGCATCGGGCAACCCTTCGGCCATCGTCGGCGCGAATGTTCTGATGCAAGCTGAGTGAGTGAAGTTCCCTGCGAAAGCTGGGGGAGATCCGGTCCGGGCATTGGGGGCTGGGGGTAAAGGGTCAATGCACCGGACCGGGTCATCTTGGTGCCTAGGCATCAATTGACAATAGCAATATTCCATCGAATTCGGGCCATGATTTGTCCGAAATACGGCATTTGCACCTTTCTGACCTGCCTAAATTATTACCGCCATTCTGGTTTTTTCGGCGCGATATGCGGGCTTGCAATTTCAGCCGGGCAGGGACAGACTGTCTTGCAAACGTCATAAGCAGTTGAGCGAGGTTGCCTGATGACCGATCAGCCGGATTTGCACCGTGCACATTCTTCACCACGGGAAGGCTCAACAGTCGTCGATCTCCGGGAATATAAACAGAGCAAGGACCCACTGCCGGTCACGTTTCACCGGCGGGAGCTGGATGCCATTTTGCGCATCTATGGGCGCATGGTGGGCGAGGGTGAATGGCGCGATTATGCCATCGACCATATGAAGGACAAGGCAGTCTTTTCCGTATTCAAGCGCTCCGGCGAAATGCCGCTTTTCAGGATCGAGAAGAATCCCAAGCTGGCCGCCAAGCAGGGCGCTTACTGCGTAATCAACACGGATGGCCGCATTCTGAAGCGCGGCCACGAATTGCCGCAGGTGCTGCGGGTTTTCGACAAGGTGCTGAAGCTGGTCGATTGACCCAGTCGAGAGTGTAGCGATGTAGGGATACAAAAAAGGCGGCCATTGGCCGCCTTTCGCATGTGATGTTCCAGACTATTAGTCGTCCCGGTTTCCGAGGAACTGAAGAAGGAACATGAACAGGTTGATGAAGTCGAGGTAAAGGGTCAGGGCGCCCATGATGGCCTTGCGGCCGGCAACCACGACGTCGTCACCATCGAAGTACATTTCCTTGATCTTCTGGGTGTCGTAGGCCGTCAGGCCTGCGAAGATCAGAACACCGATTGCGGAGATCGCAAAGCCCATTGCAGAAGACTGCAGGAAGATGTTGACGATCGACGCGATGATCAGGCCGAAGAGACCCATGATCAGGAACGAACCCATGCCCGACAGGTCCTTCTTCGTCGTGTAGCCGTAAAGCGACAGCGCGCCGAAGGAAGCAGCGGTGATGAAGAACGTCTGAACGATGCTCTGGCCGGTGAAGACCAGGAAGATGGACGACAGCGAGATACCCATCAGGGCGGCGTAGCCCCAGAAGGTCGCCTGCGCTGCGGGAACGCTCATCTTCTGAATGCGGAAGCTAAGGAAGAATACCAGTGCCAGCGGGGCGAACATGACGACCCAACGCAGCGGGGACGCATAGAGAAGCTGTGCGAATGCTGGATTGGAAACCGCCAGAGTATATGTGCCGAACGAAGCCACACCGGTAATGACCAGTGCAAGCGCCATGAGGTTATAAACCCTCAGCATGTAGGAGCGAAGACCTTCATCGATCATCGCACCAGATTGTACACGGCCCTGGGCCATGCGGTTCTGGTAGTTGTTGAAGTCAGCCATTGTTTCCTCTTTTGAGCTCCGAAATACCTACGGTGTCGGGATATGACCGTCTCGCGGAGTATATCCCAGGCGCCGCTGCGGAGCTACAGCAAGCCTATCGAAGAATATGAGACGATCCCATCGCAGTTACAAGACCTTCAAACGGCGAAAAAACACCGTATGCGCGAAAAGCGATAACGTTTTTGGGATCATTACCAAGATTTAATCGCAAAAGTTAAGTGGCGCACAACTTTTCCGGTCGTAGCGCCTTTGGCCTCTTGCGCAGGTTATTCTCCGGCCTGTCGAAGAACCGGGGCGGCCTTCTGGCCGAGAATGCGCCATGTGCCGATGAGACCGATGCCGACCGTCATTACCAGTGCAACGACAAGTGTACCGATTGCGACGTCCGGCAGGAAGCTGGACGGCAGTTTCATGATACGGGCAATCACGAACCATGCCGAGACGCCTCCGGCAAAAAGAGCGAAGACAGCGGTGGCGAGCCCCAGCATCATATATTCATAGGAGAAGGCGCGGATCAGCATGGAGCGCGTTCCACCAAGCGTCTTGAGAATGACGGCGTCGTGGGTGCGCGCGCGGTTTCCGGCGGCGAGCGCTCCCGCCAGCACGAGAACGGAGGCGACAAGCGCGACTGCCGCTGCGGCTCGGATGGCCGTTGCAAGCTGACCGACAAGCCGGTCCACGACATCGAGCGCGTCTTTTACGCGAACGCTGGTAATCGTCGGATAGGCGTTGGTAACGCTTCTAAGGATTTCGCCTTCCTGTGCGGGCGTGGCGGAGGGGTCTGCAAGGGTCGCGAGCCAGGCATGCGGTGCGCCGCGGAAGGTGTTGGGGGAGAAGACCATGACGAAGTTTATGGAAAGCGATTGCCACTGAACGTCGCGCAGATTGGCAATTTTGGCCGTTATGCTGCGGCCAAGAACGTTGACGGTAACGGTGTCGCCGATCTTGAGCCCAAGCTCGCCCGCCTCCTCGGCAGCGAAAGAAACGAGCGGTTCACCGGTGTAATCCTTGTCCCACCAGCTTCCTTGGGTCAGCTTGGCATTGTCTGGCAGGTCCTGCGCATAGGTGATGCCGCGATCTCCGCGCAAGACCCACCGACCTGACGAGGGAACGTCCATCTTGCTGACATCCTGACCGTTCAACGCCAGAATTCTTCCGCGCAGCATGGGCACTTCCGTCAACGTGCCTTCCGGTGCCTCGCGTTTGACGAGGTCTCGAAAGCCATCGCGCTCGTTACCCTGAATATCGACAAAGAAGAAGTTGGGCGCCCGCTCCGGCAGGGTGGCCGTCAACTCCCGGCGAAGATTGCCATCGATGAGCGTCAGTGTGACAAGCAGGGTAAGGCCAAGGCCCAGCGAAAGAACGACGGAGGGCGTTAGCGCGCCGGGCCGATGGATATTGCCGATGGCAAGGCGCACGGCTGCGGAATGAACGCGGGGACTGCGTTTGGCAATCGCCTTGATGCCCCATGCAACAAGGCGCAGAACGACGAATGCAAAAGCGATTGCCGCAAGGAAAACCGAGGCGATGAAGCGATCTTCCGCGGAGAAAATTGCCAATCCTGCGAGAGCGGCAAGCAGGGCCGCGGTTGCGGCAAGATAAGGCCAGGATGGCAGCTTGTTTTCCTCAAAGCCCTGCTCGCGAAAGAGAGCGGTCGCCGGAACTTCACGCGCCTGCCCGAGTGGCAGAATTGCGAAAGCAAGCGTGGTGAGGAGACCGAAGATCGCCGCCAGTGAAAGCGCGGAAGGATAGAAGGCCAGCTCCTTCGGAACCGGAAGAACGCCTTCGAGAAACTGCATGGCGATAAGCGGGGCAATGGCACCGAGCGTCAGGCCGATGGCAATGCCGACGCAGGCAATGAAGGCGATCTGGAACAGATAGGTCATCGTTACGACGCTGGCCGGCGCGCCGAGGCACTTCAACGAGGCAATCGTGGTGCGCTTGGAATCCAGAAAGGCCCGCACGGCATTGGCAACACCGACACCGCCGACGATAAGGGCCGTAAGGCCGACGAGGGTCAGAAACTGGGAGAAGCGATTGACGTTTTCGGTCAGCGAGGGTGCTGCCCGGTCGCTTGTTCTGATCGACCAGCCTGCATTGGGAAATTCGCGGTTCGTATCGGCAATGATCGTCGCGCGCTTGGCGGGATCGTTCAGGCGCACCTTATAGGCATGTTCCACCAGACTGCCCGTCTGGATGAGGCCAGACGCGGCCAGCGCACCGCGGCTGAGAAGAAGGCGCGGGGCAAAACCGAAGCCATCCGACAGCGCATCCGGTTCGGTGACAATCGTCCCCATGAGTTTGAGGCGCGCATTGCCCAGAAGCAGTTCATCGCCGATCTTGATGCCAAGGCGCTCAAGCAGCATGGGTGCGGCGACGGCGCCGAAGCTTTCGCCCTGTTTCGCCAGGAGTTGCGGCAGGGGCAGGGCGGGATCGGATACGAAATTGCCATAGAGCGGATAGGCGTTATCGACTGCCTTGACCTCTGCCAGCGTTTGCTGCGAGCCATCCTCAAGTCGTGCCATGGAGCGGAGGCCGTCCGACAGCGCGACTTGACCCAGCCCGTCGATATAGGCGCGCTCCTCGGCGGGTGCCTCGCGGTTGCGCAATTCGAAGCGGACATCGCCCGCAAGGATCGACTGGCCTTCGCTAGCGATGGCGCTGGTAACGGCTTTGGAAACCGAATTGACCGCCGCAATGGCGCCCGTGCCAAGCGCGATACAGGCAAGGAAGATGTAAAAGCCGCTGAGGCCTCCACGAATTTCACGACGCGCCAGCCGCAGCGCATTTTTAATGTGCAGGGGTGAAGGGATCATGCCACCACCGCCTGCTTGGCGGCGGCGGTCAGTCCGCTATCTCCCTCTATTTCCCCGGAGCGAACCTTGATCTGGCGAGAGCATCGGGCAGCAAGCGACGTGTCGTGCGTGACGAGGATCATCGTCATGCCGCGCTCTGCCTGCTTGGAAAACAGGAGGTCGGCAATCTGCTTGCCGGTATCTGTGTCGAGGTTGCCCGTCGGCTCGTCGGCAATCAGCACGGCAGGCGAGGGCGCGAGCGCCCGGGCAATCGCCACGCGCTGCTGCTCACCGCCGGATAGCTGCCCCGGATAGTGGTTGAGACGTTGACCGAGGCCGACAGCAGTCAGTTCCCGCTCGGCAATTTCGAAGGCATTGGGCACATTGGCGAGTTCCAGAGGAACGGCCACGTTCTCCAGAGCGGTCATATTGGCGATCAGGTGAAACGACTGGAAGACTATGCCGATATTCTTGCCGCGAAAATCGGCCAGAGCGTCCTCGCCAAGCTTGTGAAGTTCCGTTCCCGCAATCGTGATCTCACCGCTATCGAGCCTTTCCAGGCCAGCCAGAACCATCAGCAGGGTGGACTTGCCGGAGCCTGAAGGCCCAACGATACCGACTGCTTCGCCCTCCGAAATGGTAAGGTCGATGGTCTTTAGAACATGAACGGAAGCTGCTGCATTGCCCAGGGTCAGATCGGCCTTATTCAGCTTGATGATGCTTTTCGTCACGTTCGGCGTTCCTATATAGAGAAAAGAGCAATCGGGATTTCTGGCGAAACCTTCAAGATTGGCTCACAAATTAGGAAGGCTGGTATGAGTTTTAAAGCCGTTGCCGCTCACTTCATCGTCATTTGTTCGGTGCTTCTTTCCGCATCCTTTGCGCAGGCTCAGGATAAACCGTTACAGCTTGTCGGACTGGGCGACAGTCTGATGGCGGGATACCAGCTGCCGCCGAGCGATAGTTACACCGCCCAGCTGGAAACGGTTCTCAAGGCCAGGGGCGTAAACGTCACCATAACCAATGCGGGTGTTTCCGGCGATACGAGCTCCGGCGGGCTGGCGCGTGCGGAGTGGTCGGTCCCGGATGGAACCGACGGTGTCATTCTAGAGTTGGGTGCAAATGATGCACTGCGCGGTATTTCCCCTGCCGACACTGAAAAGAATCTTGAAGCCATTATCGATGGTTTCAAGAAGCGCAACATTCCGGTTCTTCTCGTCGGCATCATGGCTCCGCCGAATATGGGCGATGATTACGCCAAGCGCTTCGACCCGATCTATGAAAATCTCGCCCAAAAGCACGGCTTGCCGCTCTATCCCTTCTTTCTGGATGGCGTCGTGCTGGATCAAAAGCTGCAGCTTGAGGACAGGATGCACCCCAATACCCAGGGCGTCGCCCTGATGGTGGAGAAGTCGTTACCAACCGTGGAGGCCTTCGTTAAGACTATCAGTGAGCAAAAAAAATAAGCGCTTGCGCCTGAGAGCGTTGCGTGATTCGCTATCCTTGTTCTGCCAAGAGATTCGGGGAGCTCGCCATGCCGAGACTGTTTACCGCCCTCGAAATTCCGCGCAATGCGGCGATGAGCCTTTCATTGTTGCGCGGTGGTCTGCCGGGAGCCCGGTGGATTGACGTGGAGAATTATCACATCACCCTCAGATTTATCGGAGACATCGACGGGCGTACCGCCGATGAAGTGGTCTATCGTCTCGATCAGATCGATCGCGAGGAATTCCAGATCAATCTGACGGGTGTGGGATCGTTCGGTTCGAAGAAACCCCACTCCATCTGGGCCGGTGTCTCTCCATCACCGGAAATGACGGCCCTTCAAGGCGAAATCGAGCGTATCTGCCAGCGACTTGGGCTTCCGCCGGATCCCCGCAAATTCACGCCGCATGTAACGCTCGCGCGGCTGAGAAATGCACGGCTGGATGATGTGGTACACTATCTTTCCGGTCGAGGAGACTTCCGTACGTCGCCCTTCAATGTCGGGCGCTTCGTGCTGATGTCCTCCAAGGAATCGGTGGGCGGCGGGCCTTACATCGTTGAGGAAGCCTTCCCGCTTCACGAGGCGCGCTCTGCCAGCATCTTCTCCAGCAAGGAACTACACCCGGCAAAAAGCATGTTGTAGACGGTGACGAAACCGTCCTCACCGCCATAATAGGGATCGGGCACGCTAACGCGCTGGCCGAGCGTATAGCTGCCGAAGAGATGCAGCCTGTTTCGAAACTCTGCGGGGCAGGCAGCTTTCAATCGCGCCAGATTGTCCTCGTCCATGGCGAGGATGAGGTCGAAGTTTTCGAAATCATCGGCGCTGATCTGCCGGGCCGATTGCTGGGAAATGTCGATGTCGTGCTGATGCGCAATCGCAGTCGAGCGCTCATCGGGCGGATTGCCTGCGTGCCATCCTCCGGTTCCGGCGGAATCGATTGTCAGTTCGTTTTCCACGCCATTGGTTTTGGCAAGGTGCGACAATATTCCCTCTGCCAAAGGCGAGCGGCAGATATTTCCCATGCAAACAAAAAGGACCGATGTGCGTTTCATAATCTGAATTCGTAAAGGAGGCTGGACCATGACATATGCGAAACTGGAAGCGGATGCCATCCGCAACGAACTTGAGAAGTTGGATGGCTGGTCTTTGCGCGAGGACGGCGTTGCCATCGTGAAGGCATTCAAGTTCGCAAATTTTGCCGAGGCCTTCGGCTTTATGACCGAATCGGCGCTGGCGGCAGAGAAGCTCAACCATCATCCAGAATGGTCGAATGTCTATTCGCGGGTGAAAGTCTGCCTTACCACGCATGATTCTCAAGGCGTGACGGAGCGTGATATTCTTCTTGCGACGGCGATGGAGAAGGCGGCTGCGGGGCGAAGCGATTGAACGGCGTTTGGGTGAGCCTATATTATGGCTATGACCAAAGGACCAACGACCATGGATGACGTGAAGATCGGTGAAATCCTGCTGCCCGGCGAACCGGACAAGCAGGAAGAGCGCGAAAAGACCGTTCGAGCCAAGTTCTGGCCCAAGCTCAAGCGTGTCGTCAGCAAAGTGCCTTTCGCACGCGATGCGGCGGCGGCCTATTACTGTGCTATCGACCCCGGCACGCCGTTTCGTGCCAAGGGTATTCTGTTTGCCGCACTCGGTTATTTCATCATGCCGATGGATGTCGTGCCTGACGTCTTTGCAGTGATCGGCTTTACCGATGACATTGCCGTGTTGACGGCGGCACTTGCGATGATCCGCGCCCATATCAAAATGGAACATTACGATGCTGCGGACGCGGCGCTGGAAAGACTGAAGACCGAGTAACGGCCCTGTGATGGGTCGTTTCGGAGCGTTCCAAATACTGACAAATTCTTGCCTGAATTCTTGTGTCATACCTTCGATGCACGCGCTTCGAAGCGCTGCTTTCATGAAGGTGCTGGGAAACTACACCGATCCATTTATCGACTTTTAATGTCGGCGTTGACGGTTTGGTAACCGTCTTTGGCCAATATCAAAGATGACGGACTTCACCTAGCACCGGCCCGGCCAAAGCCGTTCGGCCAACTGCAAGACAATAACCCGGCAGGAAATTCAATGTTTGTAAGAAGTGTAGCAACCGCAGCCGCCATTCTGCTGACCAGCGTCAGCATCGCCTCTGCACAGTCGCCCACGCGCATCCAGCAGTTCAATGCTTGGGGTGCCTATTCGTACAAGTCGGGTAAAAGCACCGTTTGCTATGTTCTTTCCATTCCAACCGCGAAGGAGCCAGCGAGCGTCGATCACGGCGATATCTTCTTCATCGTTTCCCAGCGCCCTGGCCAGAACATTTCCTATGAGCCTCAGGCCATGGTCGGCTACGCGCTCAAGGAAGGCTCCAAGGTCAACGTGACGATCGATACGAAGAACTTCGTCATGTTCACCAAGGACAAGGCTGCCTGGGTCGAAAACGCTGCTGAAGAGCCTGCGCTTGTGGCTGCGATGAAGACGGGCAAGTCGATGACCGTGAAGGCGACGTCCAGCCGCGGTACGGCAACGTCCTATTCCTATTCGCTTTCCGGCATCTCGGCTGCGCTGAAGCAGATCGAAAGCTGCAAGTAACATATCGCGATATGCGTTATTGGAATGGCCGGTCTTCACGACCGGCCATTTGCGTTTTGGCGGCATTAATGGTAGATGCGCGCCCAACAAAGACAGGTGAACACGCGGAAAAGCGTTTCGCCTTTGATTTTCTCGACATGCAGACGACCTTCCGCCGTTTCGACAGGCCGGTTCTTCGTTGCATTGGATGATGGGATAGGACGATGTCCGCACTGGAAACGACAGCAGGCCTTAGCATTAAAGCTCCACTGGTTGCCAATGACGACCTGATGTCGGGCAAGCCATCGCTGATCGGTATAACCCGCGAAGAGATGGCGGATGCGCTGATGGAGATCGGCGTGACGCAGAAGCAGGTCAAGATGCGCGTCAGCCAGTTGTGGAACTGGCTCTATGTGCGCGGCGTCTCCGATTTCGACCACATGACCAATGTGGCCAAGGAACTGCGCGAGAAGCTGAAAGCAAAATTCACCATCGCGCGTCCTGAAATCGTTGAGGAACAGGTTTCCAACGATGGCACCCGCAAGTGGCTGATGCGTTTTCCACCACGCGGTGCTGGTCGCCCCGTCGAGATCGAAACCGTCTACATTCCCGAAGAGGGTCGCGGCACGCTGTGTATTTCGAGCCAGGTCGGCTGCTCGCTCACCTGCTCGTTCTGTCATACCGGCACGCAACGTCTGGTGCGCAACCTGACGGCTGAGGAAATTCTGGCGCAGCTTCTCGTGGCGCGTGACCGTCTGGGTGATTTCCCGGATCGTGAAGCCCCGCAGGGTACGATCATGCCTGCCGAAGGCCGCAAGGTCTCCAACATCGTGATGATGGGCATGGGCGAGCCGCTTTATAATTTCGAACATGTGAAGACGGCGCTTTTGATTGCGACCGATGGCGATGGCCTGTCGCTTTCCAAGCGCCGCGTGACGCTCTCCACCTCCGGTGTCGTGCCGGAAATTTTCCGCACGGGTGATGAGATTGGCGTGATGCTGGCGATTTCGCTGCATGCGGTTCGCGATGAGCTGCGTGACATGCTGGTGCCGATTAATAAAAAATATCCGCTGAACGAGCTGATCGACGCCTGCCGCAACTATCCCGGCCTGTCGAATGCGCGCCGCATTACATTCGAATATGTGATGCTGAAGGACGTGAATGACAGTCTGGAAGATGCCAAGATGCTAACGCAGCTTCTGAAGGGCGTGCCTGCCAAGATCAATCTCATTCCGTTCAACCCGTGGCCGGGCACGAATTATCAGTGTTCCGACTGGGCGCAGATCGAGAAGTTCGCCGATTTCATCAACCAGGCGGGCTATGCCTCCCCGATCAGAACGCCGCGTGGGCGCGATATTCTGGCGGCCTGTGGTCAGTTGAAGTCAGAATCCGAGCGTATGCGCAAGACCGAACGTCTGGCTTTCGAAGCCATGATGATCGCCAATCACGGTGCCGACGACTAAATAGTAGAAGAATTGATCATTCCGATCAGTCTTGCGCGATTGATTTCGCTTTAACCGTTTCTTAAAGAGAACCGGAAAGTGAACTCAATCGGAGGAATACCCTATGCGCGCACTCGTTTTGGCGCTTGCCGCCGCCACGGCTCTTGCCCTTCCCGCAAAGGCGGAAAACGTGACTGTTGCCGTCACCGCAATCGTTGAGCATCCGGCACTCGATGCCGCACGCGATGGCGTGAAGGCTGCACTTGCAGAAGCTGGCTACAAGGAAGGCGAAAACCTGAAGTTCGTCTACCAGTCCGCACAGGGTAACCCCGGCACGGCAGCGCAGATTGCGCGCCAGTTCGTCGGCGATGCGCCGAACGTCATCGTGCCCATCTCCACTCCATCCGCGCAGGCCGTCGTCGCGGCCACGCGCGACATTCCGGTCGTCTTCACCGCCGTTTCCGATCCTGTCGGCGCGCAGCTGATCAAGTCCATGGAAAAGCCCGGCCGCAACGTCACCGGTCTTTCCGATGCGCTGCCGGTGAACGAGCATCTGGCGCTGATCAAGGAAATCGCGCCGAACGCGAAGACCGTTGGCTATATCTACAATTCTGCTGAAGCCAACTCCGTCTCCACGCTTGAGCTTCTGAAGGCGGAAGCGGAGAAGGCCGGTCTTAAGGTCGTGGAATCCGTTGCTACCAAGTCTGCCGAAGTGCAGGGCGCAACGCGCGCACTGGTCGGTAAGGCCGATGTGATCTACGTACCGACCGATAACACCATCGTCTCCGCTTTCGAAGCCGCTGCCGGTGTTGCCACTGAGGCGAAAATTCCGCTCTTTGCAGCGGACACGGATTCCGTCGCTCGTGGCGCCATCGCCGCTCTTGGCTTCAACTACTTCGACGTTGGCAAGCAGACGGGTGCAGTCGTCGTTCGCATTCTCAAGGGTGAAAAGCCCGGCGATATTCCTGCCACCGTTGCCGTCGGCACCGATCTCGTTCTCAACAAGAAGGCTGCCGAAAAGGTTGGCGTGACTTTCCCTGAGGCCGTGACGAAGCGTGCGACGAAGGTGATCGATTAAGCGCCAACTTCGCCGTCATCCTCAGGCTTGACCCGAGGATCCAATCACGTTGAGAATTTTGACAGGTTGCAGATGCTCGGGACAAGCCCGAGCATGACGGCAAGAAGTGGTGCTTCGAATGACGGTCTAGCGACCGTAAAATAATCGCCCGCAAATGGCGGGCGAAAAACCAAGGACTTTCTGTTGTGAGCCAAATCGCCTTCTGGGGTGCCGTCGAACTGGGGCTGGTGTTTGCCTTTGTCGCTATCGGCGTTTATCTCGCTTTCCGCGTGCTCGATTTTCCCGATCTGACCGTGGACGGTTCCTTTCCGCTCGGCGCTGCCGTGGCTGCGGTGCTGATCATTGCGGGGCTTAACCCGTGGCTCGCGACGGGCGTGGCGATGATTGCCGGTGCCGGTGCCGGTATTGTTACGGCCATGCTGAATGTCCGCTTCAAGATACTCAATCTTCTGGCCTCGATCCTCACCATGATTGCGCTGTTTTCGGTGAACCTGCGCGTCATGGGCAAGCCGAATGTCGCGCTGCTCAATCAGGAAACGGTCATTGAGCCATTTTACGGGCTTGGTCTCTCGGACTATCTGGTGCGCCCGCTGTTCGTCGGCATTCTGTTGCTGGCCGCCGTCATCCTTGTCTGGCGCTTTCTGGAAAGCGACGCGGGCCTTGCAATGCGCGCAACCGGTGCAAACGCCCGCATGTCGCGCGCGCAAGGAATCAAGACGGGTAATCAGATCTATCTCGGCATGGCAATTTCCAATGCGCTGGTGGCGCTCGGTGGCGCGCTGTTTGCCCAGACGAACGGCTTTGCCGATGTGACCTCGGGTGTCGGCACCATCGTCGTCGGCCTCGCTGCCGTTATCATCGGTGAAACGCTGTTCGGTTCGCGTGGCATCCTGATTGCGCTGATCGGCTGCGTCTTCGGCTCAATTGCCTATCGTCTAGCGATCCAGCTCGCGCTTTCCAGCGATTCTCTGGGCCTGAAGGCTTCCGACCTTAATTTCGTTACCGCCGTGCTGGTGGCCGTTGCGCTCATTCTGCCGCGCCTGCGCCGTGGAGGAGCCGCATCATGATTTCGCTTTCCGATATTCAGGTCGTCTTCGGCAAGGGGACACCCCTGCAAAAGCAGGCGCTGTCCAAAATCAATCTCACCATCGAGAACGGTTCCTTCGTCACCGTCATCGGCTCCAACGGCGCCGGTAAATCGACCCTGCTCGGTGTGCTGGCAGGTGACGTGCTGCCATCTGCTGGCAAGGTGACGATTAGCGGCGTGGACGTCACCCGCAAGCCGACGGCCAGCCGTGCTGGTCAGGTGGCGCGCGTGTTTCAGGACCCGCTTGCTGGAAGCTGCGGCGCGTTGACCATCGAAGAAAATCTCGCGCTGGCTGCCGCGCGCGGAAAAATCCGTGGGCTGATGCCCGCGCTCGGTGGCGGTCGTCGTGAGTTCTTCAAGGAACGTATCGCATCGCTTGGCCTTGGCCTCGAAAACCGCCTGAAGGACCGCATGGACCTTCTCTCCGGCGGTCAGCGACAGGCTGTTTCCCTCGTCATGGCGACACTTGCGGGATCGGATGTCCTGCTGCTGGATGAACACACGGCAGCGCTCGATCCGGGCATGGCCGAATTCGTGATGGAATTGACCCGCAAGGTGGTCGAGGAGCGCAAGCTGACGACGCTGATGGTTACCCACTCCATGCGTCAGGCGCTGGATTACGGCGACCGTACAATCATGCTTCATGCCGGTGAAATCGTGCTCGATGTGTCAGGTGAGAGCCGCAAGGGTCTTCAGGTGGAAGATCTGATCGAGATGTTTCGCAAGATACGCGGACAGAAGCTCGATGATGACGAGTTGCTGATTGGATAGAAAAAGGCGCTGGGGAGGCGCCTTTTTTATTACTTCGCCTGCGTCAGGAAGATTTTCACTGCAAAGAGCGAGAAGACGCCGGCAATCGTGTAATCCAGTCCGCGCAGGACTTTGCGATTGCGTTGCAGCCAGCCGGACAGCGAGTCGGCGGCAACCACGATGCCGATGCCGATGGGCAGGGCGACGACGATGGACCAGAGGCCAAGGAAAATCAGCTTGCCGGTAACGTGTGGGTCGGTCGCGCTGACGAATTGCGGCAGGAAGGTCATGAAGAAGATGATGATCTTGGGGTTCAGCAGGTTGACCCACAGCCCGTTGAGCAATGCTGAGGTGAGCGAAACTTCGGTCTTCAACTCCTTCGGACGCTCCATGACGAAGTTGGAGCCATGGCGTATGGCCTGTATCGCGAGCCATACGAGATAGGCCGCGCCACCGGTTTTCAACACGAGAAAGGCGGTGGGAGAGGCAACGATGAGCGCTGCCACACCAAAAGCAACAAGCAGCGTGTGAACGGTGATACCGAGGTTGCTGCCCACAAGGGTAACGAAGCCTGATTTCCTGCCTTCCCGAAGAGAACGACTGATCCATAGCGTCATATCCGGGCCGGGCGTGACGGCCAGCAACAAGATGGCGACGGTGAAGGCAATGAGAGTTGGCAGGCTCGGTATGAAATCCACGGCGGCACCATTATCAAGGGTTCAAGTGCCTACTCATAACGCCGTTTCGAGAGCCTGCCAATTCCTCTTCACTCAAGATTATCCCGCAGGTCAGACCTTCAGAAACGAGCGGAAATCATCGGCATAATCGTCATGCCAGCGTGAGAGCGGCGGGCGGTTCTGGACGATGTCGTTTGCGGCCCAGAGGATGCGCTTCTCGTCCAGCTGGCGGTCCACTTCGCCGTCAGGGCAGAGAATATAGAAATCGCCTTTGCCGATGCTTTCGACCATGAAATCCACGGTCTGTTCCGGCGTCCATGCGCCAGATGGTTTTTCGGTGCGGCCATTGGCGGTGAGGCCGGTGAAGACGAAGCCCGGAATCAGTAGGTGTGCGGAGATATTGCCGTTCTGGATGTTGCGAAGCTCATGCTGGAGTGCCTCGGTGAATGCTTTCACGCCTGCCTTAGAGACGTTGTAGGCAGGGTCACCGGGTGGCGTGGTGATGCCCTGTTTCGAGCCGGTGTTGATGATGAGGCCCGGTTCGCCATGCGCGATCATGCCCATGCCGAAGACGCGGCTGCCATTGACCACGCCCATGAGATTGACGCCGAGAACCTTTTCCCAGTTGGGCTGCGGGCCGAAGATCGCGCTGCCGGGCTGGACGCCTGCATTGTTCATGAGAACATGCACGCGACCGAAACGCTGGATGACTGTTCTTTCGAGCGCTTCAAGCTCGTCGAGCTTGGAAACGTCAGTGGGGATTGAAACGATCTGGGCTTCGCCATCCTTGGCTTCTGCGGCGATTTCGGTCTGGGCGGCTCTCAGCTTCTCGCCGTCGAGATCGACCAGCGCGACGCTCATGCCGAGCTTTGCGAATTTCCGGGCGGCGGCCAGACCGATGCCGGAGGCGGCACCGGTTATGACGGCGACATTATCGGGGCTCAATGCGGGGTGAATAGTCGTCATTGGTTTCTCCTTTCCGCGACCGTTTCTCAAAACGGCAGCGACGTCCCATGGAACCATGCGCTTTCATACGCGCTCGAAACTTTAGCGTTTTTCAGCTTCCAAGTCACATGACAACGAAAGCGTTCCCTCCGCAGGCGCGTTTTCATTTCTCTTGCGTGAGCCGATAAACTCGCTAAAAGTGCCGAAATCTCAAGGAAAGGCGAGCGTTTTTGATCGCCGGCACGCAACATGGATTTCTCTGATGGCACTCCCGAAAGACGTTAAGAAAGTCGTTCTCGCCTATTCCGGCGGTCTCGATACCTCGATCATCCTGAAGTGGCTCCAGACCGAGCTGAACGCGGAAGTCGTGACCTTCACCGCCGATCTCGGTCAGGGTGAAGAGCTTGAGCCTGCGCGCAAGAAGGCGGAGATGCTCGGCATCAAGGAAATCTTCATCGAGGACGTGCGCGAAGAATTCGTTCGCGATTTCGTCTTCCCGATGTTCCGCGCCAATGCGGTCTATGAAGGCGTCTACCTGCTCGGCACGTCCATTGCCCGCCCGCTGATTTCCAAGCACCTGATCGAAATCGCAAAGAAGACCGGAGCGGATGCCATCGCTCACGGCGCGACCGGCAAGGGCAACGATCAGGTTCGCTTCGAGCTTTCTGCTTACGCCCTGAACCCGGATATCAAGATCATCGCGCCTTGGCGTGACTGGACTTTCAAGAGCCGTACCGATCTCCTGAACTTTGCCGAACAGCACCAGATTCCGGTTGCCAAGGACAAGAAGGGTGAAGCGCCGTTCTCCGTCGATGCCAACCTGCTGCACTCTTCTTCCGAGGGCAAGGTTCTGGAAGATCCTGCGCTGGAAGCGCCGGAATATGTGCATATGCGCACCATTTCCCCGGAAGCGGCGCCAGACAAGGCAACCGTGATCAAGGTCGGTTTCCGCAAGGGTGATGCCGTTTCCATCAATGGTGTCGAAATGTCGCCTGCGACGCTTCTCAAGACACTGAACGATTACGGTCGTGACAACGGCATCGGTCGTCTGGATCTGGTCGAAAACCGTTTCGTCGGCATGAAGAGCCGTGGTGTTTACGAAACCCCCGGCGGCACTATCCTGCTTGCGGCGCACCGCGCCATCGAGAGCATCACGCTCGACCGCGGTGCGGCGCACTTGAAGGACGAGATCATGCCGCGTTACGCCGAGCTGATCTATTACGGCTTCTGGTTCTCGCCGGAGCGCGAAATGCTGCAGGCGCTGATCGACAAGAGCCAGGAGCATGTGGAAGGCGAAGTGACGCTGAAGCTCTACAAGGGCAATGTCATGGTCACTGGCCGCGAAAGTGACAAGTCGCTTTATTCCGACAAGCTCGTTACGTTCGAAGACGATCAGGGCGCTTACGACCAGAAGGACGCGGCAGGCTTCATCAAGCTCAATGCGCTGCGCCTGCGCACGCTCGCCAAGCGCAATCTCGGTAAGTGATTTTCTTTGGAATAAGATGTTTAAGCCCCGCTTGTCGGGGCTTTTTCATGTCTGCCGTCGGGAAAGCGCGACGAGAATGAAGTAGCTGAGCACAGCAGCCAGTTCCATCCCAGGAATGACGATGCCGAAGCTCGTCAGCGGCGAGCCGATGATGGATGCAGCGACGCCACCTGCAAAACCTGCGCTCATCTGAATAAAGCCCATCATGGCAGATGCCGAGCCCGCGATATGTGGGAAGGGCGCCATGCCGATGGTGATGATGTAAGGCGTGATCAGAGCCAGCCCGAAGGTTGCCACGGCCACCGGACCCATGATCGACAGGAATGTCGGCGCGATAAAGTGGACGGAGACGAAGATCAGAACGGCCCCGGTCGCACACAGGAAAAGACCGAGCAGTGTGGCATGGCGCTCTCCGATCCGTTTGACGATCAATCGCAAGGCAATCGAACCGAGGAAGTAGAAGCCGGATTGCATTAGCATGCCCACGCCGAAGGCCGTCGGCGTGAGACCGACTTCGTTGATGAGGATGAAGGGCAGCATGGTGGATTGCGCAAAGAGCGCACCTACAGTTCCGGCAAGCACGAAGGCTGAGAGAAGAAATCGCAGCGACGACAGAAGCTCGCAATAGGCGCTGAGCAAGCGCGCTGGCAAAAGACGCGTCGGATCGGCAGTCGTGGTTTCGCGAAGCAGCAGGAAGATGGTCGTCAGGCTTGCAAGCCCGAAGCCCAGCATCAGCACGAACACCGATTGCCAGCCGAATGCGAGAAGCGACAGGCCGCCAATCGTCGGCCCTGCGGCTGGGCCTACGGCCAGCATGATGCCGATGAGGTTGAGAATTCCGGATGCCTGTGCGCCGGTAAACTGATCGCGAACCACAGCACGCGCGACCGTCACACCAACGGATGCCCCGATGCCCTGCACGAGCCGTGCTGCCAGCAGGATTTCGACATTCGGTGCAAAAGCGGCCAGCGCGCCGCCGATGAGATAGATCAGCAGGAAAAAGATGGTCGCCTTGCGGCGGCCAAAGCCATCGGAAACCGCGCCCGCCAGCAATTGCGCCATGGCAAAGCCGCCAAAGTACAGCGTGAGGCTCATCTTGATGGCGCTTTCGGTGGTCGCGAAGGCGCGGACGAGTTCCGGCATAGCGGGCGTGTAGATCGCCATGGAGATCGGACCGAGTGCGGTCAGCATTGCGCCCAGCATCGCCGTTCGCCTGACGGACATGGCAGGCTTGCGCATCTCCACGGCCTTGTCCGACATCACGCCTCTGGCTTGGTCTTGTCGAGCACTGCGGCTTGCAGGTTTTTTTGCACGACCGTCAGAAGATCATGGAAGCGCTCGAGATCGTCTTCAGTAAAGCCGCTCGTTGCCTGCTCGATCAGGCCATCGACCTCCCTGCGCACTGCCGCAAGCAAATCGGACGAGCTTTGCGTGAGATAGATGCATTTCGAGCGACGGTCGTCAGGGTTGGGGCGGCGCTCCACCAGATCAAGGGATTCCAGCTTGTCGAGATAGGTGCAGACGGTCATCGGCTCCAGCCCTATGCGGGCGGCGATATCCGCCTGCTTGCGGCCATCGATGGATGCGACTGTCAACAGGGCGCGGGCTTCACCGGGGGTCAATCCCAGACCCGCATTGGCAATACGACGCTCGAAGACGCTGTTGAGAAAACGGGCGCTGCTGTTCAGCAGAAATGCCAGCGGCTCTCTTTCGGGGTGATTGCTCATCAGGGAGATGCTCTTCGGGTCGCCTGTTCTAAGTGCTTCTTACTAAAATCCTTTGCAATTCGTGGCAAGTTTCTGGCTTTCGCGCAATCGTCTGGAAGAGAAATAGTTTTGCGGCATGTCGCATGGATGAACCGTAAGTCGGCTTCTTGGCTTTCGCATATTGAAACGTCGCGGCGGGCATGCCCATATGGCTCTTGAATCACATCTGCATGAGGACAGCCATGACATCGACAATCGCGCACTATTCCGCTCTGACAGACTGGAACGGGAAAAACGGCCTGCCGCGTTTCGAAGCGGTCAGGGATGAGGATTTTTCCGGTGCTTTCGATGCTGCTCTTGCTGCTCACGATGCAGAGATCGATGCTATTGCTGGCAACAGCGAGGCGCCGAGCTTTGCCAATACGGTCGTGGCGCTGGAAATCGCGGGCGATGAATTGTCGCGCGTTTCGGCGCTGTTCTGGAATAAGGCCGGTGCCCATACAAACCCGCAAATTCAGGCGCTGGAGCGTGAAATAGCCCCGAAAATGTCGCGGCATTATTCCCGTATCGGCATGAACGAAGCGCTGTTCAAGCGCATCGACACGCTTTGGGAGGCGCGACAGACGCTTGGTCTTTCCCATGAAGAACTGCGCGTTTTGGAGCGTCACTGGAAGGGCTTCGTCCGTGCGGGCGCCAAGCTGCCGAAGGAGAGCCAGGAACGCTTGGCGTCGATCAACGAGGAACTGGCAGGCTTCGGCGCGAAATTCGGACAGAACGTGCTTGCCGATGAAAAGAACTGGAAGCTGCTTTTGTCTCCCGAGGATGAGCTTGCCGGAATTCCCGGTTTTCTGCGCGATGCCATGGCAGGTGCGGCGAAAGAGCATGGCGAGGATGGCAAATTCGCGGTGACGCTGTCGCGTTCGATCATCGAACCTTTCCTGACATTCTCCGAGCATCGTGACCTGCGTGAGCAGGCTTTCAAGGCCTGGGTGGCCCGTGGCGAAAATGGTGGCGAGACCGATAACCGCGAGATCGTAAAGAAGACGCTGGCGCTACGCGAAGAGAAGGCCAAGCTTCTCGGCTACCAAAGCTTCGCCGCCTACAAGCTGGATGACACGATGGCGAAGATGCCGGATGCGGTGAACGGGCTTCTGGGTCAGGTTTGGGAAAAGGCCGTCGCCCGTGCGGGCGAGGAAGAGGCCGAGCTTGCTGCCGTCATTGCCGATGAAGGCAAGAACCATGATGTCATGCCGTGGGACTGGCGGCACTATGCCGAAAAGCTGCGTGCAAAGAAGTTCAATTTTTCCGAAGCCGAACTGAAGCCCTATCTTCAGCTGGAAAAGATCATCGAAGCCTGCTTCGACGTGGCGACGCGCCTCTTCGGCATCCACGCCGTCGAATTGAAGGGGGCTGCTGCTTACCACCCGGACGTTCGCACATTCGAAATTCGGGACGACAATGGTGATCTGAAAGCCATGTTCCTGGGCGATTATTTCGCCAGGCCTTCCAAGCGCTCCGGCGCGTGGATGAGTTCGTTCCAGTCGCAGCACAAGCTGCCGCTGAAGAATGGCGCGGTCGGCGAGTTGCCGATCATCTACAATGTCTGCAATTTCGCAAAACCAGCCGCAGGAAAACCTGCGCTGCTGTCGCTGGACGATGCGTGCACGTTGTTCCACGAATTCGGCCATGCGCTTCATGGCATGCTGTCCAATGTCACCTATCCGTCCGTCTCGGGCACGGGCGTTTCGCGCGATTTCGTGGAGCTCCCATCGCAGCTTTACGAACATTGGCTGACAGTGCCGGAAATCCTGGAGAAATACGCGCTTCACTACGAAACCGGTGAGCCGATGCCGAAGGCGCTGCTGGACAAGGTGCTGGCTGCTCAGACTTTCAATGCCGGTTTCAATACGGTGGAATTCACCTCCTCGGCTTTGGTCGATATGGCGTTCCACACGCGCGGAACGGTAGATGATCCGATGGCCGTTCAAAGCGAGGTTCTGGCGTCGTTGAACATGCCGAAATCCATCGTCATGCGCCATGCAACGCCGCACTTCCAGCACGTCTTCTCGGGCGACGGATATTCGGCGGGCTACTATTCCTATATGTGGTCGGAAGTGCTGGATGCGGATGCGTTCGAAGCGTTCGAGGAAACCGGCAATCCCTTCGATCCTGCAACGGCACGCAAGCTTCTCGATAATGTCTATTCCGTTGGCGGCTCGGTCGATCCGGAAGAGACATACAAGGCGTTCCGGGGCAAGATGCCGAGCCCGGATGCCATGTTGAAGAAACGCGGGCTGGTTGCCGCTTAAAACGGATTCAGAATAAGGACTCTCGTTTCAAGGCATCGGATTATCCGAAAACCGCTTCACACTTTTCGGTCCGATGCCGTAAAAACCTGTCACACAACTCTGATACGGCGATTTCGCAAGGGGCTTATGTCATAAGCCCCCCTTTCGCATTTGCAAAAAAAAGGTTATGAGCCCGCCAAACTAAATTGGCGCATCCCATACGATCAGCGCCCCAACCTCAGAGATTTATCATATGGCACTTCGCAACATCGCGATTATCGCGCACGTTGACCATGGCAAAACGACGCTCGTTGACGAGCTTCTGAAGCAGTCCGGTTCGTTCCGCGAAAACCAGCGCGTTGCAGAGCGCGTCATGGATTCGAACGACCTCGAAAAAGAACGCGGCATCACCATTCTCGCCAAAGCGACCTCGGTCGAGTGGAAGGGTGTTCGCATCAACATCGTCGACACCCCCGGCCACGCCGACTTCGGTGGTGAAGTCGAACGTATCCTGTCGATGGTGGATGGCGCGATCGTTCTGGTCGACTCGTCCGAAGGCCCGATGCCGCAGACCAAGTTCGTGGTTTCCAAGGCGCTCAAGGTCGGCCTCAAGCCAATCGTTGCGATCAACAAGATCGACCGTCCCGATGGCCGCCATGAGGAAGTCATCAACGAAGTGTTCGACCTCTTCGCGAACCTCGATGCAACCGACGAGCAGCTCGACTTCCCGATCCTTTACGGTTCCGGTCGCGATGGCTGGATGAACGTCAACCCGGAAGGCCCGAAGGACGAAGGTCTGGCGCCGCTGCTCGATCTGGTTCTCAAGCACGTTCCTGAGCCAACTGTCGAAGAAGGCCCGTTCCGTCTTATCGGTACCATTCTGGAAGCCAACAACTTCCTCGGTCGTATCATCACTGGTCGTATCGCTTCCGGCTCCATCAAGCCGAACCAGGCCGTCAAGGTTCTCGGTCAGGACGGCAAGACCATCGAAACCGGTCGTATTTCCAAGATCCTCGCTTTCCGCGGTATCGAGCGTACAGCAATCGAAGAAGCCCATGCGGGCGACATCGTGGCCATTGCCGGTCTCTCCAAGGGCACGGTTGCCGACACGTTCTGCGATCCTTCGGTCAACGAGCCGATGAAGGCACAGCCTATCGATCCGCCGACCGTCACCATGTCCTTCATCGTCAATGACAGCCCGCTGGCTGGCACCGAAGGCGACAAGGTTACATCGCGCGTCATTCGTGACCGCCTGTTCAAGGAAGCCGAAGGCAACGTTGCGCTGAAGATCGAAGAAGCCGAAGGCAAGGATTCGTTCTTCGTTTCCGGTCGCGGCGAATTGCAGCTGGCCGTTCTGATCGAAACCATGCGTCGTGAAGGCTTCGAGCTTGCCGTTTCGCGTCCGCGCGTCGTCATGCACAAGGACGAAAGCGGCCAGACGATGGAGCCGATCGAAGAAGTTGTCATCGACGTCGATGAAGAGCATTCCGGTGTCGTCGTTCAGAAGATGTCCGAGCGCAAGGCTGAAATGACCGAGCTTCGTCCTTCCGGTGGCAATCGCGTTCGCCTGAAGTTCCTCGCTCCGACCCGTGGTCTGATCGGTTACCAGTCCGAACTTCTGACCGACACGCGCGGCACGGCGATCATGAACCGCCTGTTCCACGACTACCAGCCTTACAAGGGCGCCATCGGCGGTCGCGTCAACGGTGTTCTCCTGTCCAACGGCATGGGCGAAGCGGTTGCTTACGCCATGTTCAACCTCGAAGATCGCGGCCCGATGATCATCGAGCCGGGCGAAAAGGTTTATGCCGGTATGATCATCGGCATTCACTCGCGCGACAACGATCTGGAAGTGAACGTGTTGAAGGGCAAGCAGCTCACCAACATCCGCGCTGCCGGTAAGGACGAAGCCGTCAAGCTGACGCCGCCGATCCGCATGACGCTTGACCGCGCTCTTTCCTGGATCCAGGACGATGAGCTGATGGAAGTCACGCCGAAGTCGATCCGTCTTCGCAAGATGTTCCTCGATGCGAACGACCGCAAGCGCTTCGAAAAGGCAAAGCTGGCCGTCTGACCCCGCCCAGTTAACCAAGTTTGAAAACCCGGCCTCCGTGCCGGGTTTTTTATTGTGGGTGCGAATCGCTGTCGCTTGTGCCGATGGTAAAAATTGCGTTAATCTTGTCCCCGTCGTCCACATGAATAGGCTGTGGGTAAGCTTCCTGCCGTTAACCTTTACGGCTGGTAAGTTTTCCGCGCCGGGGCCAGAATCGCGTTATGAAAACGTTATTCATCGATATTCGCCGCGCCGAGGCGAATGATGCCGCTGCCATTGCGCAGGTGCACAGGCTTTCCTGGGAGCAGGCCTATGCGGGCCTTATCCCGCACAAGCCGCTCTGGCAGATGCTGGATCGCCGCGGTGAGGACTGGTGGAGACGTGCCGCGAGAGGTTCCGCCACCATGCTGGTGGTGGAGGTTGCAAGCGTGGTTGCCGGTTATACGACGCTTGGCCTGAACCGTGCGCGCGGGCTGCCCTATGATGGTGAAGTCTACGAACTTTATCTGCGCCCGGAATATCAGGGCATCGGCCTTGGCTCGGTTCTCTTCAAGGAGGCGCGCCGTCTTTTGAAGTCGCTCGGCTGCAACGGCGTCGTCGCGTGGTGCCTTGAAGATAGCGATGTTGCCAATCGTTTCTTCCGCTCGCATGGCGGCAAGGATATCGCCGAAGGCATGGAAGATTTTGCAGACACGCAGTTGCGCAAGATCGGTTTTGCCTGGCGTTGAGCGGCAAAACACAATTCGGATATTCAAAGAGTTAGGGCGTCCGGCGCCCTTGACAGCATTTACGCCAATATGCGCCTCAAGTCGTGTTGCAATATAGCTGCTTTCCCAGTATCGAGAACCGATTTCAACTCACGGAATGAGGAAAGAGTATGCGTATTGATGCAATCTCCGTCGGCAAGAACCCGCCCGATGACGTCAATGTGATCGTTGAAGTGCCGGTCGGCGGTCATCCGATCAAGTACGAGATGGACAAGGATGCAGGCGCTCTGGTCGTAGACCGCTTCCTCTACACCCCAATGACCTATCCGGGTAACTACGGCTTCGTGCCGCACACCCTGTCGGACGATGGCGATCCAATCGACGTTCTGATCTGCAACACGCGCCCTCTGGTGCCAGGCTGCGTCATCAATGTTCGCCCAATCGGCGTGATGATCATGGAAGACGATGGCGGCAAGGACGAGAAGATCCTCGCGGTTCCGGTTCCCAAGCTGACGCGCCGTTACGACAAGGTCGTAAACTACACCGACCTGCCGGAAATCACGCTCAAGCAGATCGAGCACTTCTTCGAGCACTACAAGGATCTGGAGCCCGGCAAGTGGGTGAAGATGGGCGGCTGGCAGGATGTCGACGTTGCCAAGAAGCTGATCGTCGAAGCCATCGAGCGTTACAAGGCGCAGGGCTGATTTCTTAGCTGGCGCATCGGCGCAAAAATCGGAATCGATTTTTGTAAAGCACGATGCGCAGTTCAAAGACTAAGCAGCTTTTGCAGACTGATTATCAAGTCCTCCGGTTCGCCATCGAGCCGGAGGATTTTTTTGCGCGATGTCTCGCCGGAAATGAAGGTTATTGAGGATTTCGGTCGCTTCAGCGACTTGGAGAGCAGGGCGACGAGTGCCTTATTGGCCTTGCCGTTTTCGGGCACTGCCGTCACCCTTGCTTTCACAAAGGTCTGGCCATCGGCATCCTGTTCCAGCCCATCGATAGAATCGCGTCCGCCGGACGGTGTCAGACGAACGCTGAGGCGAAGATGGTCGCCGAATTGTTGCCAGGCTTCGCCTTGGCTCAAGCGACCATCGGATAGATGGTGTTCCACATCAGCGAGCGGATGAAGAAGATGATCAGCAGCAGGATGATGGGCGAAATGTCGATGCCGCCGAGGTTTGGCAAAATGCGGCGGATCGGGCGAAGAGCCGGTTCCGTGACATTATACAGGAAACTGCCAATCGCGTTCACGAACTGGTTGGACGAGTTGATGACATTGAACGCGTAAAGCCAGGAGAAGATAGCGCTGGCAATCAGCACCCAGGTATAAAGATTCAAGGCCAAATCGATGGTCTGAAACAGGGCAAGCATCAATGTCTCCATATCGTTGTGGGATGACATTTAGACATTACCACACTAACCGGCAAGTACCGGCCTTCTTGTGGCTCTCACTATTACATCTCACGGACGCTTTTTCACCTCACCCGCTTCGCTCTCATCCGCTTGCCTTCAAGGGGCGGTCCGTGTCTCAATGAGACAGATTACCTATGTCGTTTCATTCTCGAACAACCGGTGGGTGGAACAGGTGTTTCGAGTCGGGGCTCCTGTGGAAGTTAAGGAGACCTTAACCACCGCCGCAGTGTTTAATCAAATTCTAACCACTCCGCCCGGTGACGGGTTTAAAATGCAGTCCAAGCCGGAGAAACCGGACGATTCGATTTGCTGAGGTGTTTCCATGATGGATTCCAAAGACGATGCCCATGTGCCAGCGTGGCCCGCTTTCGGTGCTGCTTTCAGCCAGCCTTACAGCGTCTCCGTGGCGAAGGATGCATTGACGTCCAAATCGCGAGCCGTGCATGAGCATCTGGCCGATTGGAGCGAGCCTCACCGCTCGACAAGCCGGGCATTGATCGGCGTGCAGCGTGACAGTGGCAAAAGTTTCGATGAAATTCCGCTGACGATGGAAGTCGTCATCGGGCAGGCGCAGGTGCCGGTGTCCGCCCTCATGTCGCTCACGCCGGATCAGGTCATTCTGCTCAACAAGCGGTTTGGCGATCCGGTCGAGGTTCGTGTGAATGGTCAGACCATCGGCAGGGGAGAGATCGTTTCGGATCACCATGACAATATCATCGGTGTGAAGCTCATCGAGGTGATCCGCGCCTGAGAGTGCATCAGGTGTATGAGTAGATAGGAATATTGCCGAAGAAGGCTGGCAGTAAGGCGTCAACGGGTCTATGGGATAGCGGCCTGCCTCTATCCGAAAGACCAGCTCCATGTCCCTCATCTCAGCGGAGAACCGCTTCGGCGCGTTTAGCCATCCCGCTTACCGGCGATTTTTCTCCGCGCGCTTCTTCTCGGCTTTCGCGGTACAGATCGTCAGCGTCTCGGTCGGCTGGCAGATGTATGAGGTGACGGGAAACGCTTTCTATCTCGGGCTGATCGGCCTGTTCCAGTTTCTCCCGTCGCTGCTCCTCATTCTCGTTACCGGAACGGTTGCGGACCGGCATAATCGCCGCATGATCATGGCGCTTTGCCTGCTTGTCGCCTGTGCCTGTGCGGGGGCGTTGCTGGGGCTGACATTGGCGCATGCGTTCACGCCGTCGCTCGTCTTTCTCATTCTTATCGTGTTCGGCATAGAGCGCGCTTTCATGGGGCCAGCGGTGCAGTCGCTTGCGCCGAACCTTGTGCCGGAAAGCGATCTCCCCAATGCCATCGCCTGGAACTCTTCCTCCTGGCAACTCGCCTCCATTCTCGGACCTGTTGCCGGTGGTCTGCTCTATGGTGCAAGTCCGATCATCTCCTACTCGGTGGCGCTTTCCCTCTTTGCGCTGTCGGCCATTCTCGCTTTCATGATCAAGAAGCCGGAGCAGCGCACGCCGCCGCGGGCCGTGACGCTGGAAAGCATGCTTGCCGGTTTCCGCTTCATTTCTCATGAAAAAGTGGTGCTGGGTGCGATCTCGCTCGATCTCTTCGCTGTTCTTCTCGGCGGCGCGGTTGCGCTGATGCCGATCTTCGCCAAGGAGGTGCTGACGCTTGGACCCTGGGGGCTCGGCCTGCTTCGCGCGGCACCTGGCATCGGTGCGATAGCCGTTGCCATCTTTCTTGCCTTCAACCCCATCCGCCACCATGCGGGCATCATGATGTTTTCGGGGGTCGCCCTGTTCGGTGCAGCGACCGTCGTCTTCGGGCTTTCCGCCACGCCGTGGATTTCAATCGCAGCACTTGTGGTGATGGGAGCTGCGGATATGGTTTCGGTTTATGTTCGCGAGACGCTGATTGCGCTCTGGACGCCGGACGAGGTTCGCGGGCGGGTCAATGCGGTCAACATGGTCTTTGTCGGCGCCTCCAACGAATTGGGCGAATTCCGCGCAGGCAGCATGGCTTCTGTTTTCGGTGCGGTGCATTCGGTGGTCATCGGCGGCATAGGAACATTGATGGTAGCAGCCATCTGGGCGACACGCTTCCCGAAGTTGCGTAAAATCGACAATCTCGAAGCACCGGATCACATCTGATCTGTTATCTCGACTATCGAGCCTGATGTTGTGGTTCGAAGACCAGATCGAGAAAATGCGACAGCCAGTTTCTCAGCGCCGCATCGAACATCATGCGGCCTTCCAGATGCTGGCTTCCCACCTGCGCGTTGGGCATGCCGAAGCGCTCGGCCCCGCGCACGATCCAGCTCTGCATCATGGCTCTTGTCAGTTCCGCATGAAATTGCAGACCCCAGGCATTGTCGCCATAGCGGAACGCCTGGTTTGGATAGGTCTCTCCCGAGGCCAGCAGATGTGCGCCCCTTGGAAGATCGAAACCCTCCTTGTGGAAATGATAGACCATATGCGGCCAGTGCTTCATCAGAAGGCGGCCTTTCTCGGTCGTCTGAAGCGGGTACCAGCCGATTTCGACCTTGCCTTCCTTGTGCGCATGCACCTTGCCGCCCAGCTGTTTCGATAGCATCTGCGCGCCGAGGCAGATGCCGAGAAACGGCTTGTCCTCCTTCAGCGGAACTTTCAGCCAGTCTATCTCCCGCTTGATAAAAGCATCGGGATCGTTAGCACTCATAGGGCCGCCGAAAATGACGGCGCCATCATGCGATGCCAGCGTGTCGGGAAGCTCGTCTCCGAGCGCTGGTCGCCGGATATCGAGACTATAGCCCTTCTCCACCAGCATCTGCCCGACCCGACCGGGCGTGGAGCGTTCCTGATGGAGGACGATCAATATGCTTTTCTGCGTGCCCCTTTGACGGGACGGATCAAACAACATCTTTCTCGTTTTCGCTTTCACCGGCGATGGTCTTGTGACCTTCCGCCTGTTGCCGTTGCAGGACACGGTCCCGCACGGAGACGCCAAGCAGATCGGCAACGCGCCAGATCACATGGTCTTCCATCTCGTTGCGTTCGCCATCCGCATAGACGATATCCCAGAGAATGCCGATGAGTTCGATACGCTGATCTTCATCCAGATGGCGGCGAATATCGGTGGTGAAACGGTAGTAGTCCACCGCCTCCTTGCCCGCCTCTAGGCCCGCCTCCATCAACGCATCCAGCTTGCCGGAGCTTAAGCCGTAATGTTCCTGAAGAAGCTCACGCAGGCGCTGCCGCTCGACCTTAGAAACGGTTCCGTCAGCTTCCATCACCTGAAAACAGAGGGCTGCAATGGCAACGCGCAGATCGTCCGGCTGAAATTCCTTGGACGAGCTTCCATGCGCGAGGTTCTGGAAGAATGACTGGATACGTTCGAGCATGGCTCTCCTTGAAAGTTGTTAGAACAGTTTGAGGCGGGTCTTCTCGTCCGGTTCGCCTGCGGGTTTCTTCACGCCGGGATCGTCTGGCAGGCCGCCGAAAAATGGAACGGCTTCTTCCGATTTTTTCGGCTCGGCTTTGGCAGGCTCCGGCGCCTTTGCCGGTTCTGCCTTCACTGGCGTTTCTTTTTCTACGGCAGAAGTTGCTGGCGGTGGCGTCTGAGCTTTTACCGGGACAGGAATTTCGATGATCTTTTCACGGATTTCCGGCTTGGCGACCTCTGGCAATGATGCGAGTGCGTTGTCGACGCTGACGTCTTCCACCGGCCCTTCAAGCTGGCCGAATGGCACTTTCCATTCAAACGCGTCCAGACGACCCGAGACGGGTGAGACCGGAAGCCATTTTTCCGACACCACGCCGTCCGCCACCCAAGCCGGATCGCGCGGGGCGCGAAGGGCTTGCGACATCCAGTGGCGCACGCGGCCCTGATCGCCGCTCTCCGCCTCTTCTATATCAGCAAGCAGCAGGAAAACGCTTTCGCGCGGATCGATGCGGGCGGCGGCCTGCGCCTTGGCGCGTGCCTTGGCGAAATCCTGCGCGGCAAGCGCTGCCTGTGCGACGGCGAAGAGAGACTCGATGTTATTCGGCTTGAGGCTCTCAAGCCGCTCGGCGCGCTTTAGCCGGTCGATAGCCGTATCGCCGCTACGGGCGCGAACATAGGCTTGAGCGATCTGCGGGTGCGGGCCAGCCTTCCAGACGGGTTCGAGCACCGAAGCTGCCTTGCGCAGATTATCTTCACGCAGATAGGATTTTGCGGCGATAAGGGCTGCCGGAACCAGAGCCTTGGAGAGCTTGAGCGCTTGTAGGGCGTCATCGCGTGCGCCTTTGGGATCGCTCTCCAGCTTCTCTTCTGCCTTTGCCGTCAGCAGAACGGCTTTCAGACGCTCGGCTTCTCCGCGCTCGATAACGTGGGCTGCTTTCTGCTGATCGAGAAGACGGATCGCGTCATCCCACTCGCCATTGCGGCATTTGCTTTCAAGCGTCGCCTGCGCAGCCCACGGCAGGTAAGGCGCGTTCTTGGCCGCGTCCTCGGCATATTGCAGGGCCGCTTCATCCGCACCCTGTCGGCGTGCTTCGATGTAAAGACCGCGTAGACCAAGTTCCCGCGTTTCGGGATCGTTGGCCATCGCTTCGAACTTGCGTCGGGCCGCATCGTATTTGCCTTCGATGAGATCAGCCTGAGCCTCCAGAAGGTGGATGAGCGGTTCCTGATCCGCGCTGAGAAGACCCTGCGTGCGAGCCGTCATCTTGCGGGCCAGCGTCGCATTGCCTGCGCCTGCTGCGATAAGGCCGGTCGAAAGCGCCTGATAACCGCGATCCCGCTTGCGCGCGCGGAAATAACGACGGGCGGCATGCGGGGAATTCCACAAGGTGTTGAACATCCACCAAACGATCATGACGACGGCGACGAGCGCCGCCACCATGGAAGCGGCGACCATGAGGCTCATTTCGATCAACTGGCCCTGCCAGGTGATGGCGAGAACGCCGGGGCGGTCTGCAAGCCAGGAAAAACCGAAGCCGATGAGGAGGACGATGACGACGAAGCTAACAATTCTGGTCATGTCTTACCCCTGCTGGCCGGTGGTGGTGATGGCGCGGGTCAAGGTACTGTTGACCAGATTCTCCACCTGTATGCGCGCGTCCAGAGACTTCTTATAGTCAGCGGAGGCGGTCTTTGCGGGCTCTGGCAGGCCATCCCATTCCAAAGCGGCGCCCTTGAGGTCGCCATTGCGAAGCTTGTCTTCCATGCGGGCAATCTTCGCTTCTGCGCCTTCGCCCTCTACATTACCGACAGGGCGCACCTTGACCAGCGACATGGCGCTTTCGGCAAGGCGATCCACGATGCTCTGGTTGGGGTCGGACTGCCGAAGCGAATCCAGCATGGCGTTTGCCACATCCGGGAAGTTGCGGGTCAGTTCCGCGCGCGAGGGAACACCGGTATTGGCAAACGGGCGAAGGGACTGGATGGAGGGATCATCGGGCGTTACGCGTGACAGCGTATCGAGCTCGGTCAGGAACGGACCGCCGCGATCAATGGCGGCTTTCAGCCCTGCGGAAGCGATAGCGCGTGCAACTTCTATATCATCACGCGGCTCGTTGATCTTGGTCTCCGCGTCGGTGAGGCGGCGCGTCAATTCCGCCGTCTTCTCATCCTGTGCGGAGCGCTCGGATTGAAGAGCGGCAACCGTGCTTTCAAGCTGCGTCACTTTTCCGGAAAGATCGCCGCTGGAGGACGTGGAGCTTTCCAGCGTCGCGATGCGCTGCTCGAGCGCAGACGTATCGCCAGCTGCTTGCGGCGCGCTGGCTACCTGTTGCTGCAGATTGGCGACCTGCGATTTCAAAGCATTCAGTTCATCCGAAGAGCCGCCGCCGGATGAGAAGGGCGGCAGATATCCTGCATATTGCATGCTTCCGGCTGCAAGAAGCGCAATCAGGCCGCCAGCGGTGCCAGCGGCGATCAGACCGGAATTACCGGCGTTCTTCTTTTCATTGGACGTCGCACTGCTTGCGCTGGCGCTTGCGGAACTTCGCGCAGAAGACGGAGGTACCGAAGTTTGCGCCTTGGGCGGTTCGGTTTTGAGCGGATCGCTTTTTGGAATGTCGGTTTTCGGTGCAGCGCTCTTTAGCGGGTCAGCCGTATTCTCAGTGGAGGCAGGCTTTGGCGGAACGGTGGCGGAGAGCTTTTCAGGGCCGGATGATGCCGCTGCCGTTGCTGTGGGCTTAACGTCTTCCGTCGTGCTCACATTGGGTTCCGGTTCGATTGGTGGCTTGACCGGCTGGTCCCAGATCGGCTTCGGCGTCTCGTCCTTCTTCGCGGTGTCTTTGATCGGGTCAGCAGCTAAGTCCGGCTTTGCATCGACTGGAGAGGTTTTCGCGGGAGCATCGGCTGCCGTCGGCTCGCCTCCCTTGCTGACATCCGTCACGTCTTTGGCGTCCAGGTCTATCGTGACCGGCTCGGCTTTGGACTTGGAGTGGCGTGGCGGCTTTCCCGATACCATGACAACCTCATTCTGCCTTACATGTTGCTCGCGTCGCGGTGGCAACATACCTCTTGCCCTGCATAAGACATGGAGTGTCGCCACGAACTAAACCTAGTCAGTGATGGTGGCAAAGGAAAGAGGCGAGACGGAATTAGGTTCCCGCAAGACGGTCCAGAAGTTCGAACATTGCTGCTTCGCTCGGCACCGAGCTGGCGACGGCTTTCTCATGAAACCGTTCGGGCACGGCGGAGAGAACCTTTTCGCTCATGCAGATGAATGCGCTGTGGTGGAGAAAATTGTCGAGAGTCATCGCATTTGTAAGGTCGAAGAAGATTCGCGCTGTCTCTCTGGAATAAAGCAAAACCGCATCGGCTGGTTCTTGCAAAACGGCTTCAACGGCGTCCCTTTTCCATGGCACCGCCTGCATTTCGTAGATTTCGGCAATCTTCATTTCGATATCTATAGACGCCAAGGTTTCCTCGAACCCGCCTTCGCGCGGCCTTCCCGCCAGATAAAGCACTGGTCCTTCCAGCTTCGCTTTCTCTATGAGCTTCGCAAGGGCACGCCCGTCACCTTCGCCGGTGAGGATGTTTTGGAAGCCCATGTCGTTGGCGACGGATGCGGTTGCTGCACCGACGGCAAACAATGGGCGTGGAAATTGATCGGCGAGATCGAGGTCGAATGTCTGCAAGGCGCGCAAGGCCTCGGCACTGGTCACAGCCAGCGCTGCCGGTGGCCGTTGGAATGCGTCCCTTACAGCTTCGCGATGATAGACGGGGTAGGTGAGCGGCAGCATAACCGGATCATATCCGCGCTGGCGCAAATGCGCCGCCGTCTTTTTCCCCGAACGTTCAGGGCGGGTGACGACGACGCGCATGGTCAGGTCCAGCTTTCAAAGAAACCGGGGCCCGCAGCGGCGCGGACTTTTTCGCCAGCCTTGCGTCCGAATGTGTCCGCCTCGGACCGTTTGCCCGAAACCTCCACGCCGTGTTCTATCTGACCATCAGGTGTCAGGATAAGGCCGTGAAAATAAAGCTCATCACCTTCGCAGGTCGCATATCCCGCAATCGGTGTGCGGCATGAACCATCAAGTGCTGCGAGAAACGCGCGTTCGCAGGAAACGGCATCATAGGTCGGCACGTCATTGATGGCGGAGAGGAGATCGTGGACGCGCTCGTCTCCGATACGACATTCTATGCCGATTGCGCCTTGCGCCGGTGCGGGCGGAAATTCGGTCGGGTCCAGAAGCTCGGTCGGCACATCTTCCTTGCTCAGCCGCTTCAATCCGGCGAATGCGAGCAGCGTCGCATCGGCCTGGCCTTCTTCCAGCTTGCGCAGGCGCGTATCGACCAGCCCGCGGAAAATGATGACGTTGATATCTGGACGCAGGCGGCGGATCAGGGCCTGACGGCGCAGAGAGGCGGAGCCGACCGTTGCGCCATGCGGGAGTTCAATGAGGCGCGGCGCGGCTCTGCCAATGAAGGCATCGCGCACATCTTCGCGGGGAAGAAAAGCGGAAAGCTGCAGGCCTTCCGGTAGCTTCGTTGCCATATCCTTGGAAGAGTGAACGGCAAAATCGAGGTCGCCTGAAAGAAGCTGGGCTTCCAGCTCTTCCGTGAACAGGCCTTTCCCGCCGATCTCGGACAGTGGGCGGTCCGTCATGCGGTCGCCTTTGGTGGAAAGCGGCACGATTTCGAACATCTCCGGCGGCAAGCCATGCGCTGCCACCAGCCGGTCGCGCGTTTCGAATGCCTGCGCCAGCGCCAAAGGGCTGCCGCGCGTGCCGATTCGGAAAGGTTTTGTTTGCATCCGTATCTATCCGTTGTTACCGGAGGTGTTCGTACCTAAGTTTCAAAAGCACCGCAATCAACGAACCCGCTGATGACCTCCTTTCTTCGTATTCTCGGCATCGAGACCAGTTGTGACGAAACCGCTGCATCCATTGTGATCAGGCGTGCTGACGGCCGTGGCGAGATCGTCTCCGACGTCGTTTTGTCGCAGCTGGAAGAGCATAGCGCCTATGGCGGTGTCGTGCCGGAAATCGCTGCCCGTGCCCATGTCGAGGCGCTCGATACGCTGATCGATGAGGCGCTGGCGGAAGCTGGCGTGACGCTGAAGGACATCGACGCAGTTGCCGCGACGTCGGGTCCCGGCCTGATCGGCGGGCTGATCGTCGGTCTGATGACGGGCAAGGCGATTGCCAGGGCGGCGAACAAGCCGCTCTATGCCATCAACCACCTTGAAGGCCACGCGCTGACGGCACGGCTGACGGACGGTCTTTCTTTCCCTTATCTCATGCTGCTCGTCTCCGGCGGCCATACGCAGCTGATCCTCGTTCGTGGCGTTGGCCAGTACGAGCGCTGGGGAACGACGATTGACGATGCGCTGGGCGAAGCATTCGACAAGACAGCAAAGCTGCTTGGTCTTCCCTATCCTGGCGGCCCAGCGGTGGAAAAGGCTGCTGCGAACGGCAATCCGGATCGCTTTCCCCTGCCGCGCCCCATGGTGGGTGAGGCGAGGCTCGACTTCTCCTTTTCCGGTCTTAAGACCGCCGTCCGGCAAGCGGCGACCGCCATCGCGCCGCTATCTGAACAGGATATTTCCGACATTTGCGCCTCCTTCCAGAAGGCGGTTTCCCGCACGCTGAGGGATCGCATCGGGCGCGGGCTTCAGCGCTTTACCGAGACTTTCCCGAATGTGGAGGGCGGGTCAGCGCTCGTCGTTGCCGGTGGGGTGGCGGCCAATCAGGAAATCCGCCGCACGCTTCAGGACCTTTGCGACAAGCACAAATTCCGCTTCATCGCCCCGCCGCTCAAGCTCTGCACCGACAATGCGGCGATGATTGCATGGGCGGGGCTAGAGCGCATGGCGGAGGGCATGGAGCCCGATAGTCTCGATACGCAGCCGCGTTCGCGCTGGCCGCTCGATGCGCAGGCGCAGACATTGATCGGCTTCGGCAAGCGGGGAGCGAAGGCATGAGCACGCGCGAAAACGTTGTCGTCATCGGTGCCGGTGCGTTTGGAACGGCGATTGCGGTTGTCGTCGCGCTGGAAAATCGCCACGATGTGACATTGCTCGGGCGCGATCCTGCGCTGATCGCGGATTTGCAGGCGGATGGCGTGCATGATGCTGCGCTTCCCGGCATCGAGCTGCCCGATACGCTGAAATATTCCGCCGACCCTGAGATCCTGCAAAATGCGGGCATCGTCCTTTTCGCCATGCCTTCGCAGGCTCAAGCAGATGCGGCGCGTCACTACGGTCCTTATCTGGCTAAGGATGCCGTAATCGTCACTTGCGCCAAGGGCATCGACCGGTCGTCGGGGCAGCTGCTGACGGATGTTCTTGAAAAAGAACTGCCGCATCATGCGGTTGGCGTTCTCTCCGGTCCCGGTTTCGCCTCGGATATCGCCAAGGGGCTTCCGACCGCCATGGCCATTGCTGCTCGCGATTCTGGAATTGCGGAGCGGCTGGCGCAGACGATTTCCGGCCAGACATTCAGGCTCTATGCTTCGACGGACCGTATCGGCGTTCAACTCGGCGGAGCCTTGAAAAACGTGCTGGCCATCGCGGCGGGTATAGTCGAAGGCGCGGGGCTTGGAGATTCCGCCCGGGCCGCCCTCATTTCGCGCGGGCTTGCGGAAATGTCCCGGCTCGTTGTCGCCATGGGTGGCATGGCGGATACGGTGCGCGGGCTTTCGGGTCTTGGCGATCTCGTCCTTACCGCGACGAGCCATCAGTCGCGCAATCTGCGCTTCGGCATTTCGCTTGGGCAGGGGGGCAATCCCGGTGCCTTTCATGGCGGGCTGGTGGAAGGCGCCTATGCGGCCTCCGTCGCATCCCGTCTGGCGGCGGAGAGGGGCATCGAGATGCCGGTTACGGATGCTGTCGCGGCCATCATCGACGGGCGTCTGGATATTCGCACCGCCATGCAACAATTGATGACACGGCCCATCACCACCGAATAGTGGATGGACACAAGAGGAGACGAAAATGCTGTTTGCCTTCATCTGCAAGGATAAGCCCGGCCATTTGAACGTGCGTATGTACACGCGCCCAGCCCATCTGGAGCATCTCAATAAGCTCAATGCCGAGGGCACGCTGAAGATCGCCGGTCCTTTTCTGGATGCGGATGGCAAGCCGAATGGCAGCCTCGTCATTGTCGAAGCCGCTGATATCGATGCGGCGCGCGCTTTGGCGGATGCCGATCCTTACGCCAAGGCTGGCCTGTTCGAGAGCGTGGATGTGAAGCCTTATAATTGGGTTTTCAACAATCCGGGAGCATGAAGAGCATGGCGAATTATTGGCTTTTCAAATCCGAACCCGACACATGGTCCTGGGAACAGCAGAAGGCCAAGGGCCAAGCTGGCGAGGAATGGACCGGCGTGCGCAACTATCAGGCCCGCAACAATATGCGCGCCATGAAGCTTGGTGATAAAGGTTTCTTCTATCATTCCAACGAAGGTCTCGAAGTCGTCGGCATCGTGGAAGTCTGCGAATTGTCGAAACCGGATTCATCTGCCGAGGGCGATGCGCGCTGGGACTGCGTGCATATTAAGGCCGTCTGCGATGTGCCGAAGCCGGTATCTCTGAAAGCGGTCAAGGCCAATCCGAACCTTTCCGAAATGTCGCTCGTCACCTCCATGCGCCTTTCCGTGCAGCCGGTGACCGAAGAGGAATATTTCGAGGTCTGCCGGATGGCAGAGCTCAAAGATCCGCCACGCTCGTCCGACTAATATCGCTACCTTTCGGGCTTGATTGCAACAGCCTCTACACGTCAACTCGAAAGGCTCTTCTTGAAAACCGATCCCGAAGAATTCATCCGCTCCAATACAAGCGTCATGTCGCCGCCGCATGTGCCGGAAATCCGGCTGCATCTGGCAAGCGAAGCACATGAACTGTGGCTGAAGACGGAAGAGGAACTGGAGGAGATCGGCTTGCCGCCGCCTTTCTGGGCCTTTGCATGGGCAGGCGGGCAGGGGCTTGCGCGCTATATTCTCGATCATCCTGACGAGGTGGCGGGCAAGCGCGTGGTCGATTTTGCCAGTGGGTCAGGGCTCGTCGCAATTGCAGCCTCCATGACCGGTGCTACCGAGGTTCTGGCAGTGGATATCGACCCTTGGGCGAAAAGCGCTATTCTCATGAATGCCGCGATCAACGGCGTCCAGCTCAAGGCCTCTTCTGCAAATATTATCGGCGAAGAGATTGCTGCCGATGTGCTGCTGGCCGGTGACGTGTTTTACGATCGGGATTTCGCCGGGGCACTACTTCCCTGGCTTTCTTCGCTTGCCTCCAAGGGCATCCGCGTTCTGGTCGGAGACCCCGGGCGGGCCTATTTGCCTAAAGCGCAGCTTGAAGCCTGTGCCACCTACCAAGTCCCTGTTACGCGGGCGCTGGAAGACAGTGATGTCAAGAAAACGACCGTCTGGCGTTTTACGTGAGCGAAACGCAGATCACGGTCTGATCACGCTAACGCCTGCCTCGTAAGAACAACTGGCGTCGGCACTGCGCTCATTCACGTGAATGATGCGAGGTCCAACTGCGTCGATCCGCCCCGGCACGGGAAGGTATGCGCCACCACCGTCGGCAGAAAAGTAAATTCCGTTTCGCTTGAAGCGTACCGCGGAAATTCCCCCTGCATAGGTTCCAATCCGGCTCACATAAGAGGACAGGCCATCGCCGCCAACGACCGATTGTTTCGCTTGCCAATGGGGACGCTGTCCATAAGAATGGCTGTGATAGTCACCCGCTTTCGCCGGAATAAAGCCGGAACAAACCGCAGCGAAGACGGTTGTTACGGACAAAAGAACGCGCTTCAACATGAGTTTCTCCCTCTGGATTTTGTCGCTAGGCGTGAAAATCAGTGCGTCGAATTTCTTACGCTTACGTAAGAAATTAATCCTTTTCTTGATTGGAAACGCTTGCTATTTTATTTTCGATCCAAAAAATCACGCAGAAATTTCAAAACACAATCGATTAAATTCAAAACGGCTGCCGATTGTGCTTGTCGTGATGCGCTCGTGCGATTAAAGGTCGCGGTTGGTGCAATGCACATTCTTTCGTCATGTGCGTTGTTTTGGGGGCGCCGGCTTCAGGTCGCGCCAGGAAACGCCGTGAGGTTCATATGGCGAATACGACAAATAATCGGCCGCTGTCGCCGCATCTTCAAATCTACAAGCCGATTCCGACCATGGTGGCATCGATCATCCATCGCGTCACGGGTGGTGCCCTGTATTTCGGCACGCTTCTGGTCGCCTGGTGGCTGATCGCAACGGCGTCCGGCGTCGATGCTTATGCATGGGTCCAGTGGGCCATGGGTACGCTCATCGGCAAGCTCATCCTCGTCGGCTACACCTGGGCACTGGTTCACCACATGCTCGGCGGCCTGCGTCACTTCATGTGGGATCTCGGACACGGCTTCGAGAAGCATTTTACCACAAAGCTCGCCAAGGCATCCTTCGTCGTTTCGATCTGTCTGACCGCGCTGATCTGGGTTGTCGCCCTGATCGTGCGCTGAGGAGATATTATCATGGATATGCGTACACCTCTCGGCAAGGTTCGCGGTCTCGGCTCCGCCAAGGAAGGTACGGAACATTTCTGGCGCCAGCGGCTGACAGCCGTCGCCAATGTTCCGCTTCTGATCTTCTTCGTCGGCTTTCTGGTCATCTATGGCGGCGCACCTTACGAAGTTGTCGTTTCGGCCCTGTCGAACCCGCTGGTCGCAGTCATTATGGGACTGGTCGTCATCTCGGGCCTTATCCATATGAAGCTCGGAATGCAGGTCATCATCGAAGATTACGTGCATGCGGAAGTTCCGAAGCTCGTTCTTCTGATGCTCAATATCTTCTTCGCGGTGGTCGTAGGCGGTCTCTGTCTCTTCGCCGTTCTGAAAATCGCATTCGCAGGATAAACCGTCATGGCATCGATCAGTTCACCTTCTCAGAACGGTAAGGCCTATACCTACGTCGACCACTCCTATGACGTGATCGTCGTGGGCGCTGGCGGCGCAGGCTTGCGCGCAACCCTCGGCATGGCCGAGCAGGGTTTCAAGACCGCCTGCATCACCAAGGTTTTCCCAACCCGTTCGCACACCGTTGCAGCGCAGGGCGGCATTGCCGCTTCGCTCGTCAACATGACGCCCGACTGTTGGCAGTGGCACCTTTACGACACCGTAAAGGGCTCCGACTGGCTGGGCGACGTGGACGCCATGCAGTATCTCGCCATGGAAGCGCCTAAGGCGGTCTATGAGCTTGAGCACTACGGCGTTCCCTTCTCGCGTAATGCCGAAGGCAAGATTTACCAGCGCCCATTCGGCGGCCACATGCAGAATTACGGCGAAGGCCCGCCGGTACAGCGCACCTGCGCTGCTGCCGACCGTACCGGCCACGCCATTCTGCATACGCTTTATGGCCAGTCGCTGCGCAACAATGCCGAATTCTTCATCGAATATTTCGCGCTCGATCTCATCATGTCCGATGACGGTCGCTGCACGGGTGTCGTTGCCTGGAACCTCGATGACGGCAGCATTCACCGTTTCTCCGCCAAGATGGTCGTTCTCGCGACCGGCGGTTATGGCCGCGCCTACTTCTCCGCCACGTCCGCGCATACCTGCACGGGTGATGGCGGCGGCATGGTCGCACGCGCCGGGCTTCCGCTTCAGGACATGGAATTCGTTCAGTTCCACCCGACCGGTATCTACGGCGCTGGCTGCCTGATTACCGAGGGTGCACGCGGTGAAGGCGGTTACCTCGTCAATTCCGAGGGCGAGCGCTTCATGGAGCGTTACGCACCATCGGCCAAGGACCTGGCATCGCGTGACGTCGTGTCCCGCTGCATGACCATGGAAATCCGCGAAGGCCGTGGCGTTGGCAAGAACAAGGACCACATCTTCCTTCACTTGGATCACCTCGATCCGGCTGTTCTGCATGAGCGTCTGCCAGGTATTTCGGAAAGCGCCAAGATTTTCGCAGGCGTCGATGTGACGCGCGAGCCGATCCCGGTTCTGCCGACGGTTCACTACAATATGGGCGGCATTCCGACCAACTATTGGGGTGAAGTGCTGAACGCCGACAGCGAAAATCCGGGCCGCATCTCGCCCGGCCTGATGGCTGTGGGTGAAGCCGGTTGCGCCTCCGTGCACGGTGCAAACCGTCTCGGCTCCAACTCGCTGATCGACCTTGTGGTCTTCGGTCGTGCGGCTGCGATCCGCGCTGCTCAGGTCATCAATCGCGATGAGCCGGTTCCGGCCCTCAACACGGTTGCCTGCGACAAGATCATGGAACGCTTCGACCGTCTGCGCTTTGCCAACGGCAGCACGCCGACGGCGGTGCTGCGTGACAAGATGCAGCGCGCCATGCAGGAAGACGCTGCCGTGTTCCGCACGCAGGAATCGCTGGAAAGCGGTTGCCAGCGTCTGTCTGCCATCTGGAAGGAACTGCCCGATATCAAGGTTACGGACCGCTCCATGGTCTGGAACTCCGATCTGGTCGAAACGCTCGAGCTCGAGAACCTGATGGCCAACGCCATCACCACGGTTTACGGCGCCGAAGCCCGCAAGGAAAGCCGTGGCAGCCATGCGCGTGAGGACTTCACCGAAGGCGCATTTGCCGGTCGTGACGACGTCAACTGGCGCAAGCATACGCTTGCCTGGGTAAGCCCTGAAGGCGACGTAAAGCTCGACTACCGCCCGGTCCACACCGAACTCATTGCCGATGGTATCGATCCCAAAAAGATCGAGCCCAAGGCTCGTGTCTACTGATGTGAGGAACTGTGTTAGATTGGCGGTGGAAAGGATATCGCCATGAACATGATAGGACATAATCGCTCGAGGAGCGGAAGAATGTATGCCGTCGTTTTCGATCTGGATCAGGAAACCCTGAACCAGCTTTATCATGGTAACAATTCCAACAACGCATATGCCGACATTAGGCGCTTCCTGACCGCACGCGGTTTCGAGTGGAAACAAGGACGCACCTATTTCGGCGATCCCGAAATCATCGACGCCGTTAAATGCGTCACAGTGATCCAGAAACTTTCTCGCAAGTACGATTGGTTTCAGCCGTCTGTGAAAGACATTCGAATGCTCCGTATCGAGGAAAACAACGATCTTATGACGGCGATCGCCGACGACGAGGATGAAGACTGATCATGGTTGAACTTGCTCTCCCCAAAAACTCTCAGATGACCGAAGGTAAGGTCTGGCCGAAGCCAGCAGGCGCGAAGAATGTTCGCGAATACCGGGTGTATCGCTGGAACCCTGACGACGGTCAGAACCCGCGTATCGATACTTATTACATCGATGTCGATGATTGCGGCCCGATGGTTCTCGATGCACTTTTGTACATCAAGAACAATATCGACCCGACGCTGACGCTGCGCCGTTCCTGTCGCGAAGGCATTTGCGGTTCCTGCGCGATGAATATCGACGGCACGAACACGCTGGCCTGCACCAAGGGCATGGAAGAGATCAACGGCACGGTGAAGGTCTATCCTCTGCCGCACATGCCTGTGGTGAAGGATCTGGTTCCGGATCTGTCGAACTTCTACGCCCAGCACCGTTCTATCGAGCCATGGCTGAAGACGGTATCTCCGACGCCTGCCAAGGAATGGAAGCAGAGCCATGAAGACCGTCTCAAGCTGGATGGTCTGTATGAGTGCATTCTGTGTGCCTGCTGCTCCACATCCTGTCCGAGCTACTGGTGGAATGGCGACCGCTACCTTGGTCCAGCCGTTCTGCTGCAGGCCTATCGCTGGCTGATCGATAGCCGCGATGAAGCGACGGGTGAGCGTCTCGACAACCTAGAAGACCCCTTCCGCCTTTATCGCTGCCACACGATCATGAACTGCGCACAGGCTTGCCCGAAGGGTCTGAACCCGGCCAAGGCAATTGCCGAAATCAAGAAGATGATGGTCGAGCGGCGCGTTTGATCGTTGCTTGCCAGTCTAGAAGTTGTACAAGCCGCGGCCACAAGTCGCGGCTTGTCTGTAGGGAAGGCAGTACACAAACTTCCATAAAATTCGAGTGAAATGGCAATTATCGTTGCTGTGTCTTGCGTTAGCTAAGGCTTTGGTAATAATTCAGCCGTTTTGTGTAGACACTGTCTTTCCGAAGGCGCAGAGAATCGGGAGCTTGAGATGCAATTCAGATATGTGGTGACAGGCCTTGCGGTCGTTATCGGCCTCGCCGGTTGCCAGCGTACCTCTTATGACTACAGCAGCAACCAGAACAGTGGTCCGGGTTATACGCCTCCTCTGCAGGCTCAGCCTGTACCGTCCGTTCAGTCCGGCAACCTGCCGCCGCCCGGTGGTGCGTCGCAGTTCCCGACGGCACCCGCTGGCAACGCTCCCGGCAGCATGAATGTGGCGTCGGCTGCACCGACGACGGCTCTCGATGTCACCAAGGAATCGATGGTCGGCAACTGGCGCGTTTCCAATGGTGGCGCCAATTGCGACATGTTCCTGACGCTGACCAATCTGGGTAGCGGTTCGCGTGGCGGCACGCGCGGTTGCACGGGCGACCTGACCGCGATGGGCTCTTGGGAAGTCTCCGGCAAGATGGTCCAGTTCAAGAACCGCTCGGGTGATACGATCGGTCGTGTCTACAAGACCTCCGATGCTCGTTATGACGGTACGACCAATAATGGTCAGCCTCTCAGCCTGAGCCGTTGATATTATCGACGTGGGTGCTTTTAGCGCCTGCGTGCGGAGCTTTTCTCCATGCAGCCAGTGCCCGCCTATAATCATAGTGTCGTTGAACAGCTCAACGCATTGACGGCATCTGGCGAGCTGAAGGCGGACGCAGCCCAGCTGGACGTGGCGGCGCATCTGGACAGGATTCTGGCTGACCTGAAGCTGCGCAAACCTGCCAAGAAGAAGAGCGCGCTGGGCTGGATGTTCGCGCGCAAGGCGGCGTCGGCTCCTCCCGTCAAAGGCCTCTATGTTCATGGCAGCGTCGGCCGCGGCAAGACCATGCTGATGGACATGTTCTTTCACATGGCGCCGGTCGAGAAGAAGCGTCGCTGCCATTTTCATGAATTCATGGCCGATGTTCATAATCGGGTCCATGCCCATCGGCAGAAACTCAAGGCCGGGGAAACGAAACAGGCAGACCCCATCCCGCCTGTCGCGGCGCAAATTCTGGCCGAGGCCGAATTGCTGTGCTTCGATGAATTCACCGTAACGGATATTGCCGACGCGATGATCCTTGCGCGGCTGTTTACCGAACTCTTTGCCAATGGCTGCACGCTGGTCACAACATCGAACGTCGTGCCGGACAATCTCTACAAGGACGGCCTCAATCGCGGCCTGTTCCTGCCCTTTGTCGATCTGCTGAAGAAGCATGTCGAGGTGGTTTCTCTCGATAGTCCCATCGATTACCGCATGGAGAAGGTGAAGAGCCTTCCGGTCTATGTGACGCCGCTGGACGGTGCTGCCGATCAGGCCATGGACATGGCTTGGCACCACCTGACTGCCGGGCAGATCGTGGCGCCTACGGAAATCGAGATGAAGGGCCGGTCCATCCTCGTTCCCAAGGCTGCGGGACGCGTGGCGCGATTCACGTTCAGGGACCTTTGCGAAAAGCCTCTGGGCGCTGCAGACTTTCTGGCGATTGCCGACCGCTTCGATACGATCTTCGTCGACCATATCCCATTTCTGAATGCGGACCGTCGCAACGAAACGAAGCGTTTCATCATCCTTATAGATGCGCTTTACGACCACACGGTTCGGCTATTTGCGTCTGCTGCCGCCATGCCGGAGGAGCTTCTGGGAACCCGGAAAGGTACGGAAGGTTTCGAGTTCGATAGAACTGCATCCCGGCTTTTCGAGATGCGCAGCGCGGATTATCTTGCCCTGCACAACGACAAACGGCAGGCTGCTTGACGTTTTGATGACATAATCTCTTACGTTTACGTAAGAATTTTAACATCTAAACGATTGAAAAAACTAGTCATAAAAGAATCTGTTGCCATTTTTAGCCAATAAGTCTAAGCCGAGTGCGACAATTTAAGCCGTGCACGCTCGCGGTGAAATTGATGTTGAAGCGCTAGAGGAAGCATTCGATGGCTCGCAAAAAAATCGCACTTATTGGTTCTGGCATGATCGGTGGCACGTTGGCGCATCTCGCCAGCCTGAAGGAATTGGGCGACATCGTCCTCTTCGATATTGCCGATGGCATTCCACAGGGTAAGGGCCTCGATATCGCCCAGTCCGGCCCAGTCGAAGGCTTCAATGCCAAGCTCACCGGTGCGTCCGACTACGCTGCCATTGAAGGCGCGGACGTCTGCATCGTCACCGCAGGTGTTGCCCGCAAGCCCGGCATGAGCCGCGATGACCTTCTCGGCATCAACCTCAAGGTCATGGAGCAGGTCGGCGCTGGCATCAAGAAATATGCCCCGAACGCTTTCGTCATCTGCATCACCAACCCGCTGGACGCGATGGTCTGGGCTCTGCAGAAGTTCTCCGGCCTGCCAAAGAACAAGGTCGTCGGCATGGCTGGCGTTCTGGATAGCGCCCGTTTCCGTCTGTTCCTGTCCGAAGAATTCAACGTTTCCGTTGAAGACGTCACGGCATTCGTTCTCGGTGGCCACGGCGACACCATGGTTCCGCTGACACGCTACTCCACGGTTGCCGGCATTCCGCTGACCGACCTCGTAAAGCTTGGCTGGGTTTCCGCAGAGCGTCTCGAAGAGATCGTTCAGCGCACCCGTGATGGCGGTGCGGAAATCGTCGGCCTGCTGAAGACCGGTTCTGCGTACTACGCGCCTGCTGCTTCCGCTATCGAGATGGCTGAATCCTACCTGAAGGACAAGAAGCGCGTTCTGCCTGCTGCGGCCTACCTGTCTGGCCAGTACGGCGTCAACGACATGTATGTCGGCGTGCCGACTGTTATCGGTGCAGGCGGCATCGAGCGCATCATCGAAATCGAACTCAACAAGGACGAGGAAGCAGCCTTCCAGAAGTCTGTCGGTGCCGTTGCCGGTCTTTGCGAAGCCTGCGTCAACATCGCGCCTTCGCTGAAGTAATTGCCTTTCTGGCTTTAAACAGGGAATAATCCATGAATATTCATGAATATCAGGCCAAGGCTCTTCTGAAGGGCTTTGGTGCGCCGGTGGCCGAAGGGGTTGCTATCCTCAAGGTCGAAGAAGCCGAAGCTGCTGCTAAGCAGCTTCCTGGCCCGCTCTATGTCGTCAAGAGCCAGATTCATGCTGGTGGTCGCGGCAAGGGCAAGTTCAAGGAACTCGGTCCGGACGCAAAGGGCGGCGTTCGCCTTGCCAAGTCCATCGAAGAAGTCGTGGCTCACGCCAAGGACATGCTCGGCAACACGCTGGTAACGGCGCAGACCGGCGATGCTGGCAAGCAGGTCAACCGTCTCTATATCGAAGATGGCGCAGACATCGCTCGCGAACTCTACTGCTCGCTGCTGGTTGATCGCTCCGTCGGTCAGGTTGCTTTCGTGGTTTCCACCGAAGGCGGCATGGACATCGAAGCTGTTGCGCACGACACGCCTGAGAAGATTCACACTATCGCCATCAACCCGGAAGCCGGTGTCACGGCTGACGACGTTGCCAAGATTTCCGGCGCGCTTGCTCTGGAAGGTGCTGCTGCCGAAGACGCCAAGGCGCTCTTCCCTGCGCTCTACAAGGCCTTCGTTGAGAAGGACATGGCTCTCCTCGAAGTCAACCCGCTGATCGTCATGGAAAATGGCCATCTGCGCGTTCTCGATGCCAAGATGTCCTTCGACGGCAACGCGCTGTTCCGCCATGACGACGTCAAGGCTCTGCGCGACGAGACCGAAGAAGACGCCAAGGAAATCGAAGCCTCCAAGTGGGACCTCGCCTACGTTGCTCTCGATGGCAACATCGGCTGCATGGTCAACGGCGCCGGTCTTGCCATGGCAACGATGGACATCATCAAGCTGTACGGCAAAGAGCCTGCAAACTTCTGCGACGTCGGCGGTGGCGCTGGCAAGGAGAAGGTTGCTGCGGCCTTCAAGATCATCACCGCAGACCCGAAGGTCGAGGGCATCCTCGTCAACATCTTCGGCGGCATCATGAAGTGCGACGTCATCGCTGAAGGCGTTATCGCCGCAGTGAAGGAAGTCGGCTTGCAGGTTCCACTCGTCGTTCGCCTCGAAGGCACCAACGTCGAGCTTGGCAAGAAGCTTCTGAACGAATCTGGCCTTGCGATTACGGCTGCTGACGATCTGGACGACGCAGCCAAGAAGATCGTCGCGGCGATCAACGGCTAATTGAAGGACCGGAAATAATGTCTATTCTCGTCAATAAAGACACGAAGATCCTCGTTCAGGGTCTGACCGGCAAGACCGGTACCTTCCACACCGAACAGGCGCTTGCTTACTACGGCACGCAGATGGTCGGCGGTATTCATCCTTCCAAGGGCGGCACCAACTGGACTGGTTCCAAGGGCGAAGCCCTGCCGATCTTCGCAACCGTTGCTGAAGCCAAGGAAAAGACCGGTGCGGACGCATCCGTGATCTACGTTCCACCGGCTGGTGCCGCAGACGCGATCATCGAAGCGATCGAAGCGGAAATTCCGTTCATCACCTGCATCACCGAAGGTATTCCGGTTGCTGACATGGTTCGCGTCAAGGCTCGCCTCGACCGTTCCAACTCGCGTCTGCTCGGACCGAACTGCCCGGGCATCCTGACACCGGAAGAATGCAAGATCGGCATCATGCCGGGCTCCATCTTCCGCAAGGGTTCTGTCGGTATCGTTTCGCGCTCCGGCACGTTGACCTATGAGGCCGTGTTCCAGACATCCAACGAAGGTCTCGGCCAGACGACGGCTGTCGGCATCGGCGGCGACCCGGTCAAGGGTACTGAGTTCATCGACGTCTTGGAAATGTTCCTCGCAGACGAAGCCACGACTTCGATCATCATGATCGGTGAAATCGGTGGTTCGGCTGAAGAAGATGCAGCCCAGTTCCTGATCGACGAAGCAAAGAAGGGCCGCAAGAAGCCAATGGCTGGCTTCATCGCCGGTCGTACTGCTCCTAAGGGCCGTACCATGGGCCATGCCGGCGCTGTCGTTTCCGGCGGCAAGGGCGACGCAGAGTCCAAGATCGCTGCCATGGAAGCAGCGGGTATCAAGGTTTCGCCCTCCCCGGCACGCCTTGGCAAGACGCTGGTCGAAGTCCTCAAGGGCTGAGACTGAAACCAATAGGGCGTCGGGCAGGGGCCGGTAACGGTAGCCTGCCCGAAGCCGCATGAAGAATATCGATGCTCTGGCATCGCAGACTAAGCGGCAGGCCGTGAATGGCCATCAACGGGATTGAGGAGGCGGACGGTCAAGTCCGCGATAAAACAATGGCAAGGCAAGAAGCCAACGAGCAGTTTCAGGTCACGTCGTTTCTCGACGGCGCGAATGCAGCCTATATCGAGCAGCTCTACGCCCGGTACGAAGAGGATCCATCCTCGGTATCGCCAGAGTGGCAGAGCTTTTTCAAGGCACTGTCCGACAATCCCGAAGATGTAAAGAAGGCCGCCAAGGGCGCCTCCTGGAAGCGCGCCAACTGGCCAATCCCGGCCAATGGCGACCTGATTTCGGCGCTGGACGGCAACTGGGCGACGGTCGAAAAGGCCATCGAGAAGAAGGTTCAGGCCAAGGCCGAAGCCAAGGGCGCCGAGACCGGCAAGGCCGTCAGCGAAGCCGAAGTGTTGCAGGCGACCCGTGACAGCGTTCGCGCCATCATGATGATCCGCGCCTACCGTATGCGCGGCCACCTGCATGCCAAGCTCGATCCGCTTGGCATTGCTAGCCCGGTCGAAGATTATAACGAATTGTCTCCGAAGTCCTATGGCTTCGAAGAGAGCGATTACGACCGCAAGATTTTCATCGATAACGTGCTCGGCCTGGAATATGCCAGCGTGCGCGAGATGATCGACATTCTGGAGCGCACTTACTGCTCCACCATCGGCGTCGAGTTCATGCATATGTCCAGCCCCGAAGAAAAGGGTTGGATTCAGGAGCGCATCGAAGGTCCCGATAAGGGCGTTGCCTTCACTGCCGAAGGCAAGAAGGCCATCCTTTCCAAGCTGGTTGAGGCCGAAGGCTACGAGCAGTTCCTCGACGTTCGCTTCAAGGGCACCAAGCGTTTCGGTCTGGATGGCGGTGAATCGCTCATCCCGGCGCTGGAGCAGATCATCAAGCGTGGCGGTCAGGACGGTCTCGAAGAAGTCGTTCTCGGCATGGCTCACCGCGGTCGCCTCAATGTTCTGACGAACGTCATGGGCAAGCCGCATCGCGCCGTGTTCCACGAATTCAAGGGCGGCTCCTTCAAGCCGGATGACGTCGAAGGTTCCGGTGACGTGAAGTACCACCTCGGCGCTTCTTCCGACCGCGAATTCGATGGCAACAAGGTTCACCTGTCGCTGACGGCAAACCCGTCTCACCTCGAAATCGTCAACCCTGTCGTCATGGGCAAGGCCCGTGCGAAGCAGGACCAGCTGGCGAAGATCTGGGAAGGCGATACCATTCCGCTTTCCGAGCGCGCCAAGGTTCTGCCGCTGCTGCTGCACGGCGATGCCGCATTTGCGGGTCAGGGCGTCGTGGCTGAAATTCTCGGTCTCTCGGGCCTGCGCGGCCACCGCGTTGCCGGTACGATGCACGTCATCATCAACAACCAGATCGGCTTTACGACGAACCCGGGCTTCTCGCGTTCTTCGCCGTACCCATCCGACGTTGCCAAGATGATCGAAGCGCCGATCTTCCACGTCAATGGCGACGATCCGGAAGCCGTGGTCTATGCGGCGAAGATCGCCACCGAATACCGCATGAAGTTCCACAAGCCTGTCGTCATCGACATGTTCTGCTACCGCCGCTTCGGCCATAACGAAGGCGATGAGCCTGCGTTCACGCAGCCGAAGATGTACAAGGTTATTCGCGCTCACAAGACGGTTGCCCGTATCTATGCCGACCGTCTGATTGCCGAAGGCCTGATCAACGAAGGCGAGTTCGAAAAGCTGAAGGCCGATTGGCGCGCCAATCTGGAGCAGGAATTCGAAGCAGGCCAGAGCTACAAGCCCAACAAGGCCGACTGGCTGGACGGCCAGTGGTCGGGTCTTCGCACCGCCGACAATGCCGATGAGCAGCGTCGTGGCAAGACCGGCGTTCCGATGAAGCAGCTGAAGGAAATCGGCAAGAAGCTGTCGACCGTTCCGGAAGGCTTCAATGCGCACCGCACGATCCAGCGTTTCATGGAAAACCGTTCGCAGATGATCGAAACCGGTGAAGGTCTCGACTGGGCGATGGCCGAAGCGCTTGCTTTCGGTTCGCTCGTTGTGGATGGTCACAAGATCCGCCTTTCCGGTCAGGATTGCGAACGCGGCACCTTCTCGCAGCGCCACTCGGTTCTCTACGATCAGGAGACCGAAGAGCGTTACATCCCGCTGGCAAACCTTGCCCCTACGCAGGCACGTTACGAAGTCATCAACTCGATGCTGTCCGAAGAAGCCGTTCTCGGTTTCGAATATGGCTACTCGCTGGCTCGCCCGAATGCGCTGACGCTATGGGAAGCCCAGTTCGGTGACTTCGCCAACGGTGCACAGGTCGTGTTCGACCAGTTCATCTCGTCCGGTGAACGCAAGTGGCTTCGCATGTCCGGCCTCGTCTGCCTTCTGCCGCACGGCTATGAAGGTCAGGGTCCGGAACACTCTTCGGCTCGTCTGGAACGCTGGCTGCAGATGTGTGCGGAGGACAACATGCAGGTTGCCAACTGCACGACGCCTGCCAACTACTTCCACATCCTGCGCCGTCAGGTGAAGCGCGACTTCCGCAAGCCGCTGATCATGATGACGCCTAAGTCCCTGCTGCGCCACAAGCGCGCGACATCTTCGTTGACGGAAATGGCTGGCGAGTCCTCCTTCCACCGTCTGTTGTGGGACGATGCGGAAGTCATCAAGGACGGTCCGATCAAGCTGCAGAAGGATTCGAAGATCCGTCGCGTCGTACTCTGCACCGGCAAGGTCTATTACGACCTGCTGGAAGAGCGCGAAAAGCGTGGCATTGACGATGTTTACCTGCTGCGTATCGAACAGCTTTATCCGTTCCCGGCCAAGGCGCTCATCAACGAGCTGTCCCGCTTCCGCAATGCGGAGATGGTATGGTGCCAGGAAGAGCCCAAGAACATGGGTGCGTGGTCCTTCATCGACCCGTATCTGGAATGGGTTCTGGCGCATATCGACGCCAAGTACCAGAAGGTCCGTTACACGGGCCGTCCGGCTGCCGCCTCTCCGGCGACCGGCCTGATGTCCAAGCATCTGGCGCAGCTTGCTGCGTTCCTCGAAGACGCATTGGGAGAGTGAAAACTCTCCCCCTTCGACCCTCGCAAAAAAGACACCTGAATAACGGAACGATAAAATGGCCACTGAAATCCGCGTACCAACACTGGGTGAGTCCGTCAGCGAAGCAACTGTCGGCACCTGGTTCAAGAAAGTCGGTGACACCGTCAAGGCTGACGAGCCGCTGGTAGAACTGGAAACCGACAAGGTTACCGTCGAAGTTCCGGCACCTGCTTCCGGCGTACTGACCGAGATCGTTGCACAGAACGGCGAGACGGTCGGTCTCGACGCGCTGCTCGGCCAGATCGCAGAAGGTGCAGCAGGCGCTGCAACCTCTGCACCGGCTGCAGCACCTGCCGCACCGGCTCCTGCCGCAGCACCGGCTGCTGCCGCACCTGCACCTGCTGCAAGCGGTTCCGTTCCGGCAGCTCCTGCCGCTGCCAAGCTGCTGTCTGAAAACAACCTCTCTGCCGATCAGGTCGATGGTTCCGGCAAGCGCGGTCAGGTTCTGAAGGGTGATGTTCTGGCGGCTGTCGCCAAGGGCGTTTCTGCTCCTGCCGCAGCCCCTGCTGCCGCTTCCGCACCGCGTCCGGTTTCTGCCGAGCAGGATGCCGTTCGCGAAGAGCGCGTGAAGATGACGCGTCTGCGTCAGACGATTGCCCGTCGCCTCAAGGACGCGCAGAACACTGCCGCCATGCTGACCACTTATAACGAAGTGGACATGAAGGCGGTCATGGACCTGCGTAACCGCTACAAGGACGTTTTCGAAAAGAAGCACGGCGTCAAGCTCGGCTTCATGGGCTTCTTCACCAAGGCTGTTACGCATGCCCTGAAGGAACTGCCCGCCGTCAACGCTGAAATCGATGGCAACGACATCATCTACAAGAACTATTGTCACGTCGGCATGGCTGTCGGCACGGACAAGGGTCTTGTCGTTCCGGTCATCCGTGATGCCGACCAGCTCTCCATCGCTGGCGTCGAAAAGGAACTCGGTCGTCTGGCCAAGGCAGCCCGCGACGGTTCGCTCGGCATGGCCGACATGCAGGGCGGCACCTTCACCATTACCAATGGTGGCGTTTACGGCTCGCTGATGTCCTCGCCGATCCTCAACGCACCGCAGTCCGGTATCCTCGGCATGCACAAGATCCAGGAGCGCCCGGTCGTCGTCGGTGGCCAGATCGTCATCCGTCCGATGATGTATCTCGCGCTTTCCTACGATCACCGCATCGTTGACGGCAAGGAAGCGGTCACCTTCCTCGTTCGCGTCAAGGAAAGCCTGGAAGATCCGGAGCGTCTGGTTCTCGATCTGTAATTTCTAGGAGGGTATCATGAACGCCGCCTCAGCCCATGCAACGTATCTCTTGACGCTGCTCAGCCTGAGCGTCGTTCTGCTCCTCATTCACATTCTCCTTCAGGGCGTTTCCGCTACGAAGGAACTCGGATCGGCGTGGAACGCCGGTCCGAGGGACGAACCAAGAGAACCCAAGGGTGTTGTTGCCGGAAGAGCCGCGCGCGCATCGCGCAACTTTCAGGAAACCTACCCCGCCTTCATCGGCTTGCTGCTGGCCATGATCCTGACCGGCGATACGTCTGGCGTCGGCCTTTTCGGCGGCACCGTTTGGCTCATTGCCCGTATTCTCTATATCCCGCTTTATCTCACCGGCGTTCCCTATATCCGCTCGATGGTGTGGGTCGGTAGTCTCGTTGGCCTTTTGATCATGATGATCGGGTTGTTTCTGTGATCAGAAAGAGCCTGACATATCTGGCGGCGGCTGGCGTTGCGCTTATGACAGCATCCGGGTGTGCTGCCGAAGGGTCGTTGGATCCTGCCGAGATATCTTCTAACCTAGTGGTTTTCACCGATGCATCAAAGTCACTCGCCGACCGCAATCTGATTGAAGTGCCGGTGGGTGAACTTTTGCTTTCCGATGGTCGTCTCGTTGCGATGGACCCTCTCGTCCAGCCGGAGACGAAGCCGTTTGCGCGTCGTGTCGAGCCGGGCACTTATCCCGTATCTTTCATTCGCGGCACGGCGGAATATTCACGCCCCGCCTTTCTCGTTATTCGTTTTTCGAGTGAAAAGATCGAACGTTTTGAACTCGCCACGATAGAGGGGCAGGACGTCAATACGCTAAAGGACGATGAGTTTTTTGGCATCGGTGTCGACGCCGGGCTGGCCGCGTTTGCAAATGCCGACTACGGCGCTTCGCAGACGAAGTTTCAGGAGGCCGAGCAGTCGAAGCCGGGCAGCAGATACAGCAATTATTACGACGACAAGCTTTCCCACAGCATGACCGGCCAGAGGTCGGATGAGGCTACCATCGATAGACCGCTCGAAAGCGATGCGGGTGCGGCGGCGATCATTCAGTCCGGTTGGGGAGATGGCTTTTATCCTACCTTCTGGGGATTGAACAAGGATGGGAAACCCGTTCTTGCTCTCATCGATTTTTTCGTCATCGAGAATGGCGATGGTCGTAGCGATGAGGAGAAAGAAGAAGCGTCCGTTCTCGCTCAAATGACAGAGCAGCAACAGGCCGATAACAAGGCTGCTTATAAGGCGCTTCAAGAAGGCGACGATAAGGGCTTTGCAAAATACGTGGCCGAGAAGAGAATTGCGCCCAAGGATTATATTTTGGGCCAGGGTGGCTCGTTTATGTTCGAAGTCATCCGGCAGGATCGTCCAGCGGCGCTGCGCGCGATGATCGAGGCCGGAGCGGATAATGCGCTTGGGCCGCACGATGGTCTGCTCGACAAAAGTTACGCCGCTTTCGCACATAGTATGAATGCCTATGCGGCAAAAGCGAAGGCTGAGGGCAAGAGCACGCCTGCCCCTCGCTCACAAGAACTCATGGACCTCGTCGCGGAGCTTGAGAAGCGCCCCGGCTCGTCTGATCAACTGAAATCAAGCACTCAGGAATAGGAATTAGCTATGGCATATGATGTAGTCGTTATCGGCACCGGCCCCGGTGGATATGTTTGCGCCGTCAAGGCAGCGCAGCTGGGTCTTAAAGTCGCGGTCATCGAAAAGCGCGCCACTTACGGCGGCACGTGCCTGAATGTCGGCTGCATTCCTTCCAAGGCTCTGCTGCATGCTTCGGAAGTCTTCGCGCATGTCTCGCATGGCGTCGATAGCCTCGGCATCGAAGTGTCTGCGCCCAAGCTGAACCTAGAAAAGATGATGGGCCATAAGGACGGCGTGGTGAAGGCCAATGTCGATGGCGTCGCCTTCCTTTTCAAGAAGAACAAGATCGATGCTTTCCAGGGCACCGGCAAGGTTGTGTCCGCAGGAAAGGTTTCCGTCACAAACGACAAGGGCGAAGTTCAGGAAATCGAAGCCAAGAACATCGTTATCGCGACGGGTTCGGATGTCGCAGGCATTCCGGGCGTTCAGGTCGAAATCGATGAGCAGGTCATCGTTTCCTCCACGGGCGCGATTGCTCTCTCCAAGATTCCGGAAAAGCTCATCGTTGTGGGCGGTGGGGTGATCGGTCTCGAGCTCGGCTCCGTCTGGCAGCGTCTCGGCGCGAAGGTTACCGTCGTTGAATATCTCGACAACATTCTCGGTGGCATGGATGGCGAAGTCTCCAAGCAGGCGCAGCGCCTGTTCGCCAAGCAGGGCATCGATTTCAAGCTCGGTGCAAAGGTGACTGCTGTTGAAAAGGGTGCGACCGGCGCAAAGGTCGTGTTCGAGCCGGTCAAGGGCGGTGCGGCTGAAACGCTGGAAGCCGATGTCGTTCTGATTTCGACAGGTCGCAAGCCTTACACGGATGGTCTCGGCCTTGCTGAAGCAGGCGTTGCGCTCGACAGCCGTGGTCGCGTTGAAATCGACGGTCACTTTAAGACCAATGTTGCGGGCATCTATGCCATCGGCGACGTGGTGAAGGGCCCGATGCTGGCGCATAAGGCAGAAGACGAAGGCGTTGCACTGGCTGAAATCCTCGCCGGTCAGCATGGCCATGTGAATTACGACGTCATTCCGGGCGTGGTCTATACCCAGCCGGAAGTTGCTTCCGTGGGCAAGACGGAAGAGGAACTGAAGGCCGCAGGCGTTGCCTACAAGGTCGGCAAGTTCCCCTTCACGGCAAACGGTCGCGCACGCGCCATGCAGGTTACCGATGGTTTCGTGAAGATCCTCGCGGACAAGGAAACCGACCGCGTTCTCGGCGGCCATATCGTCGGCTTCGGCGCCGGCGAAATGATCCACGAAATCGCGGTTCTGATGGAATTCAGCGGTTCGTCCGAAGATCTTGGCCGCACCTGCCATGCGCATCCGACCATGTCTGAAGCCGTGAAAGAAGCCGCGCTGGCAACCTTCTTCAAGCCGATCCACATGTAATCGGACATATCGGCTCTAGCAGAGCGGAACATTATATTTTGGTAAGCCAGAAAGCCGCATCTTGTTCTTCTCGATGCGGCTTTTATTATGAAGTCTTGAACCACTCTAATATGAGGATCGTCTTATGGGTTCAGCTTCGATCACCGGTTACAGCCGTCCACAAAAGGCGCTTCATTGGACGATGGCGCTCCTCATCCTGTTCAATCTCATTTTTTCCGATGGCATGGAGCATTGGAACCGGCTCGTTCGCCACGGTCAGCCAGTGACGCCGGCGGATACCTCCTCAGCCAACATCCACGCCTATGTCGGAATTGCTATTCTGGTGCTCTGTCTCATCCGGCTCTGTCTTCGCCTTGTCCAGGGCGTGCCAGAGGCACCGCTGGAAGAACCGCCCCTTGCCAAACTCGTGGCCAAGATCGCCCATTGGGCTTTCTACGCAATCTTCATCCTCATGCCGTTTACCGGCATCGGCAAATACTATTTCGGCAATGAAACGGCTGGCGAACTGCATGGCGGCCCGCTCAAGCTGCTGCTTTGGGCGCTGATCGTGCTGCACATTCTGGGTGTGCTGGTTCATCAGCTCTATTGGCGGACGAACCTTTTACGGCGTATGGCTTGGGCGCTGTGAGCCTGAGTCCGCACGGACGCATCACCGAACGGCAGTAACGACAAACCCCTTCTGGCGCAGCAATTCGATAACGCCCTCCTTACCCGGCAGGTGAAGCGCGCCAACGGCCATGAAAACATGTCCGTCCTCCAAATGCGGAGCTGCGCGATCCGCCATGACGTGGTTGCGGTCGGTGATGACGCGCTGTTCGAAGGCGGCGTATTCTTGCGTGCTTGCTTCGCCCTTATCCGGGTCGAGGCTCTTCATCATTGGGGAGATCGTGCTGATGTCGCCCTTCAGATAAAGGTCGATCATCGTTGCCATGACGTCTTCCATACGGTCGCCAAGTTGTAGCATCTCGATCAGGGACTGCACGTGGAATGACATGGGCAGATCAGACAGTGCATTCATCTGCTCGACCAGCGTCTCGAGACCGACCAGCTGCTTGCCACTTTTCAATGCGTCATTTGCGAGCTTCATATCGAGAAAACTCGCGCCCTTTGCTTTGCGAGCGAATTCGCAAGCGGGCAGGGCGACGAAACTCGAGAGAATCCAGGGTTTCATTTTAAGGACGGCATTCAGTGGAATGCCACGTTCCTGTAAACCGCGCTCGAGCTTTGCTGCGTCGTCTTTCGAAATCAGATCGGTGATCGACTTTCCGTCCGTAAACATGGTTAGTTCCGGTTTGGCGAAAATGGACGCCGCTGCTTGCTTCTCGCTGGTGATCTCGTCCGATTCAACGATGACTGTACCGGCCTCACTAAATGCCTGGCTCGCACCCTCAGGCATCTTCAAAACGCGCGGGTCGGAAATGTGCATCGTTCCAAGCAGCCAGGACGGTTGCTTCCCGTCCTTCTCTATTTTCCAGAAGGTGCCAACGCCATTGGGTGTCTTGGCCGCCTCTGCCACGATGTCGGCATAGGCTATGGGGTCGCTCTTCTGCATGTCGGTCAGAATGTCGCTGCCACCGCAGGTCAGCGGCTGCTCGGCGGCATTGGCGTCCGTCATCGACAGAAGCGTCACGAACAGTACGGCGAGCGCGGCGACATGGACGGAAGCCAGAAGCCACAAAAGCGCGTTGCCCAAACGGCCCATCAACAGCGATGTCAGGCCCTGCGGCCGCGAAAGAACGGTCATCGAATCACCTCGGTTTCCTTCTTATCGCTTATAGGGAAGGCTTTTTGCACGGACGGTTAATGGTTATGGTTTCCAGATCGTTAATGCACTCAGGCGCGCGGGTGGGCATTGTCGTAAATCTCGAGAAGCCGTGCCGTATCGACACCGGTATAGACCTGCGTGGTGGAAAGGCTGGCATGGCCCAGCAGTTCCTGAATGGTGCGCAGATCGCCGCCGCCTGCCAGAAGATGGGTGGCGAAGGAGTGGCGTAGCGCATGCGGGGTGGCATTTTCCGGCAGGCCAAAGGCGCCGCGCAGCTTCTGCATTTCCCGCTGGATGATGGCGGGCTGCAGCTTTCCGCCGCGCGCACCGAGAAACATCGGCTCATCGGCAGCCAAGTGGTAGGGGCACAGTTTGCGATACTCTTCGACCGCCTCCAGAACCACGGGCAGCAGAGGCACGAGGCGCATCTTGTTGCCCTTGCCGGTAATGCGCAGGCTGCGCGCGGCGGGCGTGAGGTCTTGGGGTGTGAGGGCAAGGGCTTCTGAAATACGCAGCCCGCTGCCATAAAGAAGTGCCAGAACAGCGGCGTTGCGCGCGGCAATCCATGGCTCCTCCGCAAGCTGGGCATCCGTTGTGGTGATCTTCAGCGCCTGCGTGTCTGTCAGCGGCTTGGGCAGAGACTTCGGCTGCTTTGGGGAGCGCATGGCCGTTGCGCCTGCGGCGTTGACCATGCCTTTCTTTTCAAGAAAGCGGAGAAGAGAGCGAAGTCCCGCAAGATGTCTGCCCAGTGAACGCGCGCCCGCGCCTTCCTTTCGGCGCGCGGCCAGAAAGGCGCGAAGGTTTGTGGGACGCAGGTTTTCTATGTCCCGAACGCGCGCAGGCTGGCCGTTATAGCCGGTCAGAAACATAAGGAACTGGCGCGTATCACGCTCATAGGCTTCCACCGTATTATCGGAAAGGCGGCGCTCGCCTTCCAGTGCGGCAAGCCAGGTCTGCCGCTCGCTCAACAGTTCGGGATCGGCAAAGGTGAGGATTTCGTCCAAGTCGTTTGTCCTGTTACGGTCTTGCGCAGCATAGGTGGCGGCAGTCAGCATTTGGTTAAAATGCGGGTGACAGCCAGCGTCGTCTGCCATAGAAGTTCGCTTTTCGTTTCCAAAAGGGCAATCTCGCCGCAACCATGGCCAAAGATTCGACCGATCTTTTCGGTGCGCTGTTCGATCAGCCCACTGAGCGCTCAAAGACCGGCTCTGCCGAGCCGACCGATGTCGTTCCCGTTCTGGTGCCCATGCCTGCGCCGGGTCCGTATAGCTATTCCGTGCCAGAAGACATGGTGGTGGAGCCCGGCTCCATCGTTCAGGTGCCTCTGGGGCCGCGGCAGGTCATTGGTGTCGTGTGGGACAAGACCGACGGCGCGTCCGTGGATCCGAAGAAACTGCGCCCCATCACCAAGACCTTCGATTGCCCACCACTTAGGGACGAGATGCGTCGGTTCATCGATTGGGTTTCCGCCTACACACTGTCTCCGCCCGGTCTGGTAGCGCGGATGGCGCTTCGCGCACCTGCCGCTTTCGATCCCGAACCGATGATCGAAGGCCTGCGGCTGACCGAGGCGCGACCGGAGCGGCTGACGTCTGCACGCGAGCGGGTGATGGAGCTTGCCGCGGAAGGTCAGGGCTGGACCAAAAGCGGTCTGGCGCATGCCGCAGGCGTCTCGACCAGCGTTATCGAAGGTCTCGCCAAGCAGGGCATTTTCGAAACGATCTTCCTGCCAGCGCCGCCCGTCGTGGCCGAGCCGGACCCGGACTATACAGAATCCCGTCTGGAAGGACCGCAAAAGCAGGCGGCTTCTGAGATATTGGAGGATGTGCGGAAGGGCAGTTTCGCGGTTTCCCTGATCGATGGCGTCACGGGTTCCGGTAAGACGGAAGTCTATTTCGAGGCCGTGGCCGAAACTCTTCGGCAGGGCAAGCAGGTGCTGATCCTGCTGCCGGAAATTGCGCTGACTGCTGCGTTTCTCGACCGCTTTCATGATCGCTTCGGCTCCCGCCCGGCGGAATGGCATTCCGATCTTTCGCCGCGCATGCGCGAAAAGGTCTGGCGTCAGACGGTCACTGGAGAGGTTCGCGTGGTGGCAGGCGCGCGTTCTGCGCTCTTCCTGCCGTTCGATAATCTCGGCCTCATTATCGTGGATGAAGAACACGACCCCGCCTACAAGCAGGAAGACCGTGTCTTTTATAATGCGCGCGACATGGCGGTGGTACGTGCGCGGATCGGGGACTTCCCTGTTGTTCTCGTGTCTGCCACGCCATCGGTGGAAAGCCAGGTCAACGGAAATTCCGGTCGTTACAATCTCATTCATCTGCATACGCGCTTTGGCGATGCGGCAATGCCGGATCTGCATCTGGTGGATATGCGCCGCCATCCGCCGGAGCGTGGCGGCTTCCTGTCGCCTGTGCTTTTACGCGGAATTGGAAAGACGATAGAAAAGGGCGAGCAGGCGCTGCTGTTTCTCAACCGGCGTGGCTATGCACCTTTGACGCTTTGCCGTGTCTGCGGCCACCGCTTCCAGTGCCCTCAATGTTCCAGCTGGCTTGTGGAGCATCGCTTCCGCAATCAACTCCAGTGTCATCAATGCGGCCATAACCAGCCGACGCCGGACCATTGCCCGGAATGCGGCACTTTCGATCACCTCGCGGCCTGTGGTCCCGGCGTTGAGCGCATCGCCGAAGAGGTTGAGAAGCATTTTCCCGAAGCGCGCACCATTGTACTGTCTTCCGATCTCATGGGCGTCAAAAGGTTGCGGCTGGAGCTCGAGGCCATCGTCAAGGGTGAGGCCGATATCGTCATCGGTACGCAGCTCGTCGCCAAGGGGCATAACTTCCCATTGATGACGCTTGTCGGCATTGTCGATGCGGATCTGGGTCTCGCGAATGGCGATCCGCGTGCGGCTGAGCGCACCTTCCAACTATTGTCGCAGGTCACCGGTCGTGCAGGCCGCACCGGCCTCAAAAGCCATGGCCTTCTCCAGACCTATCAGCCGCAGCACCCCGTCATGCAGGCCATTGTGTCCGGGGATGCCGGTGCATTTTATGAGCGCGAAATCATCGAACGTGAGAAGGCGTTGCTGCCACCCTTCGGTCGCCTCGCTTCCATCATCGTCTCCGCCGATAGCCGCGCCGAGGCGGAAACGCATGCCCGCGCGCTGAGAGCTTCCGCGCCGCAAGCCCCGGGGATTATGTTGCTGGGGCCAGCCGAAGCGCCGCTGGCGCTGATCCGGGGGCGCTATCGCTTCCGGCTTCTCGTTCATGGAAAGCGAAATTCGGATATGCAGTCTTTTCTGCGTGCCATGATTTCCAACGGACCGAAGGAGCGCGGCTCCATTCATGTGCAGACGGACATCGATCCGCAAAGCTTCCTTTAAAATCCAGTGCCACGCCCTCCCAGCGAAGCTTCGATTGACGGGATCGGCGTTAACCATCTTCCGGCACGCGCCACGCCATGCCATAAGGCGGGCAGGGGATTCGCAATTTTGGGGATGATCGATGGAGTTTTACTTTCCAACCGAACTGGGTGAGCAACTGGCGTTCGGCGCGGCGGTGTTTTCGTCGCTGATGGGCCTGGTGATCATGTTTGCGCCCATGATCACATTCCGCCTGTTCGGCTTGCAGCTGGGAGATCGCCGCGATGGGCTGGTCCTGATCCGCTCGTCCCTTGCCGGCTTCTATCTCGGTTTCGGTACCACTGCACTGCTCCTTGCCCAGCCCATGGTCTACCTGGCCTTCGGTGCCTCATTTGCTCTGGCGGTGTTCGGCGCGGTCCTGTCCATCCTGTCGGACGGAGGCGCAACGATGCGGAATTTATTACTTCTGGTTGTGCATCTGATTCTGTCCGCCCTGCCTTTGGCATACGTCTTTGGTCTGGTTTAACATACGCTTTGATGCATTTAAGCCCGGCATTGGTGTCACGAACGCGTAATTCAGAAAATTAAACCGGTTTACCCCTTGTTCAAAAGAAGGTTTCCGCTATTACGCGTGTTGCGAGTCCCGGCGTCCTATGCTAGACGGACCGCGAAATCGATATAAGGCAGGGGGGAATTCCGGCCTTTTTCGGGGAAATTGAAACGAATTCAAGAATTTGACGAAGCTGAGCGATCAGCTCCGGTTTCTTGGATGAATAGCAGGGAAAAATTGCCCGTGGCAGATACCTCCCATGGAACATCCGGTGTGGCGGATAGGTATGCGTCCTCGCTTTTCGAGCTTGCTTTGGAAGCGGGTGTCGTTGAAGCGGTCGGTGCCGATCTCGACAAGTTTCAGGCTTTGCTCGACGAAAGCGACGATTTGAAGCGTCTGGTTGCGAGCCCTGTCTTTTCTGCCGAGGATCAGTCCAAGGCTGTTGCGGCAATCGTGGCCAAGGCCGGTATCGTAAGCCTCGCTGGCAATTTCCTCAAGGTCGTGGCCAATAACCGCCGCCTCTTTGCTGTTCCGGGCATGATTGCTGCCTATCGTACCATTGCTGCCGCTCACCGCGGCGAAGTCGTTGCCGAAGTTACTTCGGCTCATGCGCTCGACGAAGCGCAGGAAACTGAACTGAAAGCGGCGCTGAAGAGCGTGACCGGCAAGGAAGTGACGATCGCCCTCACGGTCGATCCCTCCATCCTCGGCGGTCTCATCGTCAAGGTCGGTTCACGCCAGATCGATACGTCTCTTCGCACCAAACTTTCCACCCTTAAGCTTGCACTGAAAGAGGTTGGCTGATGGATATCCGCGCCGCGGAAATTTCCGCAATTCTTAAAGACCAGATCAAAAATTTCGGCAACGAGGCAGAAGTCTCGGAAGTCGGCCAGGTATTGTCCGTCGGTGACGGCATCGCCCGCGTTTACGGCCTCGACAATGTTCAGGCTGGTGAAATGGTCGAGTTCCCAGGCGGCATCCGCGGCATGGCCCTGAACCTTGAAAACGACAACGTCGGTGTTGTTATTTTCGGTTCCGACCGTGACATCAAGGAAGGCGACACCGTCAAGCGCACCGGCGCTATCGTTGACGTTCCTGTCGGTCCTGAGCTGCTTGGCCGCGTCGTTGACGCTCTCGGCAACCCGATCGACGGCAAGGGCCCGATCAACGCAACGCGCCGTTCGCGCGTCGACGTCAAGGCTCCCGGCATCATTCCGCGCAAGTCGGTTCATGAGCCAATGTCGACCGGCCTTAAGGCCATCGATGCTCTGATCCCGGTTGGCCGTGGCCAGCGCGAGCTCGTCATCGGCGACCGCCAGACCGGCAAGACCGCCATCATTCTCGACACGATCCTCAACCAGAAGGCCATTCACGACAATGGCCCGGACAGCGAAAAGCTGTACTGCGTTTACGTGGCCATCGGCCAGAAGCGTTCCACGGTTGCTCAGTTCGTGAAGGTTCTCGAAGAGCGTGGCGCTCTTCAGTACTCCATCATCATCGCTGCAACGGCTTCCGATCCTGCTCCGATGCAGTATCTGGCACCGTTTGCCGGTTGCGCCATGGGCGAGTACTTCCGTGACAACGGCCAGCATGCGCTGATCGGTTACGACGACCTTTCCAAGCAGGCTGTTGCCTACCGTCAGATGTCGCTTCTTCTGCGTCGTCCTCCGGGCCGCGAAGCCTATCCTGGCGACGTTTTCTACCTGCATTCCCGTCTGCTCGAGCGCGCCGCCAAGATGGGTGACGAAGCCGGTGCGGGTTCGCTGACGGCTCTGCCAGTCATCGAAACGCAGGGCAACGACGTTTCCGCGTTCATTCCGACCAACGTGATCTCGATCACCGACGGCCAGATCTTCCTCGAAACCGACCTGTTCTATCAGGGTATCCGTCCGGCCGTTAACGTCGGTCTGTCGGTTTCCCGCGTTGGTTCTGCCGCGCAGATCAAGGCCATGAAGCAGGTTGCCGGTTCGATCAAGGGCGAGCTTGCCCAGTATCGTGAAATGGCAGCGTTTGCCCAGTTCGGTTCCGACCTTGATGCCTCCACGCAGCGCCTGCTGAACCGTGGTGCACGTCTGACCGAGCTGCTCAAGCAGCCACAGTTCTCTCCGCTCAAGACGGAAGAACAGGTTGCGGTGATCTTTGCTGGCGTAAACGGTTACCTCGACAAGGTTGCTGTTGCCGATGTCGGCAGGTTCGAGCAGGGTCTGCTGTCCTACCTTCGTTCGGAAGGCAAGGGCATTCTCGACACCATCCGCACGGAAAAGGCTGTTAGCGATGACACCAAGGGCAAGCTGAAGACTGCTCTTGAAAACTTCGCCAAGTCTTTCTCCTGATTAGCCTCGTGACTGGGACGGATAACGGATGCCTTCACTAAAGGATCTGAAAAACCGCATTGCCTCCGTAAAGGCGACGCAGAAGATTACCAAGGCGATGAAAATGGTCGCCGCGGCGAAGCTTCGGCGCGCCCAGGAAGCTGCGGAGGCCGCCCGGCCTTACTCGCAGCGCATGGGCGCCGTTCTTGCCAATATCGCTCAGGCGGTAGAGGCGGACGTTGCTCCGGTTCTGATGACCGGTACGGGCAAGGACGACGTGCATCTGCTCGTCGTCTGCACCGCAGAGCGTGGTCTTTGCGGCGGTTTCAACAGCCAGATTTCCCGTTTTGCCCGTGAGCGTGCCCGCAAGCTGATCGCGGAAGGCAAGACGGTCAAGATCATGACCGTTGGCAAGAAGGGCTACGACAGCCTGCGTCGCGAATTTTCCGACAAGATCATCGAGCGCATCGAACTGCGTGACGTGAAGCGCGTCGGATTCGAGAATGCCGACAACATCGCCAAGGAGATCATTGCGCGTTTCAACGCCGGTGAATTCGACGTTTGCACACTGATCTATTCCGAGTTCAAGTCGGTGATCAGCCAGGTGCCGACGGGTCTGCAGCTCATTCCTGCTGCGGCACCTGCGGTCGAGGCTGAGCAGTCTGCAACGACAGCGATTTACGAATACGAGCCGGATGCGGCTTCCATTCTGGAAGACCTTATTCCGCGCAACATTTCCGTCCAGGTTTTCCGGGCTCTGCTCGAAAACGTCGCTGGCGAAATGGGTGCCAAGATGAGCGCGATGGACAACGCCACGCGCAACGCCGGTGAAATGATCCACAAGCTGACGCTGTCCTATAACCGTCAGCGTCAGGCTCAGATCACCAAGGAACTGATTGAAATCATTTCGGGCGCGGAAGCGCTCTGAGGTTAAGGAAAGAGGGTAAGGATAATGGCTAAGGCAGCTACCCCCAAGAAAACCGCAGCGATCACTGGCGCGACCGGCAAGGTTACGCAGGTTATCGGCGCTGTTGTCGACGTGGCATTCGAAGGCGCCCTGCCTGCGATCCTGAACGCCGTCGAAACTGACAATAACGGCAACCGTCTGGTTCTCGAAGTTGCGCAGCATCTGGGCGAAAACGTCGTTCGCACGATCGCCATGGACTCGACCGAAGGTCTGGTTCGCGGTCAGGCCGTTACGGATACCGGCGCTCCGATCACCGTTCCGGTTGGTCCTGAGACGCTCGGTCGTATCATGAACGTCATCGGCGAGCCGGTTGACGAAGCTGGCCCCCTGGTCACTTCCGGCAAGCGCGCCATTCACCAGGAAGCACCTTCCTACGTCGACCAGTCGACCGAAGGCCAGATCCTCGTCACCGGCATCAAGGTCGTCGACCTTCTCGCACCTTACGCAAAGGGTGGTAAAATCGGCCTCTTCGGCGGTGCTGGCGTTGGCAAGACCGTTCTGATCATGGAACTGATCAACAACGTCGCCAAGGCGCATGGTGGTTACTCGGTGTTTGCTGGCGTGGGTGAGCGTACACGCGAAGGCAACGACCTTTACCACGAAATGATCGAATCCGGCGTGAACAAGCTGGGTGGCGGCGAAGGCTCCAAGGCTGCGCTCGTTTACGGCCAGATGAACGAACCGCCGGGTGCGCGCGCTCGTGTTGCTCTGACGGGTCTGACGATTGCTGAAGACTTCCGCGACAAGGGACAGGACGTTCTGTTCTTCGTGGACAACATCTTCCGCTTCACGCAAGCTGGTTCCGAAGTGTCGGCTCTCTTGGGCCGTATTCCTTCCGCTGTGGGTTATCAGCCGACGCTGGCAACCGACATGGGCCAGATGCAGGAACGCATCACCACGACGACCAAGGGTTCGATCACCTCGGTTCAGGCCATTTACGTGCCTGCCGACGACTTGACCGACCCGGCACCGGCAACCTCGTTCGCCCACTTGGACGCAACGACGGTTCTGTCGCGCTCGATCGCTGAAAAGGGTATCTACCCGGCTGTTGACCCGCTCGACTCCACGTCGCGCATGCTCGACCCGATGATCGTTGGCGAAGAGCATTACGAAGTGGCCCGTAAGGTTCAGTCGACCCTGCAGCGCTACAAGGCTCTTCAGGACATCATCGCCATCCTCGGCATGGACGAACTGTCGGAAGAAGACCGTCTGGCCGTTGCGCGCGCTCGTAAGATCGAACGCTTCCTGTCCCAGCCGTTCTTCGTCGCCGAAGTCTTCACCGGTTCTCCGGGCAAGCTCGTTGCTCTCGAAGACACGATCAAGGGCTTCAAGGGTCTCGTCAACGGCGAGTACGACCACCTGCCGGAAGCTGCATTCTACATGGTTGGCTCCATGGAAGAAGCGATCGAAAAGGCAAAGAAGCTGGCTGGCGAAGCCGCTTAATGTGATAAAACGGGTGCGCGGTAATGGCCGCGCCCCTTTGCTCCTCGCGTAATCCAAATTCGCGTAAACAGAAGAAGTGAATAGCCATGGCCGACACTTTCAAATTTGAACTTGTTTCTCCCGAGCGTCTGCTGGTCTCCGAAACGGTCAGCGAAGTCGTCATTCCGGCGACCCTTGGCGAAATGACGGTTCTGGCAAACCATGCGCCGGTCATGACCACGATCAAGCCGGGCGTCGTCACCGTGAAGTTCGCTTCCGGCGAAACGCACAAATACGTCGTCTTCGGCGGCTTTGCCGACATCCTGCCGACCGGTTGCACGCTGCTTGCTGAATCCGCTGTTTCGGCAGACGATCTGAGCCCTGACGATCTGCAGAAGCGCATCGACAATGCCCGCTCCGAGATCGATGAAGGCAATCATCACCACGAGCATCTGACGAAGCTGGAAAAGCACCTCTACGAACTGACGAACCTGCATGAGGTTCTCGTCGCTGCTTGAAAGCACCGGGCGGGTCCGCAAGGATGACTGTCCACAGGAATGACAAGACACGAAGCGGCCGGAACGGGCCGCTTTTTGTTTGATGGGTGCCCATGCCGGAACTGGTTGTGTCTGGACGCCACGTTCAGGCGATCAAGCATCCAGTTGGGCCGAAGGTGCGTAGCGCGGTTCCGTTTCGACGGCTGCGAGTGCCGCGCGAAGAGCGTGCGATTTGGTTTCTAAAGCCGCGTGCCCTATCTCTGTCAGAGATGTGATTGAGCTCTCATTCTCACCGTCTACCTTATCGAGCGTGAAACAAGGAAGCTGCCCATGGATGAAACGGTCAAGCCAGCGCGCTCCGCTTATCGATCCGTCAAGCGCATTTCGTTGCGCGACGGTTCGGTGAGCGAAGGAACCCGCTCTGCACCGGATGAGGTGCCGATAGCGTTTTCCTATGGTGGCTCCACGCACGCGGTGATGATGGCAACACCTGCCGATCTGGAGGATTTCGCTTACGGGTTCAGCCTGACCGAGGGGATTATCGCAGGCGCTGATCAAGTCGAGGCGGTGGATGTTCTCGATACCGAACAGGGTTTCGATGTTCAGGTGACCTTGCTCGATGAGCAGGCGGATGCGCTGCGGTCCAGAAGACGGCATATGGCGGGACCGGTTGGATGCGGCCTCTGCGGCATCGAATCCATCGAGCAGGCCGTTCGCCCCGTCCCTGACGTGTCGTCCATTGAAATGGCCGTTAATGCGCATGAAATCGCGATTGCGATGAATGCGCTGACGGATGCTCAATCGCTGAACCGCGAAACGCGCGCCGTTCACGGTGCTGGCTTCTACATCCCCGGCGAGGGGCTGATTTCGGTTCGGGAAGATGTCGGGCGCCACAATGCCCTCGATAAGCTTGCAGGCTCGGTTCTGCGGGCCGGTCGCAAGGGTGCGGATGGCATTGTCGTCGTCACGAGCCGTGTATCGGTCGAAATGGTTCAGAAGGCGGCGATCCTTGGCAGTCCGGTTCTCGCCGCGGTTTCCGCGCCGACGGCGCTTGCGATAGAAACCGCCGAAAAGGCAGGATTGACGATTATTGCGCTGGTGCGTGGCGATGACCTCGAAGTGTTCACAAGAACCGACCGCGTGACTTTTGAAGGGGCGTAACACGTCCGATGGCTGGCAACCCTTGGATTATAGCGATTCCAGCGTTTCGCTTGCTGTATTCCGGGACTTTGTGCAGGCTGAAAGGAATGCTTCGGTTCCCATTTGCTGCCAGCTTTGATAATCGTCAATGATGGGCGCGAGGCATTTGGCCTGTTCGGTGCCAACGATATATTCGATCCGCTTCTGGACGAGATCCGGCTGTGGCGCTTGAGCCATGGCTTCTGGAGACTATGATGCAGCACGAAGTCATTGCCAAAACGCGGGTCAGCGCACCGGAGACCGATTTCGGACCGTGGCTTGCCAAGGCATCCATTCTCATCATCGATGATGAGCCGGGAATGCGCAATTTCCTCATGCGCACGCTGGAAACACGTTGCGCTTTCGTGGATGAGGCGGCGGACACGGCTGAGGCAACGCGCAAGCTGGATGAGCGGCATTTCGATGTGGTCATTCTCGATAATATCATGCCGAAAAAGACAGGGCTGGAATGGCTGGCCGAGCAGCGGGCCATCGGTTTTTACGCCGAAGCAATCCTGATGACGGCCTATGCCGATCTCGACACCGCAATCCAGGCCATCCGCGCCGGTGCTGCTGATTTCGTGCTGAAACCGTTTCGTTCCAACCAGATTCTGAATGCCATTTCGCGCTCGCTGGACAGGGTCAATCTGCAAAGGGAAAACCTTGCGCTCAAATACGAGCTGAGAGGTGCTTCCGACCATATTTACCTCAGGGATCGGCTGGTCGGCAGTTCTGCAACCATTCAGCAGACCCGCGATATGATCAGCCGCGTTGCGCCCTTGCCAACTTCCGTGTTGCTGACGGGAGAATCAGGGACCGGCAAGGAAGTGCTGGCGCGCTCCATTCACGAGTTGTCGGACCGTGCCGAGAAGCCATTCGTGCCTGTCAATTGCGCCGCCATTCCCGCCGATATGCTGGAAACGGAACTTTTCGGCCATGTGAAGGGCGCTTTTACCGGTGCGGATAGCCGGAGAGAGGGCCTGTTCCTGCACGCTCAAGGCGGCACGCTGTTTCTGGATGAGATCGGTGAAATGCCGCTTGCCTTGCAGAGCAAGCTTTTGCGGGTGATCGAAGATCGTAAGGTGCGGCCCGTCGGGGCGGAGAGGGAAGTGCCGATCGATATTCGTTTCGTGTTTGCGACCAATGCCGATCTGGCGCTGGATGTGGAAAAGGGGCGCTTCCGGGCCGATCTTTTTTACCGCATCAATGTGATGCAGATTTATCTTGCTCCGCTTCGCGACCGTGAAAAGGATGTGCTGGAACTTTCCGCACTGTTCATGCAGAAGCTTTCGCAGCAGTTGGGAATGCCGCAAGTGGCCATGGATGACGCTGTGCGTGCCATGCTGCTTGGCTATCATTGGCCGGGCAATGTTCGTGAACTTCGCAATCTCATCGAACGCAGCCTGATCCTCGGGCGCTTTCCGCTCGATCTTAAGGGCGGCAATGTCGCGCCTGCCGTGCCCGGTACGCTGGAAGAGGTGGAGCGAAGGCATATTCTGGCGGTTTTGAACGATGCTGGTGGCAACCGCGATGAGGCCGCGCGCAAGCTTGGCATTTCGCGAAAAACCATCGATCGCAAGATGTCCAGCTGGCATGGCTAAGAACGCGGCTCTTTCCGCCTCCATCAATCCGCTGCGGTCGGTTCGCTTCCGCCTGCTAGCGATTGCGCTGTTGCCGACGCTCGTCATTCTGCCGCTGCTGCTTGGCGTTACCATGGTTCGGTGGAGCAACAAGTTCGATGCGCTGCTGATTACAAAGGTCAACAGCGACTTGACGGTGGCTCACCAATATATGGCGACCATACTCGAAAATACCGGTGAACGTCTGGATGCCATTGCTGGCTCCGCGCGCTTGCAGTCAGTCTTGGCCACATCATCTCCGCAGGGTATTGCGGGCCTGCTCGAGGAAGATCGCGCGAGGCTCGGTCTCGATTTTCTCTTCGCGGTGAGTTCTGACGGGATTGTCGAAGCCAGTGCCGGTACCGATCTGAAAACGGCGCGCACGGACTGGCCGGTGCGGCGGGCAGCGCTTAACGGTGTGGCCTCCCATGCCATGGACGCCTTTTCGGAGGAGGAGTTGCAGGCTCTTTCTCCCGCCTTGGCGCAACGGGCGAGAATAGAACTCGTGCCGACACAGAATGCGGAGGCGCGGGAGAACACGCTGGAAACCCGCGGCATGGTTATCCATGCGGCGAGCCCGCTGCGCCTGACCGATGGCAGGGTGATGGCTCTGGTCGGCGGTAAGCTGCTGAACCAGAACCTGCAATTCATCGATACGATAAACGATCTGGTCTATCGCGAAGCCAGCCTGCCGGATGGAAGCCAGGGAACGGCGACCCTGTTTCTCGATGATGTGCGCGTCAGCACCAATGTTCGACTGTTCGAAAACCGCCGCGCCTTGGGAACGCGGGTGTCGGAAGCCGTGCGATCTGCCGTGCTGGATCACGGACGCACATGGCTCGACAGTGCCTTCGTCGTGAATGATTGGTATATTTCCGCCTATGAGCCGCTGGTGGATAGTTACGGCAAGCGCATCGGCATGCTCTATGTCGGCTTTCTGGAAGCGCCGTTTGCGCAGGCGAAGTACGAGACACTGGGCTCCGTCATCGCTGCCTTTATCGGTATTACCATTCTCAGCATTCCCGTCTTTCTGCGCTGGGCGCGCAGCATCTTCAAGCCGCTGGAGCGGATGACGCAGACAATCGCCAAGGTGGATGGGGGAGATCTCGGTGCAAGAACTGGCCTTCCGCCCTCCGGGGACGAGATCGGGCAGGTGGCCGTGCACCTCGATGAATTGCTGGGACGGCTTCAGCAGCGCGAAGGCGAGTTGAGGGCCTGGAATGAAGAGCTGAATGTGCGCGTGGAAGAGCGCACACAGCAATTGCAACTGGCCAATCTGCGGCTGGAGGCAACGACGAAGCAGCTCGTCATGTCGGAAAAACTGGCCACCATCGGCGAAATCACTGCGGGTGTGGCGCATGAGATCAACAATCCGATTGCCGTTATTCAGGGCAATCTCGAAGTCGCCCGCCATGCGCTTGGAGATGGTGCCGATGTTGCAAAGCGCGAGTTCAATCTGATCGATGAGCAGGTGGATCGTATCAGCCGCATCGTCGGCAAACTGTTGCAATTTGCGCGACCGGAAGAGTTTGCCGGTTACGTAGAACGGCAAAGCCCCGTGGCGGTCATGTCCGATTGTATGCCGCTGGTGAAGCATGTGCTGAGCCGCGCAGGCATAGAGGTGGTGCGCAGAGATGAGGCCGAAGGGCTGATCGCGATGAACCGAACGGAGTTGCAGCAGGTTCTCGTCAACCTCATCGTCAACGCTGCCCATGCCATGCCGGAAGGTGGAACGCTGACACTGTCCTGCGTGGATGAAGAACGCCATGGCTCGAAGGGTGTCGTGATCGAGGTTGCAGATACCGGTGTGGGAATGAGCGAAGAGGTTGTCGGGCGCATATTCGACCCGTTCTTCACCACCAAAAGGCAGGAAGGTACCGGCCTTGGACTTTCCGTCAGCCAGATGCTGATTGCGCGTCAGGGTGGGGAAATCGCCGTCAAAAGCAGGGCAGGCGAAGGAACTGCCTTCACCATTTGGCTGCCACAGGCTCTTTAAAATCTAAACCCTTCATCAACCAAAAGCGCGCTTCAGCCAGTTGGCGAGGGCTGCCATAAAACGTTTCCGCATAATCGAAAGTGTCGAATTGCGGGCTGGCCATTGGACATTTTGTCGCGGGGGCTTGGACAAATTGTCCCATCCTGTTCGGTGGAATTACCTATCCTCTTGATAATCAGCAGTTTTCCATTCTGGCACGGCATTTGCTGGTAGCTCTTGGCAACACGTTGACGATGCATTTGAAGATCGCCCGACAGAGGCGATCCAGAGCAATCGGACTTCATGGGCTTGGGACATTGTTTCGGAAGGATGGGGTGTGCTGCCGCGCGTTCAGCCGCGGGCGCACGATTTAGAGCATTTCCAGCAAAAGTGCGAAGCGGTTTTGCGTCCGGACAATGCGTTAAACAAGAACTTAGAGTGTTTCCGTGTTTCAGGGAAACGCGGAAGCGCTCTAAAAACCGAAGCGAATAACAACATCGAGGTCCACCATATTGGCTGTGGTGGGTCGAGGGAGACATCAATGACTGCAACGAATGAAGCATTCGCGCCGGGGGGTGCGGGTGCCGGTCTTCTGGACCGTGAACGCATTATCGCAAAGCCCGGCTTCAACCGCTGGCTGGTTCCACCGGCAGCGCTTGCCATCCACCTCTGCATCGGCATGGCTTACGGCTTCTCCGTATTCTGGCTGCCGCTGACCAAGGCCATCGGCATCACCTCGTCGGTTGCCTGCGCAGACCTGACGCTGGGTTCCGCCCTGTTCACGACGACCTGCGACTGGCGCGTCAGCGATCTTGGCTGGATCTACACCCTGTTCTTCGTTCTGCTCGGTTGCTCGGCAGCCATCTGGGGCGGCTGGCTGGAGCGTGCAGGCCCGCGTAAGGCTGGCTTCGTTTCCGCCATCTGCTGGTGCGGCGGCATGGCAATTGCCGCTGTCGGCATCATGACACACCAGCTGTGGCTGATGTGGTTCGGTGCTGGCGTCATCGGCGGTATCGGCCTCGGTCTTGGCTACATTTCCCCGGTTTCCACGCTGATCAAGTGGTTCCCTGACCGTCGTGGCATGGCAACCGGCATGGCCATCATGGGCTTCGGTGGTGGCGCCATGATCGGTGCACCGCTTGCGGATGCGCTGATGCGCCATTTCCGCACGGATGCTTCCATCGGCGTATGGCAGACCTTCCTCGTCATGGCGGCGATCTATTTCGTCTTCATGATGGCTGGCGCCTTCGGCTATCGCATTCCGCCAGCAGGCTGGAAGCCTGAAGGCTGGACGGCACCTGCCGCCAAGAACTCCATGATCACGACGCGCCACGTTCACCTGAACAACGCGCACAAGACCAAGCAGTTCTGGATGATCTGGCTCGTACTCTGCCTCAACGTTTCGGCAGGTATCGGCGTTCTCGGCATGGCGTCGCCCATGTTGCAGGAAATCTTCGCAGGCTCGCTGCTCGGTCTTCCCGAGGTCAAGTTCGCGGATCTGACACCTGAGCAGCTGGCACAGATCGCGGCAATTGCTGCGGGCTTCACCGGTCTTCTCTCGGTCTTCAACATTGCAGGTCGTTTCTTCTGGGCGTCGCTGTCCGACCGTATCGGCCGCAAAGGCACCTACTTCACCTTCTTTGCGCTGGGCATCGTGCTCTATGCATCTGCTCCATGGGCAGCGGGCATCGGCAACAAGGCTCTCTTCGTCGGCATGCTCTGCATCATCGTTTCGATGTATGGCGGTGGCTTTGCGACGATCCCGGCCTATCTTGCGGATATCTTCGGTACGCAGTTCGTGGGTGCTATCCACGGTCGCCTGCTGACGGCATGGGCAACGGCTGGCATCATCGGTCCTGTCGTGGTGAACTACATTCGTGAAGCCCAGATCGCAGCGGGCATTCCGCGCGCTCAGGTCTACGACTTCACCATGTATATTCTCGCTGGCATGCTGGTGCTCGGCCTCATCGCCAACCTCATGGTCAAGCCATTGGCTGACAAGTGGTACATGTCGGATGAAGAAGTCGCTGCCCTTCAGGCAAAGACGACTGCCGCCAACAGTGGCCCGACCGGTTCCTTCGGCATCGGCAAGGGCGGCTTCGACGCCAAGGCTGCAATTGCCTGGGCCGTCGTCGGTATCCCGATCGTATGGGGTATCTGGATCACGCTGCAAAAGACCTTCGTTCTGTTCAGCTGATCGAACGACGTATCAAACAAGAAAGGCGGCCATCGAGCCGCCTTTTTTATGTCCATCAGGAATTATGGTAGATCAGAATTCTGTCCATTGGGCAGCGGTTGCTGTCGCAGCAGCAGCCATGCCACCCCTTGCCGTGGCAACCAGCTTGTGAACCGGCGATTCCGCAGGGGTAGGGACGCTCTGGACGACCGTGCCGGGGGCATAGCCGACATTGAACTGTGTCAGCAGTTGGCGAAGCGTTTCCGCTTCTCGTGCCAGACCATGGCTTGCAGCAGTGGTTTCTTCCACCATGGCCGCATTCTTCTGCGTTGCCTGGTCCATCAGGTTGACGGCGTCATTGATTTCGGCAAGGCCGTTTGCCTGCTCGCGTGAGGCTTCTACGATTGCCGCGACATTGGCGTCGATCTGCCCCACCTGCTCGGCAATCTGCTTCAGCGCATCCCCCGTTTCACCCACAAGCCCGACGCCATTGGCGACTTGCTGGCTGGATGTATTGATAAGCTGTTTGATTTCCTTTGCGGCACTTGCGGAGCGCTGGGCCAATTCACGCACTTCCTGTGCCACGACGGCAAAGCCTTTACCAGCTTCACCGGCACGCGCGGCTTCGACACCGGCATTCAGAGCCAGAAGGTTGGTCTGGAAGGCAATGTCATCGATGACACCGATAATATTGGTGATCTCGCCGGAAGACTTGGAAATGGAGTCCATGGCGTCGATGGCGCGGTGAACGATGTTGCCGGAAAGCTCGGCGCTGCGCTTGGTGTTGCTGACGAGACGGCCTGCCTCATCGGCTCGCTTGCTGGAGTCCGCAACCGTTGTCGTGATCTCTTCCAGTGCAGCGGCGCTTTCTTCCAGCGATGCAGCCTGCTGTTCCGTGCGGCGAGCGAGCTGGTCGGCAGCGACGCGTATTTCGGCCGAGCCCGAGGCGATTGTTGCGGAATTCTGGGCAACCGTCTGCATCGTCGTGCGCAGCTTCTCGATAACCTCGTTGAAATCGGTCCTCAGCTTCTCCATGCTCGGCACGAATGGCTTTTCCAGGTTCTGACAAAGATCACCGTCAGCCAGCGCCCGCAGCGCGTGGCCGAGCGTCGAGATCGCGCTCATGCGGGGCGTTACGTCGGTCGCGAATTTCACCACCTTCACAACCTGACCCTTGTCATTGAGGATGGGGTTATAGGCCGCCTGGATCCAGATTTCCTTGCCGTTCTTGCCGAAGCGAACGAATTCGTCGGAGATGAATTCTCCTGCCGCCAGCCGTTTCCAAAAATTGGCATAGGCTTCCGATGCGGCGTAGCCCGGCTCACAGAACATGCGATGGTGGCGTCCGGCAATTTCTGAAATATTGTAGTTCAGGGCGTTGCAGAAATTGTCGTTGGCGGTGATGATTTCGCCATTCGGGGTGAATTCGATAACGGCCTGCGAGCGTGAAATGGCTTCCAGCTTGCCGTTGTCTTCTTTTGCCTTCAGCTTCTTTTCGGTGATGTCGGTGGCAATCTTGACGACCTTGTAGGGCGTGGCGCCGCGCATCACTGGATTATACGACGCCTCGATCCAGATTTCGCGCCCGTCCTTGCGCATACGCTTGAACTCGCCGGCCCTGAATTTGCCGGAGGTAAGCTCTTGCCAGAAGGCGGCGTAATCCTTGGAGTTTACATAATCCTGATCGCAAAAGAGCCGATGATGCTTGCCGACGATCTCGCTCAATTCATAACCAAGGGCCGCACAGAAATTTCTGTTGGCGTCGAGTATCTTGCCATCCAGATCGAACTCGATCATGGCCTGCGATGTCGAAAAGGCATTCAGAAGGTTTTTATTGTCCGCGTTCTTTCCCAGCCAAAGCATGATTGCCCTCCAAAGTCAGCTGAAAATGCCGCGGCAGTGCTTTGCTCAATGTCGCGTGCTGCAGGAGTGTGGTGCGCGAAAGGGGTCTCTCAGCGCTCCTGCAGGGTTTATTAGAGCAAATTAATATTAAAACTCTCTTTCGTTGACATATGCGAATATTCGCACTTTTATTCATATTTAAATGAAAGCCAAAAATAGTAACGCCGCCCGGAAGTATTCCGTGCGGCGCTTGAAATGAAATTCAACTATTGCTGCCGATCAGGCGGCCAGATCTTCCAGATCTGTGCCCTTGAACATCTTGGCAAGGTTCAGGAAGCAGATCATGCCGTGTTCGTTGGCAATGATGCCTTCGGAGAAGGACTTGTCGAAAGAGGCGGAGACTTCCGGAACCGGCTGAACCTGGATGGCAGGAATGGTCAGGATGTCGGAAACGCGGTCCACCAGCATGCCGATGACCATATTGTGGACTTCCGCAACGACAATGGCGCTACGCTCATTGGCAACGGTGCTCTTCATGCCAAGCTTGTAAGCGAGGTCGATGATCGGGATGACGGAGCCGCGCAGGTTCATCACGCCGATCACGTCCTTCGGTGCGTGCGGGATCGGGGTCGACGGCGCCCAGCCGCGGATTTCGCGGATCGTGGTGGTCTTTACGCAGAACTCTTGATCGTGCAGACGAAAGGCTATGATTTCCAGGCTATCGCCGCCGAAGTTTGTAGAATTAATCGTTGCCATCAGAATTCTTCCCAATCCTTATGTGTCGGGGCTAGCGCAAGTGCACCGACACTTGCATATCCGGATTTTGGCGTCCTGCCTGGTGCGCGAACAACCGGAGCTTTTGCTTCCGGCTTCATCCGATGATTCGTAACAGAAGATTGTTTACCAAATCTGAACTGTGCCAGCAGTTCGTGCAGGACATGCGCTTCGTGGGCAAGGCTGTGGCTGGCAGCCGTCGTTTCTTCCACCATGGCCGCATTCTGCTGCGTGTTGGTATCCATGGCTTCGACGGCGTGGTTGATTTCCTTGATGCCGCTTGCCTGTTCGTGCGCGGTCTCGACAATCGCCACGACATTGGCGTCGATCTCTGCGACCTGCGTGACGATCTTGCTCAGTGCCTTTCCGGTTTCCCCAACCAGATCGACGCCTTCCTTCACCTGCTCGGCGGAGGTGTTGATCAGCGTCTTGATCTCCTTCGCGGCCTGGGCGGAGCGCTGCGCCAGTTCGCGCACTTCCTGTGCCACGACGGCAAAGCCCTTGCCGGCCTCACCGGCACGGGCAGCCTCGACGCCAGCGTTCAGTGCCAGCAGATTGGTCTGGAAGGCAATATCGTCAATGACGCTGATGATGTTGCCGATTTCATTGGAGGACTGTGAAATCCGTCCCATCGCCTCTATCGCCTTGCTGACGACTTCACCGGAATGTTCAGCATCCGCCTTGGTCTTGGCGACCAACTGGCCGGACTGTTCGGCGCGGGCTGCGTTCTGTCCGACAGTCCGCGTGATTTCGTTGAGGGCCGCAGATGTTTCTTCCACCGCCGCCGCCTGCTGTTCCGTGCGTCGTGCCAGATTATCCGAGGCTTCGCTGACTTCGCGGGATCCGGTGGCAATGCCGCCCGCACTTTCCGCCACGTCGCGCATCGCGCCCTGCAGCTTCGTGAGGGAGGAATTCAGATCCTGTCGCACTTTCTCCAGAGTGGGAATGAACGGGACTTCGATAGTTGCCGTGAGGTCACCTTCCGCGAGAGCCGTGAGGCTCCGGGCAAGGTCATCGACGGCACGAACGCGTTCGGTCACGTCGGTTGCGAATTTCACCACCTTGAAGATGCGACCGCTCTCATCGAAGATCGGGTTATAGGAGGCCTGAATCCAGATCGCCTTACCGCTTTTGGTAATGCGCTTGAATTCGGCGGAGACGAACTCCCCGGAGCTGAGCTTCTTCCAGAAATCGCCATAGGCGCTGCTATTGCGAAATTCATCTTCACAAAAGATGCGGTGGTGCTTGCCCTTTATCTCCTCAAGGCCGTAGCCGAGAGCCGAGAGGAAGTTCTGGTTGGCGGTAATGATGTCGCCAGCGGGCGTGAATTCGATGATGGCTTGCGCGCGGGAAATCGCCTCCAGCTTACCGGCATCCTCGGCGGCTTTGAGCTTCGTATCTGTAATGACCGTTGCAAGCTTGACGACACTGTGGACCTTGTCGCCGTGCATGACGGGATTGTAGGAGGCCTGAATCCAGACTTCCCGTCCGCCATTGCCGATGCGTTTGTATTGACGCGCATCGAACTGGCCTGCGGCAAGGTTTTTCCAGAACTGCTTGTAATCGTCGCTTTGCACATAGACCGCTTCACAGAACATGCTGTGATGTTTGCCGATGATCTGTTCCGCGCTGTAGCCCATGGCGCGACAGAAGTTTTCATTGGCCGAGAGGATCTTGCCGGTCATGTCGAATTCGATCATCGCCTGGGAACGTCCCAATGCGGTGAGAATTGCTTTTGCATGCGCTCCAGGAAAAGACAGCATGTAGGATGAACTCCGTCACCGTTGACCAATCAAGTCAACGCGAATGGTGCTGTTGCGCGCGTACAAGATCTCTCAACGCCAAATGCGCAGGAATGATTCAAGGCAACAACAATTCATCTACAAGATCATGTTTAAAATTATCTGAATTCCGAACGGGTCTAACCATTTGATTAACGTCAGGCGTTATTTGTAAGGTATCGTACAAAAATGGTCAGTATTCCTTTTCATAGAATATGCCTGCCGCCCCTTCTCCATTCCCCCCGGCTTCCCCTCGCAGTTTCACGCCCTTGCCGACATCGAGGTTGATGATGGCCTTTGCGCCGGAATCGCCGCTTTGCTGAAGCTCGAGATAAGTCTTTTCGTTCAGGTATTTTCCTGCCGATACGCGGGCACGCCCTTCCGAGTCGGTCGAAACGTCGAGGTCATCGATGCCGAGGTTGCTGCGCAGACTATCGAAGAGCGAGGTGGAGCGACCGCCCGCCAGCTGGCCCGCAGCATCCGCAAGGCGAGCGATCTGCAAGGGCGAGAGTTTAGACATGGACTGACCGAAGATCAGCTGGGCCATGACTTCATCCTGCGGAAGAGCAGGGGATGAGGTGAAGGCGAAAGACGGATCGTTCGCGTTGCCCGTCACCGAAACCGTGACCGTGTTGGAGCCGACGGTCGAATCGGCTGCCATGTTCAGCACCGGAACCAGACCGCCACCGAAGGTGATATCGCCCGTGGTGAAATCCAGGCGGCGGGTGAGGATTTCCAGTCGCCCACGGCGCATCTCGAAGCCGCCGGAAACCTGCGGGTCGGCAGCCGTTCCGCGCACTGTCAGACTGCCCGTCAGTTCGGCATCGATACCGCGTCCGCGAACGAAGATACCGCTCGGTGCATTGATCTGCAGGTCGAGGGCAATGGTGGAAGAGCTTCCGCTGCCTCCCTTGTCGGCATTCAGCTTGGCATCCTGCCGGCGCACCGCAGGCGGCGCGTTCTTGTGCTTCACATCGAGCTGCGCCAGCGAAGCGGGAAGGCGTTCCGGGATGGTGATCGAGCTCTTGTCGAGAGTGATGGTTCCGCCCAGTACGGGCGAGTTGAGAACCGGGCCTTTGAGGGTCAATGTTCCACTGACCTGAGTGGTGAAAAGCGTACCGTCATTATAGGTCGCGCGGTTCAGCGTAATCGTCAGATCGGCGGGGAAGCCGCCGCCCGGATTGATGCCGATGGTGCCTGAGCCGGAAATCGTTCCGCCGCCCGCAAGTGTGCCCGTCAGACGCGAGACGGTGGCGACATCCCTGTTGAAGGTAATGGTGGCGCCGAGATTGTTGATCGTCAGGTTACGGCGAACATCGGTCACGCGCGTCCCGTCCGTGGTAATCGTCCCCGTGACCGATGGCGCGCCAGCTGTGCCTTCGATGCGAATATCGACGGCGGCGGACCCTGCCACGTCAAAGCCTTGCGCGGCCGTCTGCGCCGCTACAGCCCCGAAAGGCAGATTTCCCTTGAAGGCCATGGAAAGAGGCTGGTTGCCGGAAACTCCAAGCGTGCCGCCGCCGGAGAGGGAGAGCCCGCCTTGCCCCGTGACATTGGTGTCGATGCGCAAGGTTCCACCGGAAAAGCGGCCATTGGCCTTGATGCCGAGCGCGCCAAGGCCCGCCGAACGGGTCTGGCTGACCGCTGCGTCCGACCATGTCAGATCATAATCGACGGAAGGGTCTGAAGTCGGGCCTTTCGCCGTTACGGTGCCGGAGATGGTGCCAGCGGCGTCAAGGCCGGGTGAGAAGGCATTGGCGAGGTTGGCGGGCAGCGAGCGGATCGCCGCCGTGATATCGAGCGTCGATCCCGCCGTGCCGTTGATCTCTACGCGCCCATTGCCGGTCTGGATGGTGAGGCCCGCGATGCGCGCCGCGCCATTGTTGACGGCAATGGCTGTGGGACCTGAAAGACGAACGGGTATGCCGCGCGGCGTTGCAGAGAAGGCATCCAGATTGATGGTCATGGGTGCAGCACCCATATCCGCGCGGCCTTTCAGGACCAGAGGCGCGTTATCATAGCGAGCATTGAGATCGAAGGTCGTGGCATTTCCGGTATGGTCGATGCCAAGCGCGAGATCGGAAATATTCGCGGCACCAGCCGTGATCGTTTTTGCCTTCACGTTACCGTTGATGGCAAGCGCCTGCAGGTCATCCACCTTGATATCTGCGGCAAGGCCGGCAATTGTCGTTGTTCCCTGGCGCAAGGAATTACCGCTGGCACGGATTGTGGCGGCGATCTTGCCATCGGCATTGCTCAGCGCAACATCGCCTTTGAGGTCGCCACTTGCCTGCTGGGCAGCGAGCGCTGCGAGCAGTGAAATATCCGGGAAATCGAAGTTGAGCGAGCCGGATGGCAGGAACTGCGGGGTCAGTTGCAGATTGCCGGTCAGCACATTTGCGCCAACCTTGACGTTGAGCTCGGGAATGGCCGTGCCGCTATCGGTCTGGACCAGCGCCGCAGATGCATCGATAACCTGACGGTCCAGCGTGCCGGTTGCCTGGAACTTCGCCTGCGGGGCATTCACGTCAGCCTTGCCACTGGCGGAAACCTTCAGCGCTTCGAGCGCGCGGCCTGCAAGTGTGGCGCGTGCGGATGTGAGCGTTGCGGTGAAATCGGCTGCCGTGATCGGGCCGTTGGCTTCGAGCGCAAAGCCGAGCGCGCCTGCAGCCTGCGGCGTCAGCTTTTCCAAGGCAGGCAGCCGCCCGCCGAGTTTTGCAGAAACGTTGCCATTTTCCAGCGCGATGTTGCCACTTGCTTCAAGCGTGCCCGATTTTACGACAAGGTTTTCGACGCTCGTTTTTCCACCGATGACGCTGCTGATGTAACCGTCGATAGCGATGGTCGTATCGAATTTTTCTGCAAGGCCCGGCGGCAGGACGGCGGGCATGACGAACAGGCGCAGATTGGACGAAACGCTGCCTGCGGTTAGATCATAAGAGCCGCTTGCCGTGCCGCCGATACTTGCGCTTTCCAGCGTCGCGCCTTCGAAAGCGATGGATTGCGGAGAAACGCGCAGGGGCGCCACCAGTTTCAACGGGGCTTTCACCGCACGTTCGATATCCGGTGCCGTGAACGCCGATTGCTGGACGGCAAGCGTCGTGCGGATTGTTCCAGTCTGGCTTGCAATATTCAGGTCATCGCTGGTGGCTGTCAGGTTGACGCCTTCGAGGCGGCCCTGTGGCAGCTGCAACGAGCGAAGCGAAACGACCGTGTTCAGCCGGGCCGCATCCGCATTGCCGCGAAGCGCTAGATCGATACCATCCACCAGCGCCTGAACCTCACCTTCGGCGAGCGGCAGGCGCACATCGACCGGACCGTTGGTGCCGATCAGATTGGCCGACAAATCGTTTTGTCCTTGCGGATCGATGCTACCGGATGCGGTCAGGATCAGCGCCCCGGTTTCCAGATTGCCGTTTTCGACGCTGATCCGGCCTTGCGGGGAGATCGCAGCGGCAAGATCGATTTTCGTCTCGCCGGTAAAGAGTTGCCGTACCAGCGGCGGCAGCAACCGATCAGGCTCACCGCCGCCCTTCAGTTCAAGACGTCTCGTTCCATCGGAATTCAGGCTATGGTGCCCGTTGAGCGTGACGACTTCACTTCCGGCAACGGAACCGACGAGCTTGCCGCGCCAATCGGACAAAGGCCCTTCGCCATTAAGATTGAGCGAAACGGCGGGCGCGCCGGGCAAACGCAGGATATTGGCCAGCAAGCCGCCTTCCGGCTCATCCAGAAGCGCCTGGAGCTTCAGCACATTCTCATTGGGAACGTAAGCAAAGTCGGCATTGATAGAGGCGCGCTGTTCATCCTTTCGGGATGCCGAAAGCGAAGCGGTGATCGTATCCGATGTCGCGTAGCCGTGGCCATCGGCGCTGAGCGTGAATGCGCGTCCCGCAAGTTTTTCGCCAAGCGCGATGTTGGGCAGCGCAAGCCTGTCGATTGCCACATCCACCGGAAGCGAGAAGCCGGAGGAGCTTTGCGTCTGTGGCTGGGAGGAGGGGAGAGGCGGACGCTCGACCGTTACATCGGCAGCCGTCAGCCGCTCGGCATGGAACGTGCCCCCAAGCAGGTCGAGCGGCGACCAGTCCAGTTCGACGCCGCTTAACTGCGCATAGGTTCCTTCGCGGTCGGCAAGGGTTACGCTGTCCAGCCGCAGGCGGCCTGTCAGCAAGCCTTTCGGCGGAGATATGGTGATGGTCTGATCCGTGGACGATGCTATTCTCGAGACTTCATCCGCTACAAATTTCGCGCCGAAGGGTGTGAAGCCAAGGAGCAGAACAACAAGCAGGAGGAGAGCCACACAGCCGAGCGCGATGTAGACGAACCACTTCAGAAATCGAATCAGCATATTCATGAGCGGTAATCTACACTTCGCTTTTTGATGGTGACAGTTCCGGCTCCCCGATTGCCACGGATTGTGTTCGAACGCATTTCACGTGTTCCGCTCAGCCAGCGTTGCCGCGCGACCTCAGAAGGATTGGCCGATACCGGCGTAAATCCCGAAGCTGCTGCCGCCATCATATTTTTGCAGCGGCGTGGCGACATCGAGACGCAACGGCCCGAAGGGTGTTGCGTAGCGAAGCCCGATACCCGCGCCCGCGCGAATATCCGAAAAATCCGGCGCGATATCGGAAGAAACGATACCGGCGTCGATAAAGGGCACGATGCCGATCGTTTCGGTCACCTTGAAGCGGGCTTCGAGCGACGTGACGATATAGGAGCGACCGCCTGTCGCCTCATTATCGGCATTATAGGGCGAAATTTCCTGGTAGCTATAGCCGCGCACCGAGCCGCCGCCGCCGGCGTAAAAACGGCGCGTTGCCGGAATGTCCTGAAGCGCGTCCACACCAATCAGCACTCCGCCCGCGATCTTGCCCGCCAACACGACCTGATCGTCCGAACCAAGACCCTTATAGCCGGTGGTGGATGCTTCGAAGGAGGTGAAGAAGGTGCCGTTCAGCGCCTCGAAGCTTGGCTTTGCCGAGATCGACGCGCGGAAGCCTTCGGTCGGGTTAAGCTTGTCGTTGCGCATGTCGCGCACGAATTCCAGCGGGATCGACGTCGTCAGGTACTGGTTGTTGCCGAAGGCATCGTCCGTATCCGTCCACTCGACTTCCAGACCCGCGCCTGCCGTATCATAGTCGTTGAACTCATAGGCAAAGCCACCGAATGCCGTGACAGAGCGCGCGTCGTAGGTGTCGGGATGCTCTGTTTTGGCCTTCAGGCTGGCGGTAAATGTGGTTTCAGGATTGAAGATGCCGGGCTTCGTGAAGGTGATGCCCGCCGAATAATCCATGTCCTGAACATTCGAAGCTTCGCCCAGCCGAGAAACGGCGCCTTCGATGCGAAGCGATTCGGCTTTTCCGAACAGATTGCGGTGGCCCCAATAGCCCTGCAATCCAGCGCCTTCGGTCGTGGAATATTGTGCGCCGAGACCGAAATAGCGATGCTTTCCTTCCGAGACTTCGATGGTCAGCGGTATCGTCCCATTCGGCGCCAGTGCGCTGGCTTCCTTGATGGTGATGCTGGAAAACACGCCGAGCTTGCGCAGCCGGTCAGAGGCCTTGCGAAGCTTTTCGGGAGAGTAAGGCTCGCCGCCATTGAGGCGGGAATATTTGCGGATGAAATCCTGATCGACCGTGCGCTGGCCCTTGACCGCCACCTCACCCAGAGGTGCAACCGGACCGCCTTCGGCAGCCATCGTCAGGTCCACGGTGTTGTTGGCGTGGTTGGCCACGGCTTCCCGTCTGGTCAGCTTGGCAAGCGGGCGGCCCTCGGCTTTCAGGTCGTCTATGAGCTTGTTGCCTGCGCGAATGATGGCGAGCGATCCGGCATCGCCGCCGGTCACGAGCCCGTATTCGTCCAGGTTCCGCCCGGTCACATCTCCTTCGAGCTTCACGGTACCGAGCGTGAAGACCGGGCCGGGCATGACGTCTATGAGGACGGGGACGGGGCCTGAGCGGTTGAATGTGGGATTTGGCGCAATGGAATCGATGTCCTGCCCGGCGACCGTGACCTTCACAGTGCCGCCATAGCGGGCATTCTCATAAAGTGCTGCGATCAGCCGCTCGCGGTCGTCACGCGCACGGATGAGAAGGCCGAGGTCGCCCGATGCAGGCTTCTCCGGTTCGGAAACCAGAAGGGAACTGTTGTTCAATGCATCCTGAAGTTTCTTGTCCGCGCCCGGCGCATTCAACGTCACGCTAAAAGTCACGGGGTCGAGAACCTGATTCTCTTCCTCATCGGAGCCCCACAGAGTGATGCCGAAAATTTTGAGAGCGAAGGCTTCGCGCACGAAGCCCGGAGAAACAGTCAATGCTGCCGCAACCGCCAAGGCGGTGCCTGCCCTCCAGTACGCATTACTCTTCCTTGGGTCAGTCCGTCTTTTCGGCATACGCTACTTTATGGTTGAGCATTTATTATTGCCCCAGCCCGTTTATCGTCCGTTAACATGACGATCTAATCATAAATGGTGCAGCAGGGGCACCCCAAAACGGCCACTTCATCCCCAAACAAAAAAGCCCCGGGCATTGCCGGGGCCTCCTGATGCGATTTTGTCACGCGTTAGCGGCAACGTGCGGTATAGCGCTGGCCGTACTGGTCGCGATAGTAGCAGTAGCCCGGCTCGTTGGCGCGGCCAATGAGCGCACCGGTTACGCCGCCGAGAGCTGCACCGACAGCTGCGCCACGTACGTTTCCGGTAATTGCAGCGCCTGCGATGCCGCCTACGACTGCGCCTGTGCCTGCACCCTTTTCAGTCTGCGTGCAGCTTGCAAGCGCCAAACCGATCACGGCAAAAATAACAGCCTTTTTCATGAACTCTCTCCAACGTTACATATGAGCTCTATGGCTCTTGGTAGGCGTCCCATACACATCTGCGGCGACTGCTACCTCCGACCGCTGCAGATGTTTAACAATTCGAATGTGTTTATGGAAGCCTTCCCTTATGAGGCACGCTCCCCGCGCCAATCGATTGTGCCCTACTGAACGACTAATTTAGGTAAAGGTTCCAATTTTTGTTGGCGCTTTGACATGAATCAATTTTGCGCTTTGGCAATTCTCTTATAGATGTTTCTTGGAATGGTTCAAAAGTGGAGGCGAATTGACGCAGGGATGCGATATCCGCGTCGATGGGGTTGACGGTTCAAGGAGGCGGGCCGACAACGACTGCTAGAATTCTGGAGCATGGAATGGACTTCGAGGCATATTTCAAGACCGAACTGGATAGCTTGCATTCGGAAGGTCGCTACCGCGTCTTTGCGGATATTGAGCGGCAAAAAGGCAATTTCCCACGGGCGACCCGCTACACGTCGAATGGCGAACAGCGAGATGTGACCGTGTGGTGCTCCAATGATTATCTCGGAATGGGTCAGAACCCAAAAGTGGTAGAGGCGATGAAAGCCGCCATCGATCACTGTGGCGCGGGTGCGGGAGGCACCCGGAATATTTCTGGCACCAACCACCACCACGTTATGCTTGAGCGTGAGCTTGCCGATCTGCACGGCAAGGAATCCGCTTTGATCTTCACCTCCGGCTATGTTTCGAACTGGGCGACGCTCGGCACGCTCGGGCAGAAAATTCCGGGCCTCATCATATTCTCGGATGCCCTCAACCACGCTTCGATGATCGAAGGCATTCGGTACGGCCGCTGTGAAAAGGTCATCTGGAAGCACAACGATTTGGAGGATCTGGAAGCGAAACTGAAGGCTGCCGATCCGGCTGCGCCGAAGCTGATCGCGTTCGAATCGGTCTACTCCATGGATGGCGATATCGCCCCGATCAAGGAAATCTGCGACCTGGCCGACAGGTACGGCGCGATGACCTATCTCGATGAAGTCCATGCCGTTGGCATGTACGGTCCTCGCGGCGGTGGCATTGCGGAACGCGAAGGCATGATGGATCGCCTGACGATCATCGAAGGCACGCTGGGCAAGGCTTTCGGCGTGATGGGCGGTTATATCGCCGCTTCAGAAGCGTTGTGCGATTTCATCCGCTCCTTCGCATCGGGCTTCATTTTTACAACCGCTCTGCCGCCGTCTCTGGCTGCTGGTGCCGTTGCTTCCATTCAGCACCTGAAGGCAAGCCCTTTCGAGCGTGCGCGTCATCAGGAGCGTGTGCGCACATTGCGTTCCATGCTAGATGCCAGCGGTATTCCGCATATGAGCAATCCCAGCCATATCGTTCCAGTGATGGTGGGCGATGCGGCCAAGTGCAAGTGGATCTCCGATATTCTGCTGGACGATCACGGCATTTACGTTCAGCCGATCAATTATCCGACCGTGCCGCGCAAGACGGAGCGCCTGCGTATTACGCCGACGCCGCTTCACAGCGACGCCGATCTGGAGCACCTCGTCGGCGCCATACACCAGCTCTGGGCGCGTTGCGCGCTGGCCCGCGCGGTCGCCTGATAACGACATGATGTCAAAAAAAGGGGCGCAGCTTACTGGCTGCGCCCCTTCTTCGTTTAGTGCTCAAGCATTTCGTGAACGATCTGCTTACCGCTGAGCGAGGATGGGTAATAGGTTGGCCAGTTGGTCAGTTCCTTGAGGACGGCGCTGCGGTCATTACCCCAGTAGAGGTGGTAGTGGCCTGCCTTTTCCGGCGCGATGGTGTGGTCGCTGAACTGGATATATTGCGGCGCTGCCTCATCTCCCGTCGTCTTTTTGAAGATGTAGCGCACGCCGCGATTGCCCTTCTCATAGGTCAGGATTTCAAAGCCGTCGCTGGCATATTTCGCTTTCGTGGACTTGTCGTTACGATAGAACGTAACATCTTCGGCGCCAATCGAAATGCGGTTTACATCGGTCTTGTAGCCGATGTCATAATAATCGCGGAATTCCTTGGCGCTCTTGCCGCCACCTTCAGCCTTATGTTCCATCACCGGGTCAAGCGTGCCGTCCAGAAGGTAGGGATAGACAGATTGCCATTCCCCTTCCCAATCGCTCAGTGCGCGAGGCTTGACCGCGCTGTCTTCGAAATAGCCATTATAGACATCCTTCGAGCCATGAGAGTGGTCGTGTGAATGGCTATGCGTTTCTTCCTTCTTCGCCTCAGCGGGTTTGTCATGTGCGACTGCGACCGAAGAGAGAAGAAGAAGTGAGCCGATGGAGAGTGCGAGGGCACGCTTAGTGATCATTATATGTTCCTCATCTGTCATGTAATAACATTACAAATTTGCAATAACGATAAAGGAAGGGTATGGCAAGCGCTAAGGTTGAACGCAGGTCATGCGAAATCCACGCATCGCCGCGTGATGAGTTGGATGCTCTCTCGTCTGTGTCGTGGGGGACTGTTCAGGCAGCTTTCTGCATTTGCAGAATCACATCCTGCGCATGTGCGCGTGCTTCCGCATCCGCCGCCAGGATGTCTTCAATGGTGTTGGCGCTTCTGCCGTCGTTCATCCGCTCCATCACGGCTTCCACTGTGTCCGCCATTTGCAGGAAGCCGATCCGTCCATCGACGAATGCGTGGAACGCGGTCTCGTCTGCTGCGTTCAGAACAGCGCCTTGCACTCCCCCCCGTTCAAGTGCAACGCGTGCAAGCCGTAGCGCGGGAAAACGGGCTTCATCCGGGGCTTCGAAATCCAGTCGTGAGAGCTTGGCGAAATCCAGCCGCTCGACATCGATTTCGCCGCGGGCCGGATAGGTGAGGGCGTAGGCAATGGCGGTGCGCATGTCTGGGCAGCCGAGTTGTGCGATCACGGAGCCATCCGTGTAACCCACCATGGAATGGATGATGGATTGCGGATGGATGATGACTTCGATCTGGTCCGGCTCAAGATCGAAGAGGAATTTTGCTTCGATCATCTCCAGCGCCTTGTTGAACATGGAAGCGCTGCCGATGGAGACCTTCAGGCCCATGGACCAGTTGGGGTGCGCGCGTGCGATTTCGGCGGTGACGCCTGCCATCTGTTCACGCGCCCAAGTCCGGAACGGGCCACCCGATGCTGTTAAAACGATGCGTTCCACCGTGTTTCTGTTGGCCGGTTCGAGACATTGGAAGATCGCGCTGTGCTCGCTGTCGACCGGAATGAGATTGCCGCCGCCCTGACGAACGGTGCCGATGAACACGTCGCCGCCGGAAACGAGGCACTCCTTGTTGGCGAGCGCGATATTCGCGCCACGGCGTGCAGCGGTCAAAGTCGGCTCAAGACCGGGCGTTCCGGCAATCGCAGCCATCACCCAGTCGGCCTCGGCGCTTGCCGCTTCCTGCAATCCGGTTCTGCCGGATGCGACCGAGATACCGCTGCCGGAGAGAGCGTCCTTCAGTGCCTGGTAATTCTCGTCTTCCGCCGTTACGGCCAGTTTCGCACCGAAACCGCGTGCCTGCTGTGCCAGAAGCTCGATATTGCCAGCCCCCGTTAAAGCCAGAAGGTCGAAGCGCTCACGCCCGCCCAGTTGGCGAATGACATCCAGCGTATTCGTTCCGATAGAGCCGGTGGAGCCGAGTACGGTAAGTTTTTCAGGCGAGGTGATGCCCTGCTTGTCTGTCATGTGATGTCCGGCTCTGATCAAATCTATCACCCTAGGCTCTACAAGCGAAACACGGGTAGAACAAGGAAAAAGCTTTGCCCTATGTTTTAGTCCCATCTTTGCCGTGCTGACGCCGATGTAACTATGCAGAGTGACAATTCGGTGCATATTGTTTTAGCGAAACGACATTTCCATAGTGTAAGGGCGAAGGCAGAGGGTTTGAATGAAGCGATTTGTGATTTCCAGTGGCTGGATTTTCATTGCCACTTTCGTTCTGGTTCTCGTTTTCATTCCCTTCGATCCCGGCCTGTCGCAACGGGCGCAGGCGCTTCCCGGCTCCATCGTCGGTTTCAACAAGGCCATTACGGATTTCGGTACCTTCCGCTGGATGCTCTACAGCACCGGCCTATTTGCAATTCTTGCCTATATCGCCGCCCGCTTCGTGATGAGCAACCCCTATTCAGCACGGGTTCGCACCGCATTGAGGTTGTTTTCCTATTTTTTCCTGACCATCGGCAGCGCCAGCATCTTCGTGCATCTCCTGAAGTTCCTGATTGGACGGGCGCGGCCCGAGCTTTTCGTTGAGATGGGCGCTTACAGTTTCACGCCGTTCAGCAACGACAATCTCTATGAGAGCTTTCCCTCCGGCCATTCCGCTGCCGCTGGCGCTTTCTTTGGTGCCTTTGCGATGCTGATTCCGCGCTTTCGTTATGTGTTCATGCTGCTTGCCCTCGTCATCGGCGTTTCGCGGGTAATCGTCGGCGCGCATTATCCAAGCGATGTGGCGGCGGGGCTGTTGCTCGGCCTCTGGACCGCCATGCTGCTGGCTTTTCTCTTTGCTCGCAAGCAGTGGTTGTTCCGTTTCGTCAATGGCTCGCCGCATCCCAAGAATGCACCGCTTCCGCCTGCCGAAAAGGCCTCATGAAATGGACAATGCCATGGAAGCTGAAGGCGAAGACCGGACGATTGAAACGACGGTTGCGATAGCAGGCGGTGGCCCGGCGGGCATGATGCTGGGTCTGCTTCTGGCGCGCGCGGGTATCGATGTCACCGTTTTCGAAAAACACGGCGATTTCCTGCGCGATTTTCGCGGCGATACGATCCATCCGTCCACACTCGAACTGATCGAGCAACTGGGTTTCATCAAGGAGTTTCTGGCTCTGCCGCATACGAAAGCGGAAAAGCTTCACGCTGAAATCGGGACGGAGAAGCTGACAATAGCGGATTTCTCCTGGCTGCCGGTCAAGAACAGGTTCATCGCCTTCATGCCGCAATGGGATTTTCTCAATTTTATTGCGGGCAAGGCGGGGCAATACGAGAATTTTCGGCTGCTGCTCAATGCGCCGGTGATCGACCTTATTCAGGGCGCTGGCAGAGTGCACGGGCTTGAGCTTTCCACCCCGCGAGGCAAGCTGACCGTCAAGGCCGACCTCGTGGTGGGTGCCGATGGGCGCAGCTCTGTCGTGCGCGAGAAGGCGGGGCTTGAAATACAGCGCTTCGGCGTGCCGACGGAGGTCTTGTGGATGCGGCTATCGAAGCAGGCGGGCGATCCTACCGAGACGATGGGCCATGCCGGTCCGCAGCAGGGTCTCGTTCTGATCGACCGCGGCGATTACTGGCAGTGCGGTTACGTGGTGCGCAAAGGCTTTTTCGCAGAGATCAGGGAAAAGGGACTGGAGGCGTTTCGTGACCGTGTGGCCGAAGTCTGCCCGCTTCCGAAAGAGCGACTTCAGGAAATCGGCAATTGGGACGATGTGCATCTTCTGACCGTGCGGATCGACCGGTTGAAACAGTGGTGGAAGCCGGGCTTCATCTGCATTGGCGATGCCGCACACGCCATGTCGCCCATAGGCGGCGTGGGCGTCAATCTGGCCATTCAGGATGCTGTGGCTGCCGCCAATGTCATCGTGCCTGCACTGCGTCATAAGGGCAGCATATCCGATGCCGATCTGGCGGCCATCGAACAACGCCGCTCCTTTCCGACTAGAGCGACGCAACGGCTGCAGTTGATGATGCGCAGCAAGAACCGCAAGGATCAGGATGTGGCAAAGAAAGCGAAGGGCCCGCCGGCCTTCGTGCGCGCCATCATGCGTTTTCCCCTTCTCGCACATCTCGCCGGTCGCCTGATCGGTCTCGGCTTCCGGCGGGAGAAGATCACTTATTGATGGCACTCATCCCTCGGCGTCATCCTCGGGCTTGACCCGAGGATCCACAACCGTTTGATTTCGTTGATGACGAGGGATCCTCGGCACAAGGCCGAGGATTGTTTGTTGAAATCGGTCTATTGTTCATGCGGGACTGCGGGCTCAAACCCCGCAGTCCCGGCGACAGGCGACCGTCCGAGGATTGGGACCACACCCCACGTCATCAAGGCTCCCTGCCGCCTTTTGCTTCACCGCTTGGAGAGTTGATTGGGCATTTGAACGCCCGCAAACAATCCGAAGCCTGCAAAGGATAGCAGGATCATGGACGTTTTGCACACCGCACCCCGTCGATGCTTCGGCATCGATGTCGCCAAAGATAATCTTGTCGTCAGTGACGGCGGACTTTCCTTTGCCGTCACCAACGATCGCCGCAGCATTCGAACGTTTCTGAAACAGAAGCAGCCCGATTTCGTCATCTGCGAGGCGACCGGCGGCTATGAACTCCTCCTCCTGGAAGAGTGCCTAAAGGCAGGTCTTGCCTGTCACCGCGCCGACATCATGAAGCTGAAGGCCTATATCCGATCCATGGGTACGCTGGGCAAGAGCGATGCCATCGATGCCAGGCACATGGCAGCCTATGGCCGAGAGCGGTGGCAAAGCCTGCCGCTATGGCAGGCGCCAGACCCCGATGAGGCGCAATTACAGGCGCTGGTGCGCCGCCGCGCCGATCTCGTGGCACTCAGGGTTACCGAGCATAACCGTTCGAAAGCAGTCGGCGCCAAGGCAGTCGCCCTGTCGTACAAGGCTATGCTGAGCGCCATACAGCGCCAGATCGACGGGATCGAAAGGCAAATCTCCGCCCTCGTCGCCAAAAGCGCGAGACTTCGTCGGCGTATCCAAATCTGCACGACCGTCAGCGGCGTCGGGCTTCTCAGCGCCGCAAGCCTGCTTGCTCTTATTCCAGAGCTAGGCTCAGGCCCTATTAATTAATCATCCTTTCCAATTTGACGATCTTTTGATTCACTCATGGTAGGAGGACTTGCCATGAGTGATTTGTTTTTGCTGACGCCATCTCAGTTCAACCGCATCCGGCCCTATTTCCCTCTTGCCCACGGCATCGAGCGCGTGGATGATCTGAGGGTCGTGAGCGGCATCATTTACGTGTTGAAACATGGACTTCAATGGAAGGATGCGCCGAAGGAATACGGTCCACATAAGACGCTTTATAACCGGTTCGTCCGCTGGAGCAGGCTCGGCGTCTTCAACCGAATCTTCGAGGCACTTGCGGGGAAGGCAGGTCAACCCGACAGGCTGATGATCGATGCCACCCATTTGAAAGCCCATCGCACCGCAGCCAGCCTGCTAAAAAAGGGGCTCTTTCCCGCTGCATCGGACGAACGAAAGGCGGCCTGAATTCCAAGCTACACGCTGTCACCGACGGCTTGGGACGGCCCTTGCTGTTTTTCCTCACTCAGGGTCAGGCCAGCGACTATCAGGGTGCCCGGCACCTGCTTGATCGCCTACCCAACGCCAAGGAATTACTGGCAGATCGTGGTTACGACGCCGACTGGTTCCGCAATGGATTGAAAGACAAAGGCATTTCACCCTGCATCCCACCACGTAAGAAGCGACGCAACCCGGCCCACTACGACAAAGTCCTCTATAGGCAAAGATATCGTATCGAGAACATGTTTGGTAGGATCAAGGATTGGAGGCGCATCGCCACCCGATACGACCGATGCGCTCACACCTTCCTATCCGCAATCCTCATCGCAGCAACTTGCTGCTACTGGCTCGATTAATGAGTCCTGAGCCTAGGCACTCTGGATCGCCGTCAGGCGGCTGCCCTGGCGGGAACGGCACCCCATCCAAGCGAGAGCGGAAGCGCGAGAGGCCGACGACGACAACGCGGCGGACGGCCCCAGGTCAAGAAGACCCTTTTCATGCCCGCAATGTGCGCAGCACAGGGAAAAGGCCAATTCGCATCCTTCTACAGACGCCTGATCGAAAACAGAAAGCCACCCATTGTCGCTATCGCCGCAACAATGAGAAAGATCGTCATTACCGTCAATGCAAGGCTCAGAGACGATCAAATCCAACAGAGTTGATGACGGATGTGGGTTTGGCGATTGTGTCTACGCATATCTAACGCCATTCCTCCGCCTGCGTCAAAAGCCCCGCAAATGGAAAGAATATGCAGAATCAATACATGCATTATGTCTGAATATTGAAACCGAACACCAGTGTATTGATCGCGGGCGACCCGTCAGTCTTCAAGCTGGTGTTCTGCGTAGAGTTTGCGCAGTGCGCGAGCCGTTCCTGCCGCGCCGTCCAGATCGAGCGTTGTTTCACCCGGCTCGGCTAGAGCCAATGTTTGCCTGATTGCCTCCGCCATGGATTGCGGTGAGATTGCATCTTCTTCCAGTACATGGGCGAGGCCGAGCTTCGACAGGCGCGATGCGCGGGCGCCCTGTTCCGTTTCTCCACCGGCAGCAAAGGGTATGAGCAGCGAACGGCACTTGGCCTGCAAGATATCGCAGACCGTGTTGTAGCCCGCTTGCGAGATGGAGAGTTTCGCGCCTGAAAGAAGGCTGGCGAAATCCTTGCGGAAGCGGAAGACGGAGACGGTATCGCCTGCTTGCGCAGAGATCGCATCGAAATCCGCCTGTGGCATGTTCGGTCCGGTGATGAGGCACCAGCTTTTCAACTCCGGGAGCTCTGGCGCTGCCGCGAGTGCTGCCTTCAACAGATTAGCGCCGACGGCTCCTCCGCCAGCAGAGACGACGACGTCGAAACGCTCCTGCGGGGCTTGCGGTTTTGCCGGTGCAACGAGGCCGGTATAGACGATGCGCTGGCTGATCTGCTCTGCAAGGGGGAAGGTCTCTTCCAACCGAACGAAATCGGGATCGCCGTGAACCAGCACGGTGTCGAAGTGCTTCTTCACGAGGTCTATGGTTTCCTCGTCGCGACCGGGCTTTGCGCGCTCCTGCAGAATGTCGCGCAACGAGGTCATGACCAGCGGGCGCTTGATGCTCTTTTCGATGGCCGAAAGGAGCGGCAGCAGTTCGAACCTCACCTGCCTGCGACCGAAGGGAAAGGCTTCGATGATGACAATGTCAGGCATCGCGCCATTATAGGCGCCGAGCAGCATGCTGGTACGACCGTCCTTGAAAGCATCATCCACCGGCGCGCCACTGGCATCGACAAGGCCAGAGAAATTGCCGTCCGCAACGGCAATCGGCGGCAGTTCGATGTGGTGAATGCCGTCACCCGGGAAGCCCGGAACCGGCGTGCCGCCCGTCACCATCGTCACATCGAAACCGTTGGCAACGAGAGCATGCGCCACGCGGCTGGCGCGGGCAATATGGCCGATGCCAAGAAGATGCTGCACATAGAAGAAAACGCGCGGATTCGTGCGGGCAGTCGTCACGGGGTTTTCTCCCATTCCTGTTCGAACAGGCTTTTCAGTTCGGTTATGCTGTTGCGGTGATCGAAAGACGTGCGAACGCGGTTTTCGGCGGCATTGCCAAGCCGCATCCTGAGCGCAGGGTCTGAAATCGCCTGCTCAAGAGCCCTGGAAAAAGCTGCCGGATTTTCCGGTTCCGTCAGAAGCCCGTTTTCACCATCGATGAAAAATTCGGGGATGCCGGAAATATTGGTGGAGATGCAGGTCAGCGCCTGGCTTGAGGCCTCGACCAGAACATTCGGCAATCCGTCGCGGTCGCCATCGGCGGTGATGCGGCAGGCAAGTGCGAAGAGATCGGCGTCCCGATAATGTTCCAGAACCTGCTTCTGATCCATCGCGCCCGTCCAGACGATCCGGTCTGAAAGGCCAAGCTTGTCTGCGAGTGCCTTCAATGCCGCCAATTCATCGCCGCCACCAATATGGGTGAACCGCCATTGTAGGGAAGCGGGCAGGGCGGCGAGCGCGTGAAGCAGAATGTCGATGCCCTTTTTTTTCACCGCGCGCCCGACGCTTAAGATGCGCACCGGATCGGAAGGGTCGGACCCGTTACGGGCTGGACGCACGCCGTCGAAATGCGGAAAGCGGGTGAGATCGAGCCCGTGATAGCTCAGGTGGACCTTCTTCGGATCGGGGGAAAGTGCTTGCAGATGCCGAAAGCCGCTTGCCGTGCAGGTCACGGCCCAGCGGGCGCTACCCAGCTTGTGCGAGAGATCGGCATCGCTCGATGTCCAGATATCCTTGGCATGCGCGGAGATCGTCCAGGGCGTGCCGCTGATCAGATGCGTATAGGCAGCGACCGATGCTGGCGTGTGGATGAAGTGGACATGCAGCCAACCGGCGTCCTGCGGCCACTCGTGCGACAGCACAGCTGCCTGGCCGAAACGGCGGAAGCGGTTGCGGGTAAAATCGTGACGCAGGTCGTTAAGGAAGCGGCGCAGTGCCTTGCCGAAGCCCGGCTTCTTCCGGCAGGCCCACAGCGCCTTCAGAACGCGGAGCGGTTCCTCGTGCAGATATTCCGGCAGGTAGGTTACGCCCGCGCGGATTTCGTCATGCACCGGGTGGCGCTTCCTGTCTGTCGGGCGGCGCATGGACATGAGCTCCAGCTCAAGCCCTGCCTTTTCCAGTTCAAGCAGTTCCTGCGCGATGAATGTTTCGGAAAGGCGCGGATATCCTTTGAGAAGCACCACGATTTTCTTGGGTTCGGTCACGATGCCGTACCTTCTTTCGGTTTGGGATGTCTCCCGTCATGCAATTGCGGAGATGGCTTTCTGCGTATCGTCCGGCTGGAGCCATTCGGCAATGCGTCTTGAAATGTTTTCCAGCCCATCCAACTTCAGATTGCGGCCATTGGCAGAGGGTGGCGGGCGTTTCAGCAGAGCTTTCAGCGCTTGCGCCATCAGTGCCGGGTCTTCCGCCTCTTCCGGCGAAAGCATGTCGAACAGCCCAAGCTCGGAAGCGCGGCTTGCGCGGATCAACTGCTCCTCGCGCGGCACGATGCGTGGCACCACCAGCGCCGGTTTGTCGAAGGATAGAATTTCGCACACGGTATTGTAACCGCCCATGGAAACGACGGCCTGTGCTCCCGCCACCAGATCTTCCATACGGTTGTCGAATTCGATGATTTCCATATGCGGAATATCGGCAACGTGGCTTGCGAACTTCTGACGCTGTTCGGCGGGCATATAGGGGCCGAGAACGATGAGTGCCTTCTGCGTCAGCGACCTGTCGAACTTGTAGGCGCGGATGACGTCATCGATCAGCTCGCTACCATCGCCACCGCCGCCGGTCGTTACCAGAATATAATCGCCTTCATGCCTGTTGGGGCCATCCCCTTGAGTCTTGGAGCGTTGCAGGAAGCCGACAAAATCCATCTTGTCGCGCACAGGCTGCGGCACTTCGAGACCGGTCAGCGGATCGTGGAAATCCGGCGGGCCGTAGACCCACACGTGGTCGTAAAACCGTTCGATTTTCTTCAGCACATCATTGCGCTTCCACTCGGCTTCGAGAAGCTGGGGCGCGTCCATCACATCGCGAAGGCCGATAACCAGCTTCGTGCCTTTGGATTTGAGGTAGGTCAGCGTCTCCTCCACTTCGCCGCGCAGGCCCATGGGCTCCTTGTCGACGATGAATATGTCCGGCTGGAAGCTTTCCGCCGTATGATAGATGATGGAGCGGCGCATCTTCAGGGTTTCCTGAAGATCTATATGCTGATCCATCGATGTGTATTCGCCGTTTCTGAGCTTGATGACGCTGGGGATTTTCACGAAATCCACCCGGGCGCGATAATCGAAGGCACCGGCGATGGTTGCGCCGGAGATGATGAGGACGTTGAGGCCGCGATAATCTTCCACCAGCGCATGGGCAATGGTGCGACACCGGCGCAGGTGTCCAAGCCCGAAGGAATCATGGCTGTACATGAGAATGCGGGCATCGTTCAAACGAGCTGTCACAGGCAAAACCTCTTTTTACCGCGCAGGAACCGCGTATGGAATTGGGGCCAATCTCTCAACATACAGTCCACTTATTTGAATGGGTCTGCTGCATCACGTAGTCCATCGCCGAGGAAATTAAAGGCGAGAACGACAAGAACGACGGGGAGAATTGGTATCAGAAGCCATGGATAAAGGGCAATCACGCTCACGCTTCTCGCTTCTGTGAGCAAAATCCCCCAACTTGTGATCGGTGGGCGAAGGCCAAGGCCTAAGAAGCTGAGTGCGGTTTCGCCCAGAATCATGCCCGGAATGGTGAGCGTTGCCGAGGCGATCAGATGCGACATGAAGCCGGGGATCAAATGCCGCCCAATGATGCGGCTGGTGCTGGCGCCCATCAGTTGCGCTGAAAGAACGTAATCTTCTTCGCGAAGCGCCAGAAGCTTGGAGCGCACGGCGCGCGCCAGCCCCGTCCAGTCCAGCAATCCCAATATGAGGGTGATGCCGAGATAGACGAGGATTGGGCTCCATGTGACGGGCATGATGGCGGCAAGCGCAAGCCACAGCGGAATGCTGGGAATGGACTGCAAGACCTCGATGATGCGCTGAACGACAAGATCGAACCAGCCGCCGCGATAGCCTGCAAGACCGCCGATCACGATGCCGAGAACGAAGCTCATGGCGACGCCGAACAGGCCGATGGTGAGCGAGATGCGGGCGCCGTAGATGATGCGCGACAGCACGTCGCGACCGAGGCGATCCGTGCCAAGCAGGAACATCTGCCCGTCTTTCGCAGGGCATACCAGATGAACGTTGCTGTCGAACAGGCCCCAGAAGCGATAGCCATCTCCCCGGCAGAAGAACCTGATCTTCTGAACATCTGTCGGCACGTCCACATAGACGCGGCGCAGATTTTCCATGTCGAGGCTCATCGTGCGGCCATAGACGAACGGGCCGATGAATTGGCCATCGTGGAAGAAATGGATGCTCTGCGGCGGCGCGTAGATGTTTTCCACATCACGCGTATGCAGATTATAGGGCGCGAGGAATTCGCAGATCAGGATGGAGAGATAGAGAAACAGCAGGAAGATGCCGGAATAGAGCGCAAGCTTATGCTGGCGGAACTGCCACCACATCAGTTTCCATTGAGATGCCCTGCCCACCATGGCAAGGCCGCTCGTGGCTGGCTCTACCAGATACGGATCGAAAGGGGCGGTTGAGACGTAATGCGGCAGCGGCTCGCCGGGCTTCGGAATGGACGAAGTCATTTGACGTTACCACCTCCGAAGCGGATGCGAGGATCGAGAATGGCGAGCGCAATATCTGAAATCAGCACGCCGATGACGGTGAGGAACGCGAGGAACATCAGGAACGAGCCTGCCAGATACATGTCCTGGCTCTGAAGCGCACGGATCAGCATCGGGCCGGTCGTTTCCAGTGACAGCACGACGGCGGTGATTTCCGCGCCCGAGATGATTGCGGGCAGGATGGAGCCGATATCCGAAATGAAAAAATTCAGCGCCATGCGCAGCGGATACTTGGTCAGCACCTTGAAAGGATGCAGGCCCTTGGCGCGTGCGGTGACGACATATTGCTTCTGCAATTCATCCAGCAGATTGGCGCGTAGACGCCGGATCATGCCTGCCGTTCCCGCCGTGCCGATGATCAGGACGGGGATCCACAGGTGTTCCATGATGGACTTGAACTTGTCCCAGCTCATCGGCTGGTTGAGATATTCACGGTCCATCAGGTGGCCGATAGAGGTGCCGAACCAGATATTGGCGAAATACATCAGGATCAGGGCCAGCATGAAATTCGGAATGGCGATGCCGAGCAGACCGACGAAGGTGAGGCCATAATCGCCCCAGCTGTATTTGTGCGTGGCGGAATAGATGCCGATGGGGAAGGCCAGAATCCAGGTCACGATGATGGTCACGAAGGACACCAGAACCGTTAGCCACAGCCGTTCCCCCACCACTTCGCTGACGGGAAGCTGGTATTCGAAGGAGTAACCGAAATCGCCGACGAGCATGCCCGTTGCCCATCTGGAATAGCGGATGGGCGCGGGCTGATCGAAGCCGTAGCGGACGCGCAGTTCCTCGATTTCGGCCATGTTGGCCGTCTCGCCCATGGCGCGCATTTCGGCAACATAGCTTTCGAAGTAATCTCCCGGCGGAAGCTCGATGATGGTGAAGACTAGCATCGAGATCAGGATCAGCGTGGGGATCATGACGAGCAGGCGCCCTAGGATATATCTGAGCATATCATGCGCTCCCGTCGTACCAGAACGCGTCCGGCATGTAGACACCGAGATAAGAGGTCGGCTCGAAACCGTAGAGCGCTTTTTCCGGCACGTTCTTCATCTTCGCCGTGTGAACGATAGGCTGAAGCGCGCCGTTGACGATGCCGATGGAAAAGACCTGCTGCGTGTAGAGCGTCAGCATTTCCAGCCAGATGGCCTTCCGCTCTTCATCGGTGATACTGCGACGCCACTTCTTGAAAAGCTCCAGCAGGCGAATGGCTTCCGGCAGATCCGGCTCCTTGCCCTCGCGACCGCCGGAAAGATAGTGAATGCCCCAGACCGGCCATTGCAACTGGTCGTCACCCGTGGGAGCAAGGCCTGAGGGCAGCATGTCGGCGTTGGGAATTGCATTGTCCATTCCGAACCAGACGGACATCATCACTTCACCGCCCATGGCGCGCTTGCGGAAGACATCGCGCTGCGTCGGACGGCTGGAAAGGGAAATGCCCACCTTGCGCCAATGGTCCGTCACGAGCTCCAGCACGTCGGTTTCCAGCGTGCTCTCGCCGGATGTTTCAACGATGATATGGGCCAGCCTGCCATCGGGAAGCAGGCGAATGCCCTTGTCGTTGCGGTTGGTGAGGCCCGCCTCGTCCAGAAGCCTGTTGGCCAGATCCGGATCGAACTGCGCCCATGCCGTCGCAAATTCCGGGCGGAAAAGCGGGCTTTCCGGCAGCACGGTATCGGCGCTCTCCTTGGCCAGCCCATAGAAGCAGACCATGTTGATTTCGTGCCGGTTGATCGCGACCGACAGCGCGCGTCGGATGTTTGCGTCGCGGAAGAGATTGCGCCAGCCTTCGTCGGCGCAATTGAGGTTCGGCAGCAGGCAGACGCGCGATCCCTGGCTGCGCTTCCACAATTTGACCGTCAGCGGATAGCGATCCTCTGCATCCTTCAGGAAGGTGTAATCGTTGAAATCCAGTCCCATGAACTGGAGATCGCTGTCGCCCGAGGCGGTTTTCGCCGCGATGATTTCCGACGAGGTGACGTTCAGAAGGAAACGGTCGAGATAGGGAAGCTGCAAGCCGTTCTCATCGACGCGGTGATAGTAGGGATTGCGCTCGAAGATGAATTGCTCCGCAGGTGGCGCATTGATGACGCGCCATGCATCGAGTGTCGGCAGGTCCGGGTTTTCCGGGCGCAGTTGGCGCGACATCTTGATGTGCAGGCTGCTCCAGTCATCGACCTTGTTCTTCTTCATCAGCTTGGCGAGCTTTTCTTCGCTCTGATACTTGATGTGGAACTGCTTCATATAGGCAGCGGGCAGGAAGACGCGCGCCGGCGTAGCCCCGGCAAGTTTCGCCAGAAAATCCGGGTTCGGACCGTCCCAGGTATAGCGCACCGTCAGCTTGTCGATGACTTCGACCACAGGCGGCTTGCTATAGACCAGAAGCTCGATGGGCGGGCCGCCCTTGTGAATTTCCAGATTGAGAGCCACATCTTCCCAGAAATAACGGAAATCTTCCGAGGTGAATTCGCTGCCATCGGACCACTTGTGGCCTTCGCGCAGCTTCAGCGTGAAGATGCGCTCTTCATCGACGGTGTAGGATTCGAGAATATCCGGCTGGAAGTCGAAATGCTCGTCATAGCCAACGAGGCGGGCATAGCTGTTGATCGGCATCAGGCGGATATCGCGCTGGCCGCCGATCAGCATCCGCACGGTGCCGCCATGCTTCCCGGGCTCGCGGCCCATTTCCTTCAGGTTGATGACGCGCGGGTTCTTCGGCAGTCGCTGGTCCAGCGGCGGCAATTCGCCCTTGTCGCGTTTTTCCTTGAAGAAATCCGCATCCGTATAGGCGGCAAACGCTTTCCAGGGTGCAAAGACGGAGGCCAGAAGCGCAAGTGTGGTGCGGCGCGTAATCACGAACGTAACTCCCGAACATCCGCATTGGAATTGGCAAGCACGAGATGCCCCCCGCCCAGATCGGCCGTAATCAAACTGCCATCCTGTTCATCGCGGAACTGTTTGCCCCAGTCGAACTTGCCGGTCGCGCTGATTTTTCCAATCGTGTTGAAATCCAGCGGGCGGTCGAGATCGGGGAAGGGAACGGCTGCCAGCAGCGACTTGGTGTAGGGGTGAACAGGGTTGCGCATCAGCGTTTCGCGCGGCGCAAGCTCCACGATCTTGCCCTCGCACATTACCGCAACCCGGTCTGCCATGTAATCCACCACGGCCAGATTGTGGGAGATAAAGAGGTAGGTAAGGCCAAGGTCCTTCTGCAAATCCTTGAGGAGATTGAGAATTTGCGCCTGAACGGAAACGTCGAGTGCGGAAACAGGCTCATCGCAGATCAGCAGTTCCGGTCCGAGCATCAAGGCGCGGGCGATGCCGATACGCTGGCGCTGCCCGCCGGAAAAGCTGTGCGGATAACGGTTCAGCGCGCTGTCACCAAGGCCAATTGCGCGCAGCAGGTTCTTCACGCGGGCAGAGCGATATTTCGAATCGCCGCGACCATGGATTTCCAGCGGTTCGCTCAGGATATTGCCGACTGTCATACGGGGCGACAGAGACGAGATCGGGTCCTGGAACACCATCTGAATTCGGGTGCGCAACTCGCGTAGATCGCCATCCCTGGCGTTCAGAACGTCGATATCGCCGTTTTTGCTGTGGAAAGTGATCGAACCTTCATCCGGCTTCACGGCGCGCATCAGTATTTTGCTGACCGTGGTCTTGCCGCTGCCGCTTTCCCCGACAAGGCCGAGGCACTCACCGCGCATGATATCGAAGCTGACACCATCCACTGCCTTTGTGGCGCTTGATTTGCCGGAGGTGAACCAGCTGGATTTGCGGGTGGTGAAGGTCTTGCTGATGTTGTCGACGCGCAGAAGGACGCCAGGCGCCTTGTCCACCGTCGCTGTCTTCTTGCCGATCAGGCTTTCCTTGTCGATGGTCACTTCACGCAGCGCCTTCAGCCGCTCGCCGGGCTTCATGTCGAAATGCGGAACCGCAGCCATCAGGCCCTTAAGATAGGGGTGCGAAGGCGCGCGGAAAATGTCATCCACCGTGCCCGCTTCCATGATCTCGCCCTGATAGATGACAGCAACCTCGTCGGCGATATTGGCAACGACGCCAAGATCGTGGGTAATGAGCAGCATGCTCATATTGAGCCGGCTTTGCAGGTCGCGCAGCAGTTTCAGGATTTGCGCCTGAATGGTCACATCGAGCGCTGTTGTCGGCTCATCCGCAATCAGAAGGGCAGGGCGACAGATCAGCGCCATGGCAATCATGGCGCGCTGGCGCATGCCGCCTGAAAGCTCGAACGGGTACATCTGGCAAATCTTGGCGGGCTTGGCGAAGCCCACGAGATCCAGCGTTTCCTCTATCTTCTCCTGCCGCTCTTTCGGCGACAGAACGGAGTGGATGCGCAATGCCTCATCGATCTGGTTGCCAATCGTGTGGAGCGGCGAAAACGATGTCATCGGCTCCTGAAAAATGAGGCCGATGCGGTTGCCACGAATGGCGCGCATGGGCTTTCCATCCGGCTCCAGCTGTAAGAGATCAGTCGGGCGTTCGCCGGGGCGCTTCGGGTCGGAAAAGAGAACGCGCCCGTTCACACTCGCGGTGCGGGGCTGGATGCCCATGATTGTCTGGCCGATGACGGATTTGCCCGAGCCGGATTCCCCGACAAGTGCCGTGACCTTGCCCGGCAGAATGCGGAGGCTGGCATTGCGGACGGCGTCGATTTTTCCGCCCATAATGGAAAAAGAGACTTGCAGATTTTCGATGCGAAGCAAATCTGCGTCTGCACTCATGCCAAGAACCCCTTGCCGCCTTGTTTCTTATTTCGCGGCCATTAACCTTCACGTTATCGCACGCTACAAGCTCTGTCCATGCTCTTGAAACCATGAAAATTTCAGGCATCCGAGATGTTCTTTATGCTTGCAGGACAACATCTATTTCGAAGATATGTCGGACTTATTAAGGTCAGGAACGCTCCATGCCAGACAAGGCTTATTTTGATGCGAAGCTTGCAGAAATCCGGCATTTGGTGGCTGAGCGCAATTTCGATGAGGCCGAAAGCCGTCTCCAACTTTTAAGCGAGGAGAGTGACCAGCACTTTATGGGTGAGCAGACGGCGCTCGGCCTGCCGCGGAAGCTCCATTCCGCTCATCTGCGGCTTGAGAAGGCGAGGGGAGATGTGCTTCGCCGAGCCGGCTATCAATATCTTCTGGTCCCTCCGGTGGAAACCTTCGAGCCCTATGGTCGATTTTCGTCCGAGGAGAGGAAGCTCATTGCCGCCAAGAACCGCGAAGCGGTGCCGCGTGTCATTCATCAAATCTGGATCGGCGACAGAGACGTTCCGCCCGCGACCGAAGCTTGGGCGGCGCATGCGAAAGCCAACGGCCTGACCTACCGGCTTTGGCGGGAGGAGGATCTGGCGCGTGAAGGGATCAGCACCGATCCGGTCTTTCAGCGGATGCTTTCCGAGAAGGATTTTCCCGGCGCGGTGGATGTGGCGCGCTATGTCATCCTGTCCCGCTTCGGCGGCATTTATCTCGACTGCGATTTTTACCCGGCGCGCGATGATGCCAGCTTTTTCGATGTTCTACCGATGATCGGCCTGACGGCCTTTGCCGAGGATACGCCGCGCCAGACAGGCAGAGGAAGCGTGCTGTTCGCCAATTCCTTCATCGCTGCGCCTGCGGGGCATCCGGTCTTCGAGCGAATTTTGCAGGCACTGCCGGATATTCTTCAGCACCTGCCGCGCGCACCTGCCTGGTGGGCAACGGGGCCGCTGATCTTTACCGTCGTTGCACGCGCAGGCTCCGTTTCTCTCGCCAATGCAGATTTCGTCGCAGCCGCTCTTCCAGATCGCGCGCCATTCAGCGCCGTAGAGGACGCCCGTGCGAAAGCGGGAGCGGAAAATGACGGGCTTCTGATCGCCTGGAAATCATGGTGACGGGTTCGCGATAAGCTCTCTCGATGAACGCCAGCGGCAGCCGGGGTGATTGGCTGTCAGGGAAAACAGGCGCTCGAGAAAACTCCACACCGCTTCATCATGATCGAGATGATGGGTGAGGATGCCCGCCGTTCGACCAGCGGGCTGAGCAACGGATATACGCTCGGCGGTTTCGGCAAAGAGCAGATCGTGGTCTTTGCCACCTCTCGTCCCGCGCCAGTCTATGACGTCGATATGGGTATTTAGAAGCGTTATCGGACTTTCTTTCTCCGGCCCATAGACCGAAAGTGCTGTAAAGCCAATGTCATTCAGGCCATCGATGATGTCCTGATCGATCCGGTTCCATGGCGGAACGAGCATGGGCACGAAACGGCTCGGGTGGAGTGCCCGTAATTTTGAAAACCCCGCTTCCAGTTCACCAAGAACGATGTCCCTGCCACGGTGCAGCCCAAGCTCGCGCTTCTTCTCATCCGGCCCCGCATGGTTCTTATGCGCCCAGCCGTGGACTGCGATGTGGATGTCGGTCGTGCCACTCAGCTTCTTTGCCAGCGCCTCACCCGTCGGCTCGGGAATGACGGCGAGGGTCATGGGAACGGCGTAGGTTTGCGAAAGTGCCAGCAGACGATCAAGTGCCAAGGTTGGCTGCGTCGCATCGTCGTCGCGGAGCCAGAGATCGGCAACTCTGCCCTCGTTAGCGAGCTGATCGAGCGTTTCGAGAAGCCGTTTTTCCGTCATGCCCTGTTTCCTTGAACCGCTTGCAAAATCTTATCCAATGTCGCCGCCGCTTTCTGAAGGGAGCGTTCCTGTGTGGCGAAGTGGCGTGCATTATCGGCCAGCCGCTGCCGTTTTTCTGCATTCGTCAACAGGGACGCGATGGCATCCGCAAATATCTGGCTTTGCCCCGGCGGGGTCAGGATGCCGGTCTTCCCGTCAGAAACGACCTCCGGCACACCCGCTATGTGTTCCGCAATCACGGGCAGGCCTGCCGCCTGCGCCTCCAGATAGGCAAGACCATAGGCCTCTCCGTGCCCCGGCCATACATACAACGATGCGTGAGAGAGAATATTTGCGATCTGCTGAGGATTCTTCTCGCCGTGCCAAACCAGCCGATCAGATGCGATGCCGTCGAAGAGCCTGTGCACTGCGTCGCGTTCAGGCCCATCGCCGATGATCTCCAGCGTCCAGGCCAGCGCCTGAGGCAGCAATTCGAGTGCTTTTGCCAGCGCCGCGTAGCTGCTGACCTTATCACCCGCCCGCATCATCGCCACCGTTGCCATGCGGCCTGTGGCCGGTGCCGGGGTCTGATGTTCAAACAGAGAGGCGTCGATAAAGGGCGGCAGCATCTCGGAGCGGATGGCTGGATCGGCCTTGATAAGACCTTCGCGATCACGATGGGTGAAGCAGATATTGACGGCTGCAAAGCGCAGGTCGCCCAGCAGCTTGGCCTGCACATCCGCCCATCCAGAGGCATTGCGCTTCGGCGAGTATGAGGCTTCCGCAGTGGTGTAGGGGATGCCGAAACGCTTGCAGAGTTCAGGTCCGAGCAGATCGAGAGCCTTGTAATAGGGATGATAGCAGAACCAGATATCCGGCTTTGCTGTCTGGCTCCACAGCGCTGAAATCCGCTCGATTTCACCTGTTGCGTCGCATCCCAGCGCATCTGCCTCTTCGCCGTCAGGTTGACGCAGGAAGGTTCGGAGCTCCGACACTACATCGACCTCGTGACCGGACAGCTGCATCGCCTGCATGAGCAGCCGCGCCATCAGCCGGTCGCCGGAGGGCACGGGATGGTTCGGTGACTTCAGCGGGCAGTAGAAGGCGATTTTCATGGCAGCGAGTTGTGCGTCTTCGCTCAACACTTCGTCAACCGGAATTTAAGATGCCCCTGCCTTGACACCTTGGGTGTTCTCGCCCAACTGATGAGCATGTTTCCTTCATGCGCGGGGCGCAAAACGCTTTGACTTCCTCTCCAAACGCACAGCAACTTCTCGAACTCATTCAGTCGAAAAAGGCTAGGGCCGGTGTTATCGGGCTTGGTTATGTGGGCCTTCCGCTGGCCATGACGATTGCCAATTCCGGCTTCAGGGTTACGGGTTTCGATATCGATCCGGCCAAGATCGAGGCTGTCGAAGCGCGCAAGAGTTATATTGAAGCGGTGCCGGACGATATTCTTGGCACCGCTTGCGAGAATGGTACCTTCGAGGCGACCTGCGATTTTTCCAGGCTTGGCGACTGCGATGTCATCGCGATATGCGTTCCCACGCCACTGACAAAGTATCGCGATCCCGATCTTTCCTATGTCGAGAACACCTGCCGTGAGATCGCAAAGACCCTTCGCCCCGGGCAGCTGGTGGTTCTGGAATCGACGACCTATCCCGGCACGACCGATGGCATCGTCAAGACGATACTGGAAAAGACCGGCCTGAAATCGGCTGAGGATTTCTTCCTTGGCTTCTCACCGGAGCGCGAAGATCCCGGCAATCGGGATTTCCAGACCTCGACCATTCCGAAGGTGGTTGCGGGTGATGGACCGGATGCCGCCGAGTTGATGACTGCTTTCTATGGCTCAGTGGTCAAGACCGTCATTCCGGTCTCGACCAATGCCACAGCCGAGGCGGTAAAGATCACAGAAAACGTGTTTCGTGCGGTCAACATCGCGCTCGTCAACGAACTCAAGGTCGTTTACGAGGCCATGGGCATCGACATCTGGGAGGTTATCGACGCAGCCAAGACGAAGCCTTTCGGCTATATGCCGTTTTATCCGGGTCCGGGTCTTGGCGGACATTGCATCCCCATCGATCCATTCTACCTGACCTGGAAATCCAAGGAATATGAACTGCCGACGCGCTTCATCGAGCTTGCCGGGCAGATCAACACCGGCATGCCGCGCCATGTCGTTGGGCGGTTGGCAGAGGCGTTGGACGTGCATCGGGGCAAGGCGCTCAGCCGTTCCAAGGTGCTTGTCCTCGGTCTTGCTTACAAGAAAAACGTGCCGGATATTCGTGAAAGCCCGTCACTGAAGCTGATCGAGCTCATTCTCGAGCGCGGCGGCGAGGTTGCGTTTCACGACCCTTATGTGGCGGAAATTCCGAAGACCCGCGAATACAGCCATCTTATGGGCATGAGATCGGCGGATTGGAACAGGGACAGCATCTCAGCTTATGACGCCGTGCTCGTTGCGACCGATCACGACAACGTCGATTACCAGCAACTGGCCGATTGGTCGCCGCTGATTATCGATACGCGCAACGCCTTTGCGCGCCGTAACATCAGTGCGGGCCATATTCTCAAGGCTTGATAGGACAGGATTTTCATGAGCAGACTGGACAGTTTCATCCGCCGCCTCAGCGCCCAGCGCGATATTCTCAATCATGTCCAGGGTGATCTCGATCTTCCTGTCGATGGGCCGGTCATGGAGATCGGGCTTGGCAATGGTCGCACATTCAATCATCTGCGCGAGTTGTTTCCCGATCGCCGTATCGTTGCCTTCGACAGGGCCATGGGAGCGCACGCATCTTCGGTGCCAGAGGATGGCAATCTCGTCATCGGTGAAATCGACCAGACGGCAAAGGACTGGGTCGGTATCGGAGCGGCGCTCGTTCATGCGGATATTGGCACCGGCTATGACGAGAAGGATGCGGTGACGCTGACATGGCTTCCGCAGATCGTGGCGGGAATGCTGGCATCCGGTGGCATCGCGGTCAGCGGGCTCCCGCTTCAGGAGCCGAGCCTCAACCCACTGCCGGTTCCCCCATCGGTGCCAAGAGACAGATATTTCCTTTACAGGAAAATCTGACGCCACTCGCGTCCGACGATTTACAGGAAACGCTTGCTTTCTTCCTCTGAGATTAGGAACACTTTCATTTCGGAGCTGCGCCCACGAATGGGTATGGTTCTGCTCTGAAGCGCGTCCAGTGTGTGGGCAGTTTGCACCATCGCCGGTTCGGATATGACGATGGATGCGCCGAACTCCTTGGCGGCGGTTTCCAGGCGGCTGGCGACATTCACCGTGTCGCCGATGGCGGTGAGATTTTTCGCCGCCCCGTAGCCCATGATACCGACGATGGAGGGGCCTGCGTGGATGCCGATGGCAACGCGCAGGCGCACGGCAAATTGCTTCTCGAGCTCCTCGTTCAGCTTATCGATATCGCGAAGAATATAGGCGGCTGCCTTCAGGGCATCCGCAGAAGCGGCACCTGCATTTCCTTCCAGCCCGAACAGTGCCATCGCGCCATCGCCGATGAATTTATCGATGCGCCCGCCTGCCTGCTCCACGGATTGTCCGACCACGGTAAAGTAGCGGTTCAGCAGGAACACCATGTCGTAGGGTAGGCGCGATTCCGAAAGAGACGTGAAGTTTCGAAGGTCGCAGAAGAGAACGGCTATTTCCTCTTCGCGACCGGGGCGGATCGGTTCGCCGCTCGCCGGAATGTCGTTCTGCTGATGAGACGACAGCAGCAGCGCGACCTTGACCCTGCCGGAAGGGCGCAACTGGCAGCCCAGCCGCACATCCGAATCCGCGTGGATGCGTTGCAGCGTCGCTTTCTCGATATCGCCCGGCTCCGGCAGTGGCCCGTGCGCCTCCAGGATCTTCACCCGGCATGTGGAGCATCGGCCCTTGCCGCCACAGGCGGAGAAATGGGAAATACCGCCAAGACGGCTTGCCTCCAGAACGCTGAAGCCTGCCGGTGCACGCAGGGCACCGCCGCCCTCATAGAGAATCTCAAAGCCTCGCGACCTCTGTCGCCAGCCCCGGAAGGCGCGGGCAGCGAAGGTCAGAGCAACGGCGGTGCTGAATGCCATGCGAAAACCGAAGGTGATCTGCTCTATCATGGCCTGACGCGCTGGTGTTCTCGCAGATACTTCCGTCGGCGAACGCATCGCAGCTTCGGAATGCGGATGGTCGGCGGGCACGTCCAGTTCCATTTGCCGACCGGCATCGCTGAAACCCAGCAAGGCAAGGATCGGCAGAAGAACCGCCACCGTCAGCAGATAGGGCGCGATCCTCTTGTACCAGCTTCGATAGCGCAGCCAGAAATAGACGCCGAGACAGCCATGGGTCCAGATCAGAACCAGCGCTATGCTCTGCTTCAACCCCGCCATCGGAGAGACGATCCAAAGTCGTCGGATGACGTCGTTATACCCATCATCGATATCGAAAAGCATGCGGGCAAAGCGTATGCCTGCGGCGTGATCGATGATCAGGAATGGAATGAGCAGACCGAGAAATATCTGCAGGCCTTCCCTCAGTGGCATGCGCAGAGACCGCTTGAGATAGATGGAACGCAGCACCAGAATGATATGGGTGAGGACGGCGGAATAGAGAATGATGCTGCTGAGCGGGTTCAGCCAGACGATGCTGAACCACATGCGCCCATATTCCGCAGTCTCGATGGAGATCAGCGCAAGCGCGTGGTTCGACAGGTGGCAGACGAGAAAGGCCAGCATGGTGAGGCCGGAGAGCAACCGCGCACGTCTCAGGGACGTCTCTGACACCAGCTGCGCCATTCGCACCTCACAAACTTCTTCCAAAGGGTTAAATTATTCCACGTCCTATCTTCTTGCGGAATACCCATTTGGTAGGGGTCTCTTGCGAGGGATTTAGGAGGTCATGCAAATCGATCGCTGGCACATAGCGCAAGGCGAACATAAAAGCCAAAGACATTCATGCTGGCGCGAGCGCAGGTATCATCACTTCTTTGACATTACCTGCGGCACGCAAGCTGCTTTCAAAATCACAGCTCTATGACCTGCCCGTCGAACGCAGCGAAAGCGCCGGAAAATTCCTTCTTCGCATCCGCATCGATCTGGTCAAGCTCGTCATCCGTGCGGAAGGGCGCGTGATGAATGAAGCCGACGGACTTCGCATTGGCGGATTTGGCCAGACGGATCGCCTGCTGCCATGACGAGTGGCCGTATCCCTTGTAAAGCTCCATCTCCGCATCGCTGAAGCTGGCGTCGTAGAGGAAAAGGTCCACATCGTCGATGAGCTTCAGCACCGCCTTGTCCAGCTTGCCCGGCTCGTGCTCCGTATCGGTGATGATGGCGAGGCTTCGTCCCTGCCAGTCGATCCTGTAGCCGATGGCATTGCCCGGGTGGGTCAACATTCCCGTCTGAATCGACAGATCAGGATGGACCGACAGCGTGTCTTCGGCGGTGAAATCCCTGGTGACGATATGTGCGCAGCAGATATCCAGCGGGGCCGGGAACCATGGCGGGCTCATGAACTCACGCAGCATTTCGCGAGTGGTCTTCTGCCCGGCAAGATGGCCGGACCAGATGCGCACATCGTTCTCACGCTTGAAGAAGGGCTTGAAGTATGGAAAGCCGACGATGTGATCATAGTGGCAATGGGAGAAGAACATGTCGACATTGCCAGCACCTTCCGCTTTCAGCGCCTGTCCGGCGGGATGAAGGCCGGAGCCTGCATCGAAAAGCAGAATGTGGTCTCCGCACCGAACCTCGATGCAGATCGTGTTGCCACCATATTTGCGGAATTTATCTCCTGATACAGGAAGCGTTCCCCGCGCTCCCCAAATCTTGACCCGGAATTCCTGTTTATTGCCCCGACGTTCCTCGTCGGAATTCAACACCATGATACACCCCAACTTACCGCGGGCACCCGTTCTACGTTTCCTCCGCTGGGTTCCGCGTTACTACCGCCATTGACTGGCGTGTCCTTACTCCGTGCAGCATTTCAGTTTTATTACGCCAACACCACTTTTATTTTTCTTTTGCATAGTAACGCAGCGGAAGAAGATTTCGTTCATGCGTTCGAATGCGCGCGCGCTTTGCTCAGTTCCGTGGTCGTCTGTGTCAGACGCTCGGCCAGGACACGCATAACCTTGATCGTCACGTCCGGAAAGTCCGACATCAGCTTGAAGAACTGCTCCTTGCCGATGCGTAGCGCTTCTACCGGGGTAGAGGCACGAACCGTTGCGGTACGCACGCTGTCGCACAGGATGGCGATTTCACCGACGATGGCGTTGCCGCTCATTTCCGTCAGTTTGATCTGCCCGGAAGGCGAGTCGATCAGCACATCCACCTTGCCGGTGAGAAGCACGTAGGCAGCGTCTCCCAGATCGCCCTGACGAAACAGCTCGTCGCCTGCGTGGTAGGACACGCGGTCCGATGCGAAAGCAAGAAGCTTGAGTTTCGACGGCTCCATCTCGCTAAAGAATGGAACGCGCTTCAGCATCTGAATTTCATCCTTGAAAAGCATCGCCTTGTCTCACCTCGTGTTCCTCATATGATTGCACTGCATCTATCATGCAGCAATCATTTCTTTGAATGTACCGTTTTCTTCCGCAAGAGTCTCGTATGATCCATCGGCAACGATCGCGCTCTGGTTGACGACGATCACTCTGTCGAACATCCGGGCAAGCGATGGGTTCGATAAAACCCAGAGGATTGCGGGATTTGCGCCGTCCGTCCGCAGGAACGTCATGACGTTATCGACGATTTCCTGCTGCAATCGATGGTCGAGGCCGGGAAGCGGGCGGTTCAGGACGTAGAAGTCCGACCGGCGCATCAGCGCACGCGCAAGATTGAGCTTCTGCCGCTGAAGCGGTCCAAGCCTCTTTCCGCCGGCGCCGAGGTTGAACTCAAGGCCCACGGCCAATACGCGATCATAGACGCCCTGCTTGCGCATCGCATCGGCTACGATGCGGGTGATGCGGCGCGAAGCGTCGGTATAACGGTGGCTGATCTTGCCGAAGAGGATGTTGTCGAGCAGGCTGGTGGAGGCTGCGTATTTGCTCGGATCGTAAGGCTCGATGATGTCGCGTAACTCGTCCGGCAGCTTTTCGTGGAACATGTGGCGCACTTCCACGATGCGCTTCATCACATCGTCGGTCAGAAGACCGAAGCGCTGACGCGGCTCGATATAGAAGAAGCTGAGCCGCAGCATGGCGCGGCGCTCGGCCTCGCTCGCATCGCCATAGCCTTTGCCCTGGAGACGCTGAAGCATCTGCTGGTAGCTCGGAATATCTTCCGCGGTCATGAAGTTCATCTGCTGGAACAACGGGTGATCCGGCGGGAGATCGCTGAAGATTTCAACGATGTTTTCCGCAATCGTGTAACCCATGTCGAACAGCGTGTTGGATAGGCCCGTTCCCCGCATCAAAGAGCGGAAGTAGTCGCTTTCAATGATCTTGCGGCTGCCGGTGGATGCATCGCGCATGGTGCCGAACAGGATGTTTTCACCAACGGTCGCTTCCGTGTTGTAGCTGTTCGGCTCGAAGGGAACGATCAGCCCGCTGAGATTTTCCCGTTCGAGTTCGCTGCGCAGAACCTGTCTCAGTTCCACGATCCGCGCTGCAAGATGCAGGTCGCTCAAGGGATCGATCGAGGATCTCAGCGCAAATTCCAGCACATCCGGCGAGAGTTGAACTGTATCGAGCACATCCAGCATGGCTTTCAGGAAGCGGTCCGGATCATCGCTGCCTGCAGGGCTGGATTCGTAGTCGATCCAGTCTCCGTGCAGGTCGATATTCGGGTTCTCGGCAAGCTTCGCCTCGCGGATTTCCCACTTCCGATGCTCCAGCTCGGCGCCCTCATATTCCTTGGCTTTCAAAGGTGCGTGCTTGAGGCCGTAGAGAAGATTGTCCCTGAGGCTGGCATGGAAGAAGTAGGTGTCGGCAGATACGTAAGAGATGCGCCGTCCTGTAACGGATTCCGGCAACTCATGGAAATCGGCATCGCCAATGGAAATCTTCCCTGAAGTGGGCCAGAGCGTGCGCCCCAGCGCATCCGCCAGCGCCTCGCCACCGGCGCTGCCGACGATGGCGATGGTTTCTCCCGGATTGATCGTCAGTGACGCCTGATCGAGCAGGCGTGTGCCGCTGTCGTCATCCAGCGACAGGCCGGACACTACGATGGGGCCGGTGATGGCGGCTGCTGCTTCCGGCGAAAGCGCCTGAATTTTACCGTCGATCATGCTTGGGGAATCGAACTGCTCGAAAACCTGCTCATACTTGACCTGAACGTCCTGACGGGCCTGATCCCAGTCGATGAGTTCCTTAAGCGGGCCGGGAAGCTCCTTATAGGCGTTAATGACGGCGACAAGCTGACCGACGTCGAGGCTGCCACGCAGGGTAAGGTAACCGCCGAGCGCATAGAAAAAGAAAGGTGTCAGCTGCGCCAGGAAGTTATTGATGAACTTGACGATGAACTTCCACTGGTAGAGATCGTAGCGGATCTTGAAGATTTCACCGAGCCTGTGGGCCGCATCCGCGCGCTCGTAATTCGAGGTGTCGTAGGCATGGATCGTGCCGATGCCTTCCACCATTTCGCCGATCCGGCCTGCCAGCTGGCGCGCACTCAATTGCCGCTGGCGGCCAAGCTCGATCAGGCGGCGGCGCATCTTGGGAATGATGCCGACCTGAATGGCGGCCATGAAGGCTGCAATGAGACCCAGCCAGAAATTCTGCACCAGAATGAAGAAGAGCGCCGATAGTGCCTGCCCTCCGAGAAGGGCAGGCTGCACGAAGGCGTCACCGGTGAAGCCGCCGAGTGGCTCCACCTCGTCCTTGATCATGCTGGAAATTTCCGCACCCTTCACCCGCTTGAAGTGCGAGGGCGGGAAGAGAAGAATGCGGTCTATCAGCTGGAAGCGGATGCGGCGAAGCAGTCGCTCCCCCAGACGGCCCTTGTATGTGTTGATGTAATATTTGAAGAGGCCGTTGATGATGACGAGCGCCAGAAAGGTCAGGCTCAGCCCCATCAACATTCCCAGGCGCGTCAGCTCGATGCCGGGGAAAAGCGTGAGCTTGCCGTAATAGGGAATGTCCACCGTCAGATGCATGAACAGCTGGGTGGAATTGACGCCTTCGAAACCGTCACCCTGAATGGGGCCGTTGACGATCTGCTTGGGAAGATCGAATGCAAGGAAATACGGTATCATCGACAAGGCGACAATCAGCAGAATGAAAAGCTGCTGCCGCTTCGTGTGATTCCAGATATAGCGGGTTAAACTTTTTTCCATGTAGGACTTCTATGCCTTGCCGGATCGGCAGGAAGGTAAATGATGTTTTCGATTGCGTCAAAACCACCGGTGGGAACGGTTAGTATTGCGTAGAAATGGGGATGAATGCTTGCGCCCGCCAGTGGGTCACCGGCAGGTATGATTAAGCCGACTTATAACGCATTTCTTCAAAAACGGAACAACTGTCGGGAGCCGAGCGCTCGGATTTCTCCGTGTGGCTCTTCCTCGCGGCGCTTGCCCGTGTGAAACAGCTCGATAGTCCTGCTTTCTCCCGGAGCCAGATGGAACCAGTCGTCGGCAGGACGATGGTTTTCCGCAGCGACATGGACCGATTGGGCGAAGCGATCCGATGTGATCGTCAGGAAGCATCGGTCGTCTTTCTGGCTCACAATGGGGGTGAGCGTTGCGGTGTGTATCGCAGCGCTGCGGCCAAGCGGGAAATGATAAGCGCTCGCAACGACCTCGCCACTTTCCACGTCGCGCAGTCTCGCCAAGGTCACGTCGTGCGAAGGTGGGCCGAAGCGGTAGGCATAGGTCGTATCGAAAAAGGCGCCAAAGAGGTCGGTCGCGGCGAGCGTCATCTTGGTGCGGGGGGCAAGTTCGAGCTGCCGTCTGCCGCTCACGACAGGCTGCAAACCATCTCGCAGGCAGGCGAGTTCCACGATCACATTTCGGCTTTGTCCGGTCTCGTTGAGGAGGTGAACGTCCAGTCCGTTCGTGCCCTCATCGGTGAGGATGATTTGCATCGGACGGAATGCCCGCTTCAAGGCATACCATGTCGATTTCGGCTCGCCGGTGGAATCGATCAGCCCCCAGCCGGGACCGGGCAGCAGATCCTGCAACGTCCAGATCAGTGCGCCCTGGCATGAGGAGCCGTTGCGCCGCCACTCTCCAAAAGTTACCTCCATGACCTCCGCGATAGCCGCGCGGGAGAGGTCCAGATATCGCTCGCCATCTTCGCGGCGCAGCGTCGTCGGGTCCGCATCGTAGAGCAGCTTCAGGTAATGATCGCGAACATCCTCGAAATCCCATGAGGCTCCACGGTCACGGGGAATGCGGGATTTCCAGACCGGATCATGGAAGGCCCTGACCGGAAGATGGGCTTCAAGGGTCTTCTGTTGCGGCACATTGGCGAAGGCGAGGCACTCTCCGGCAAACCGGACATCCGCGCGGCGCGCATCGTCCAGCGGTCGGCAATAGGCTCCTACGCCGTAATAGTGCCCCACCTTTTCATTGGGAAAGAAGGGGAGCGCGCCACCGAAGGGGGAGTTGGGTACATAGACGACATCCGGGCGATGCTGCTGCACGTAATTCGGCAGTATCTCCTCCGTCAGCGGACCTTTCCAGAATGCTTCCGAAAGCCCGAGCATCGCGCCTTGCTGATAGATTTCGCTGCCGCCGCACAGAACGGCAAGAGAGGGAGAAAGCGCGGTCTTTGCTAGAAGCTGCGTGGTTTCGGTTTCGATATGGGCGAGAAAGGCCTCGTCCTTGGCAGGATAATCGAAATTGGCCAGCATCATATCCTGCCAGACCATGAGGCCGAATTCGTCGCAAAGCGCAAAGAAATCGGCTGTCTCGTAGGCCATGGTTCCGCCGATGCGGATCATGTTCATGCCCGCCTCTGCCGCAAGCCGCAGCCAGGGCTCGTAATCCTTGCGATTACCGGGAAGCCGTACGATATCCGCATTGGTCCAGACCGCACCCCGGCAGAAGATCAGCTCTCCATTGATCTTCAGGCCGAAACCTTTGCCATCTGCGCCATGGTCTATCTCGACGCGGCGGAAGCCGGTTTTGCCGATGGGGTGACTTTTCCCGTCCAGCCGAAGCGTGACGTCATGCAGGGTCGGCTTGCCGTGGGTGGCTGGCCACCAAGGCTCGATGCCGTCCAGTCTCAACTCACCTTCGAAGAGGCCATCTGCGATAGGCGAGAGAAGGGCTTTATGGCCGTTACACTCAACTTCGATCTGTTTCGTAGAGGCCGCAGCCTCGACGGAAAGTTTGATGACGCCCGCGCCATCCGTGGTCAGTTCCGCTCGGAACGACCTGATTTCGAAGGTAGCTTCATTTCCTCGTGTCAGCCGGATCGACCGCCAGGGGCCAGCGGCGTGAATTTCAGGACACCAGCCGGGCATGTAACCCAGTGCCGTGGTTCTGATCATCCGCAGGCCCTGCGTATTCATCATTTGCGGGCGCCAGCGGGCGCGGGGGCCGCTTCTTTCAAGCCGTGGGGCGAGCGCACGGAAGCAGATGGCAAGCTCGTCAGCGCCTGTCAGTTGAACGGGCGTTTCCTGCGCTTCGAACATGCTGGTGCTGCTGGCAATGACCTCACCATTCAGATAAATTTCGGCAATGGTGGCAAGCCCGTCGAAATGAAGTGTTGCGCGTTCCGGGCCATCGGAAATCAGCGTCAGCCGATACCATGCATCAAGGCCGTTGAGCGGCTTCGGATTGAAGCGATCGAACTTTCCGACAGCCTCGAGTGCTTCGGCAACGGTTCCCGGCACAGGTGCCGTGATGGCTTCGGCATCGAGTGGAATATCTGACGGACGAGAATAGGCATCGGCCTCAGTCAGCGTCAGGGTCCAGCCTTCCGTCAGCAACTGGCCGGGACGGGCGGAATGGTGGACCGGCGCGATCACGCGGCCTCGCTGGCGCTATCGAGGTTTTTTCCAAGCTTTGCCATCAACTCGTCCCAGGCATCCGCAGCGGGATCGAGAACGGTTGCCAGAGCATCGAATTTGCGGCGCGTTACCGCACGCGCAAGCTGGAACTGCACGGTCTTGGATACTTCGGAAATTTTCAGAGCCTGTGCGGGGGCATCGTTGAAGGCATGCTCGCCACCCAGCCATTGCAGGTGGCTTGCGGCCAGTTCGAAATTCGCACCCATCTGGCGCAGCGTGTTGAAGGCGTATTTATGGAAGAAGCCGAAAGGGCGGTCTGCCACTTTCTCCACCTGCGCTGGAAACACTTTTGCGAAGGCGCGGATAGGGTTCTGTTTCGGGCGCTTGGCGAAGTGTTGCGTCAGCAGGCGTTCTGCCACAGCGCGGCGATGCTTTTCGGACACCGGCTCCTCGGCGAATTTCACGAATTCGGTATAGGGCAGGAAGGGCGGCTCGTCTTCTTTCAGATGATGCTGGAAAATGCCCGCATAATCATCGCCTTCCAACGCGAAGTAACCGGCATTGTGGAAATATTCCAGTTTGCGATTCTCGCTATCCATGCGGTTGATGGCGACCGTCGTCTTGCCATGCTCCTTGCGGTAGCCGACGCCCTGCGTATCCGGCATGTAGAAGCTGTCCATCTCGATCAGGCAGATGCGCCCGCGTTCCAGCTGGGTTTCCACGTGGTTTTCGATGCTGTCGAAAATCGCCAGTTCGGTGACGCGGATGCCATAGAGCGCTTCGAGGTCTTCCAGCGGCACCTTGAAGAAGGTGAACTGATCGCCCTCGAAATCCTGGGTCAGCGTGAAGCCGAGCATGGCCTCCGGCGGCAGTCCGCTGGAGGCCAGAAGCTCGATCCAGAGATCGACATAGCAATTGGTTTCCGGCCACATCCGGTCAGACGCATGGAGCGGGTGAGGGGTGTAGTTTTCAGCGTTCAAGCCCGGAAATATTGCCGTCATGCAAACATCAGCCCCAGAGCGTTTCGCGAACCGATTGCGGCCACTGATCCACATCCAGACCATGCTTGGCAAAGAGCGCCAGCGCGATGCGTTCCAGACCGAAGCCGACGCAGGCCGTGTGGGCAACTTCGCCATCGGCAAGGTTCAGACCCCACTTCGTACCGAAGGAATCCTGATGGTAGTTGAAGCTCATGCAGGCCGTCAGGTTGGTCGTGGAGGTAACGGGAATCAGCAGTTCGAATTTCAGGTTCTGATCGCGCTGATTGTTGACCAGCATCCTACCCGCGCGTCCGAAGAACGGATCGTTGGCAATATCGATCTTCACCTCGAGACCGATCTTTTCCATCATCTCGACGCCGCGATCCATCCAGATCTGGCGGAATTCGGTCACGTCGCTCTCGGTGCCCATGCGCACATATTCGCGCATGCGGAAGAGCTGCTGGCGTGCCGGGTCCTTGGAAGGCTCGTGGCGGAAGCAATAGGACTGGATGTCGTAGAGACCACCATTTTCAGGCAGGTTTCCGCGCTTGGCGATGGTCGGATACAGCGGATAGCAGGCGGCTGGTGTCAGCACGATGTCGGTAATCTTCTGGTCTTTCGTCCAGTCCGTGCCTTCATCCATGCTTTTGATCAGGCTGACATGATCGAGCTCGCAGCCGCAGAAGGAATGCACGGTGCCCGCAAGCTGCGGAAAGCTCTTCATGTAGCCGCTTTTTTCGAAATAGGCGCGGTTGATGCCGGGCGGGAAGCGGATGGCTTCGGCCTTGTCACCGCCGCCGACCTTGTCGATCAGGCGTTCGAAAGCGGTGATGACGTCTTCGAACTGGCCGCTGCGACCATACAGGCCGTCCACGCCGGTATCGATCAGCAGGCCCTTGTCGAACAGGCGATCGAGAAACGATGTTTGCATGTCCATGGTCTTATCCCAAAAGGCTCGTGTCCTGCTTCTGAACCAGCAGGAGATTGGCGGAATTGCTCAAGATTCTGTCGTTGGAAATCATCAATTGCGCGGAATGCGCATCGCGCAGATGCCGCCCGACGCTATACGGCGTGCCGTTCTTGTAACCCATGATGCCGCAGATCAGCATCGCATGGTTGATGATTTCGAGGATGGTTTCGGAAGAACAAATCTTCACATTGTTCATGGCGATGGCAAAGGCCATCGACATCAATCTGTCCGGGTCCGTCTTGGTGTCTTCGTAAGCCTTGATGCCCGCAATCACGTTGGATTTGACGATCTGTAGCTTGTTGGAAACCTCTGCCAGACGCAGCGCGCCGGGAGGCGTGACGCCGGGAGATTTGCGGGCAGCAGCACGCACGAAGGCCTGCGCGCGTGCAACGGCATCGGCTGCGATGCCGTACCACACACCGCTCCAGAGAAGGTGTGATGTGGCGAGCATGGATTGTGCCGCGATTTCCGCGAAAGGCTTGGGGAATATCTGTTCGGCAGGAGCTTCACCTTTGAACAGGAAGCCATCCGAGCAGGTGCCACGCATGCCGAGCGTGTTCCACACATGGGTCTTTTCGAGGCTGTACTGGTCTTTCAGGAAAACCGTCATCACCTGATCGGCAGGTGCCGCATCCGCATGCGCCCGCGATGTGATGAGGATAGCGTCCGCTTCGCTGCCATAGGAAATGACGGTTGCGTCTTTTTCCAGCCGGCATTGATCTCCGGTAACTTCAATCGCGCAGATCGAATTGCGCAGGTTACCGCCGATGCCGCCTTCCGTCGTTGCCGAGCCGAGAAGAAGCTGTTCGCTTGCCACGCGGCGCATGAAGGCGCCGTGCCATTCGCTGGCTTCCCCATGCTCCACAAGGCTCGATGCCTTGATGTGGTGCATGGCGAAAATCATGGCGGTTGCCGAACACGCCTGACCCAGCGTGCAGCAGATATCGGCGATTTCCTGTAGACTTGCGCCTTCGCCACCCAGATGCGTCGGCACCTGAATGCCCAGCAGCCGCTCGCTTCGAAGAGCGTCAACTGCTTCACTCGGGAAACGACCCGCCGCGTCCACGTCATCGGCAAATTTGGCCGCAGTGGAGGCCACACGCTTGGCGCGTGCTGCCAGTTCCATGTTCTGTGAAGCGACGGCGGCGTCCATCAGGCCGCCTCTTTACCGTCAAGGATGGCTTTCACCGTCGTCTCAATCGCACCGATGCTTGCGAAGGACTTGCGGTTCAACATGCTGTCGGGGAATTCGATATCGAATGCTTCTTCAAGACCAAGCATCAATTGCACGGAGGCGAAGGAAGAAAGCCCTGCCGCGTAAAGATCGGCGTCGTCTGCAATCGTGTCGACAGGAACAGGAAGCTGGCCGAATTTCGACAGTACTTCACGAATAGTTGAATTCATCCCAAGTAATCTCCCTGAAGCTGGATGCTATCATAGCGCATCTTGCAGTTAATCGCGAAAAAATAACATTCCCATAAACGGTGAGGTTAATTTCGGGTGACCGAGACAACTTGACAAGAAAGTGTTCAGGGAGTTTCATGGTCGCATTCACCAGGGGTGTCCCGTCAAGGGGCTGAGATTCTGCTACCACGCGCAGTGACCCGTTGAACCTGATCCAGTTCATACTGGCGTAGGGACGGTGCAAACGCGGAAAACAGCAGTATCGGCCAAGCGCCGGGCAACTGTCATCTTTATCAATCCCGCGCTTTTTCGTCTTCATGCTCGAACTGGGTCTCCACTGTTTTGCTTTGGAGCCTCACGATGAACATTGCTGCTAAAAATCTCTCTCCCACGGTGACCACAGGTCCGCTGCCCGCCTCCACCAAGGTTTATAAGCCGGGTGTGGTGCACCCGCATATCCGCGTGCCGATGCGCGAAATCGCAGTGCACCCGACGGCTGGCGAACCGCCGGTCACGGTCTATGATTCCTCGGGTCCTTACACAGATCCATCGCATTTGCTTGATATCGATGGTGGCTTGCCGCGTCTTCGCCAGCAATGGGTTTTGGAGCGCGGTGACGTCGAACGTTACGAGGGCCGTCACGTCAAACCCGAAGATAACGGTTTTGCCACCGGAGAGCGCCTGACGCCGGAATTTCCGGCTCGCAACCAGCCGCTGCGTGCCAGGGATGGCAAAGCGGTGACGCAGCTTGCCTATGCCCGCGCAGGCATCATAACGCCTGAGATGGAATATATCGCCATCCGCGAAAATTTGGGGCGTGAGGGGGCGAAGGAGAAGCTGGTCCGTGATGGGGAGAGTTTTGGCGCGCATGTTCCCGATCACGTCACGCCGGACTTCGTGCGGCAGGAAGTGGCCTCGGGCCGCGCCATCATTCCCGCCAACATCAACCACCCGGAAGCCGAGCCGATGATCATCGGGCGGAATTTTCTGGTGAAGATCAACGCCAATATCGGCAATTCGGCGGTCACCTCCTCCATGGCGGAAGAGGTGGAGAAGATGGTCTGGGCCACCCGCTGGGGTGCAGATACGGTTATGGACCTTTCCACCGGCCGCAACATTCACAATATCCGCGAATGGATCATCCGCAATTCGCCGGTCCCGATTGGCACCGTGCCGCTCTATCAGGCGCTGGAAAAGGTGAATGGCATCGCCGAAGATCTGAACTGGGAGGTTTTCCGCGATACGCTGATCGAGCAGGCCGAACAGGGCGTCGATTACTTCACCATCCATGCGGGCGTGCGGCTTCACTACATTCCGCTCACCGTCAACCGCGTCACGGGCATTGTTTCGCGTGGCGGCTCGATCATGGCCAAGTGGTGTCTGCATCATCATAAGGAAAGCTTCCTCTATGAGCATTTCGAGGAAATCTGCGATATTTGTCGTGCTTATGATGTGTCCTTCTCGCTGGGCGATGGCCTGCGTCCGGGCTCGATTGCCGATGCAAACGATGCGGCGCAGTTTGCCGAACTGGAGACGCTGGGCGAGCTGACGCAGATCGCCTGGGTGAAAGATTGTCAGGTTATGATCGAAGGCCCCGGCCATGTGCCGATGCACAAGATCAAGGAAAACATGGACAAGCAGCTGAAGACCTGCGGCGAAGCGCCGTTCTACACGCTCGGACCGCTGACGACGGATATTGCGCCCGGTTATGACCACATCACCTCCGGCATCGGTGCTGCGATGATCGGCTGGTTCGGCACGGCGATGCTTTGCTACGTGACGCCGAAAGAGCATCTGGGTCTGCCGGATCGTAACGACGTGAAGGTGGGTGTCATTACCTACAAGATCGCGGCACATGCCGCGGATCTCGCCAAGGGGCATCCGGCAGCGCAGGTGCGTGACGATGCGCTCTCCCGCGCCCGCTTCGAGTTCCGGTGGGAAGATCAGTTCAATCTGTCGCTGGACCCGGAAACGGCGCGGTCCTTCCACGATGAGACCTTGCCGAAAGAAGCGCACAAGGTCGCGCATTTCTGCTCCATGTGCGGACCGAAATTCTGCTCCATGCGCATTTCACACGACATCCGATCCGAAGCCCAGAAGGAAGGGCTGGAAGCCATGGCGGAAAAGTTCAAGCAGGGCGGCGATCTCTATATGCCGCTGCCACAGCCTGTGGCCGGAGAGTGAGATGCGCATTCTCATCAAAGGGGCGGGCGTCGCCGGTTTGACGGCTGCTCTTGAAATGGCAAAACGCGGCTTCTCGGTGGAGGTGCATGACATCTTCGCCGAGGTTGGTCACGGTGCATCATGGTACGCGGGCGGAATGCTGGCGCCATGGTGCGAGCGGGAGAGTGCGGAAGAAGCGGTTCTGACCCTTGGCCAGTCGGCGCTCGACTGGTGGGAGGAGGCGACGCCCGGCCTCGTTACGCGCAACGGTACGCTGGTCGTCGCGCCTGCCCGCGATAAGGCTGAGCTTTCGCGCTTTGCCTCTCGGACAACCGGTTATCGCTGGGTGGACGAAGAGGAGATTGCAGCGTTGGAGCCCGATCTTGCGGGGCGTTTTCGGCACGGGCTTTTCTTCGAAGGCGAGGGCCATCTCGATCCAAGATTGGCGCTGCATGCACTGCACCAGCGTCTGGTTTCGATGGGTGTGGTGTTCCATCTCGGCATCCAGACCATGGATGGCAGCGGCTTCGACCTCACTATCGATTGCACTGGCCGTGCACAGGTCGGTTCCCTGCCGGGGCTTCGCGGCGTGCGTGGCGAAATGCTCTATCTCGCGAGCGACGAGATTTCACTTTCGCGGCCCGTGCGCCTGCTCCATCCGCGCATCCCGCTCTATGTCGTACCGCGAGAGCCGGGGCGCTTCATGGTGGGTGCGACTATGATCGAGTCCGAAGACGAAGGACCGATTTCGGCGCGTTCGATGATGGAGTTTCTCAACGCCGCTTACGCGCTTCACCCGTCTTTCGGCGAAGCGCAGATTATCGAAACGGGAACGGGCATCCGGCCCGCTTTTCCCAACAATCTTCCCCGCATCAAAGAGGAAGGCAACACGATCTTCATCAATGGTGCGCATCGGCACGGCTTTCTACTTTCGCCCGCCATGGCGCGGCAGGCCGCCGACATTCTGGATAAAAAGGAGGTTTCCCATGCGAATTCACGTCAACGGCGAAGAGCATGATCTCACCACAGCAACACTCTCGGAGCTTCTGAGCGTGCTCGACTACGAGGGCGATTGGCTGGCGACGGCGGTCAATGGCGATCTCGTCCATGCCGAAGACCGCCCCGATTTTCACCTGAAGGCTTTCGACAGGATCGAAATCCTCTCGCCCATGCAGGGAGGATGATATGTTGAGACTTTACGATCGCGACGTCAGTTCCCGCCTTCTGCTCGGAACGGCGCGTTACCCATCGCCCGCCGTTCTGGCCGATGCCGTGCGCGCAGCCAAGACGGATATTCTGACCATTTCCCTTCGCCGTGAGACCGCAGGGGGCAAAAAGGGCGGACAGTTTTTCGAACTGATCCGCGAGCTGGATCGCCTCATCCTGCCCAACACGGCGGGGTGCCATACGGCAAAGGAAGCCGTGCTGACGGCCAAGATGGCGCGGGAAGTGTTCAAGACCAACTGGATCAAGCTGGAAGTGATCGGGCATCACGATACGCTTCAGCCGGATGTGTTTGGACTGGTGGAAGCTGCGCGCATTCTCTCCGACGAAGGTTTCGAGGTCTTCCCCTATACGACGGACGATCTGGTCGTGGCGGAAAAACTGATCGATGCGGGCTGCAAGGTGCTGATGCCATGGTGCGCGCCCATCGGCAGTGCCATGGGGCCGCTCAACATCACGGCGCTGAGATCGATGCGGGCGCATTTTCCAGATGTGCCAATGATCGTGGATGCAGGCCTTGGCCGCCCTTCGCATGCAGCAACCGTTATGGAGCTTGGTTACGATGCCGTGCTGCTGAATACGGCGGTGGCTGGTGCGGGTAATCCCGTCATCATGGCTGGCGCATTCGCTAAGGCGGTGACGGCTGGGCGCGAGGCCTACCTTTCCGGCATGCTGGAGCCGCGCGATATGGCGGTTCCCTCCACCCCTGTCATAGGTACGGCGGTGTTCTCCTGAGATTGACAAGATAAGGCCAGGGCGGGATACCGGCATAAGCACAGAGAAGGAATGCCGCCCTTGAACAATCTCCTGATCGACATCGACGGTGTTGCGGTGGGTCACGCGACCGACCTGACTTTGGGTTCCGGCGTCACCGCCATCGTGTTCGATGAGCCCGCAATCGCCTCCGGCTCCACCCTTGGCGGTGCGCCGGGCGGGCGGGATACGGCGCTGCTCGATCCATTGATGACAGTGGACGCCGTCGATGCGTTCGTTCTGTCCGGCGGTTCCGCTTTCGGTCTGGATGCTGCCGGTGGGGTACAGGCGGGATTGCGGGAAAACGGGCGCGGGCTTAAGGTTGGAGCGACCCGCGTGCCTATCGTTCCGCAGGCTATTTTGATGGATTTGCTGAATGGCGGAGACAAGGACTGGGGTCTTCATTCGCCCTATCGTGAGATGGGATATGAGGCCTTCAAGGCCGCGTCCCGCAAGCCTTTTCCACTCGGTACGGTTGGCGCAGGGACGGGTGCCACGACGGCTACATTCAAAGGCGGGCTTGGCTCTGCCAGCGCGAAAACCTCTTCCGGTGTTGGAATAGCCGCAGTCGTTGCCGTCAACGCCATGGGCTCCGCGACAGTTGGGTCCAGCCAGCATTTCTGGGCTGCTGCCTTCGAAAGAGGCGGCGAATTTGGCGGGTTGGGCCTGCCGCCGGAATTTGCCGACGCGGACAGTGCTATGCGCATCAAGGGCGTCACGTTGACCGCAACCACCATTGGCGCAGTAGTGACGGATGCGGTTTTGACCAAGGCGCAGGCGCATCGTCTATCTATTATGGCGCATGGCGGGCTAGCGCGCGCCATCCTGCCCTCGCATCTCGCCAGCGATGGCGACACAATGTTTGCAGCGGCGACTGGCCGGAGGCCGCTGCAGGAGGTCGCGGAGTTTCACGAACTTTGCCACCTCGCAACGCTTGTCATGGCACGCGCCATCGCGCGGGGTGTGTTCGAAGCAACAGCGCTGCCGCATGAGGGCGCGCAACCGTCATGGCAGGATCGTTTCGGAGCGGCACATCCATGAGCGATCAGTCTCTCAAGCCGGTTCTTCGTGTCGATTTTCCACCGAATGAGCGTCTCGGACGCGGCAAGATCGAGCTGATGGAGTTGATCGCTTCCACCGGTTCCATTTCCGCTGCCGGGCGGGCAATGGACATGTCCTACCGCCGGGCATGGCTTCTGGTGGATGCTCTGAACCATATGTTCAATCAAACCGTCATCGAATCGCAACGGGGTGGCAAGCAGGGTGGCGGGGCGGGTCTCACGCCCTTTGGCGAAGAATTGCTGGCCCGCTATCGCGGCATGGAAAGCCGTATGCAGGATGCGCTTCGGGCTGATATCGACTGGCTGGAAGCCAATCGTAGCCGTGAAGGTGGAGACGCTCAGTAGGGATCGAGCGCCGCCGATTTGACGACGGCGAAGACAGTGCTTCCCTCTGTCAGCGACAGCCGCTCTGCGGAGAGGCTGGTGATGCGCGACAGGATGATATCGCCGCCGCAATCCACCTGCACCATCGCCATGCCGTCTTCAAACGTTGCGATATCGGCGATGTGGCCTTGAAGAATGTTCAGCGCGCTCAGACCCTCGGGCTTAACTGTCCCTAGCATCACATCACGCGCAGGCACATGCACGCGCACGGGCTTTCCCGGCTCTGCCGCTTTCGCGGGAACCTGCAAGCTCGTGCCCTTCAGACGAACGATGGCAAGGCCGTGGCGGGCATCGAATGTCTCCACCTTGCCGGAGAGAATGCTACCTGCTTCCCGCCGTTCCAGATGCGTGCTGAAGGCTGGGCGCGAGAGGATTTCCGAAGCGGCACCTTCCGCATCCACCCTGCCGTCCTTCATCACCACCACGCGGTCCGCCAGCCGGGAGACTTCGCTGACCGAATGGCTGACATAGATGATGGGGATTTTCGTCTCGTCGCGCAGCCGCTCCAGATAAGGAATGATCTCCGCCTTGCGTGCCTCATCCAGCGCCGCAAGCGGCTCGTCCATCAAAAGCAGGCGCGGCTGAACGAGAAGCGCGCGACCTATGGCGACACGCTGTTTTTCCCCACCGGAGAGATTTTCCGGCCTGCGCTTCAGCAGTGCACCGATGCCCAGCATCTCGATGACTTTGGCCGACTCTACGTCTTCTGCGGATTTGCCGGAAAACCAGCGGCCATAATGCAGGTTCTGCTCCACGGTCAGATGCGGAAAGAGCCGCGCTTCCTGAAACACATAGCCGAAGCCCCGTTTGTGTGCGGGACTGAAGATGCGCTTTTCGCTATCGGCCAGAACCTCTCCATCCAGTTCGATGCGGCCCTGATCTGGTTTCGTCAAACCGGCGATGATGCGGATGGCGGATGTTTTCCCGGAGCCCGAACGCCCGAAGAGCGCGGTGACGCCTTCGCCGGCGGTCAGCTGCGCATCAAGCGTGAAATCGCCGAGCCTGTGTTTTACATCGAAAAGTAGGGTCATTCGGCCATCACCCTTTTACCGATGATGCGGCCCAGGAATTCGGAAGCGAGAAGCGCGATCATCGAAATGGCGACGGCGACGAGCGTCAGCCTCAGCGCGCCCGCATCACCGCCGGGAACCTGCGTGAAGGTGTAGATGGCTGCGGAAAGCGTCTGCGTTTCACCGGGAATATTGGAGACGAAGGTAATCGTTGCGCCGAATTCACCCATGGCCTTGGCGAAAGCGAGGATCATGCCTGCGATGATGCCCGGCAGGGTCAACGGTAGCGTGACCGTCAAAAATACCCAGATTGGGCTCGCCCCCAGCGTTCCCGCAGCTTCCTCCAGCTTGCGGTCTACGGCTTCGATAGAGAGGCGGATGGAGCGAACCATCAGCGGAAATGCCATGACGGCGCAGGCGAGCGCCGCACCTGTCCAGCGAAAAGAAAAGACGATGCCGAAATATTGATCCAGAAACTGGCCGATAACGCCGCGCCGCCCGAACATGATCAGCAGAATAAAGCCGGTCACCACCGGCGGCAGGATCAGCGGAAGATGGACAATACCGTTCAGGAGAGATTTTCCCCAGAACTGGCCACGCGCCAGAGCCAATGCAATGAGAATACCGAAGGGAAGGCTCGCAAACATGGCGATAGTGGACACCCAGAGGCTCAGGCGTATCGCCGTCCATTCTTCCGCACTCAGCGATAACCAGTCCAAATCGGTGTTCCCACATTTTTTAAGGGCGCCCGGAATGCCGGGAGCCCTCTATCTTTAAGCTTCAATCTTACTTCAGAATGGTAAAGCCTTGGCTTTCGAAGAAAGGAGCGGCCTTGGCGGACTTCAGGAATTCAAGATAGGCGGCTGCTGCCGGGCTCTTGGATTCAGACAGGATCGCCACCGGATAGATGATCGGCTCATGGCTGTCCTGCGGGAATGTGCCGACGATCTTCACGCCCGGATCGGCAGCCGCATCCGTCTGATAAACGATACCATAGGGCGCCTCACCGCGAGAAACGAGAACGAGTGCCGCGCGCACGCTTTCCGCCCCTGCCACCTTGCCTTCAACGGAAGACCAGACGCCAAGCTTTTCAAGCGCGGCCTTGCCATACTTGCCAGCCGGAACGCTATCGACAGCGCCCATGGCAAGCTTGCCATCACCAACGAGACTGGAGAGATCGAAGCCCTGTTTGATTTCGACAGGCTTTGCCTTGTCTGCCGCGGCCACCAGAACGAGGCGGTTGCCGAGGAGATTGGTGCGCGTATCTTCCTTGATCAGCTTCTTGCCAGCAACATAATCCATCCATGCGAGATCTGCAGAGATGAAGAGATCGGCAGGCGCGCCTGCTTCGATCTGCTTGGCCAGTGCCGAGCTTGCGGCATAGGAGGCGGTTGCTTCATTGCCGCTTTCCTTCGCCCACTCCGCATTCGCCGCATCAAGCGCATTCTTCATGCTGGCGGCAGCAAAAACAGTCACCTTATCCTGCGCCAGAACCGGCGAGGAAACGCCAGCCGCTGCCAGCCAGGCGCCCGTTACGGCAACAAAAGCGGTCTTCAGAACGAAACGTCTCATAATTCCCATGCTTAATCCCTCTCACCGAAATATCCATTCAGATATATCGGTCATAGAGGGCGATCATTATGTTTTCAAGAATATAACGATCAGCGTGGTGAAGTTCTCCGCTGGCATCCGCGAAACAAAGCCTTGAGTTACTTTGACAGCGAAATCCTAAAACCGCTCCCCCGCAAAATGCGCAATCTGCGCGCCCGCTTCGTAATAGGCTTCCTTCAGCGTGCGCAGGCTTTGTGCTTTTTGTTCTGTAATTGGTAGCGGCAGATCGTCTTCGGCGATTTCGCCCGCCACATGGGCGGCCAGCGTTTTGCCGAATACCGTGCCGGGTGCGATCCCGCGACCGTTGTAGCCGCAGAAGCCGATGACGTTGTTTGCGAATTTGTGGAAGCGGGGGACTGCATTGTCGGTCATGCCGATCTGGCCGTACCATTCACATTCGAATTCGACATCGCCGATCTGCGGAAAGAGGCGTTTCAGCGAGCGTTTCGCCCAGGCGCGGTGGACGGCGGCACCGGTGTTGCGCAGCGCACCGACGCTACCAAAGACGAGGCGTCCAGCCTTGTCCATGCGGAAGGAGGACAGGATTTCCTTGGTATCCCAGCAGCCTTCACGGTTGGGCAGAATGCTTTTGCGCAGATTGTCGCCGAGCGGTTTCGTCGCAAAATTGAAGTAGGGCAGGTAGGTCTGCTCTTCGCGAATGATTTTCCATGGCCCGGTGCTGTAAGCTTCCGTCGCCACGATGATCCAGTCAGCGGAGACTGAACCTTTTTCCGTGATTACCTTCCAGCCAGCACCGTCCTGCTCGGTTGCGATAACAGGGCTGGACGTGTGGATTACAGCACCCGCCCTTTGAGCCGCTGCAGCAAGCCCTCGGACATAGGCAAGCGGCTGGAGTGTTCCGGCGCGCTCATCGAGAAGCGCGCCCGCATAGGCATTGGAACCAATGCGGGCTGCGGTTTCAGCCGCATCGAGAATGCGAACGGGTGCGCCGCGCGCTGCCCACTGGGCGCAGCGCTCACGAATTTCCGCAAGACCGGCATCGCCCACGGCACAGTGCAGCGTTCCGTTCTTTTCCAGTTCGCATTCGATCCGGTGTTTCTCGATAAGCTCCCGGACAAGGAATGGGGCGTTGCCGAGCAGGTCCAGCAGTCGCTCTCCGTAAATGGGGCCAAGCACGTTCGGCAGCTCCTTCGGCATCACCCACATGCCGCCATTGATGAGGCCGACATTGCGGCCCGCGCCGCCGAAGCCGATTTCCCTGGCTTCCAGAACTGTGGCCTTGATGCCGCGTTCGGCAAGATGAAGCGCCGCCGAGAGGCCGGTGAAGCCGCCGCCAACGATCACGACATCCGTTCGCACATGGCCTTCGAGCGCGGACGTCTCTGGCGGCAGAGGCGCCGTCTTTTCCCAGAGACCGTGAGAGCGGGGATTATCGTACATCGGCGTCATCCAGAGCAAGGCGGCGCGCCTTCGCGCCATGTGCGGCAAAGTCTATAGAGGCGTCCCGTGGATGACCATCGACATATCGTCATCAGTTCATTCCCAGCCGGAATGTGATCGGGTGCGACTGCTGCGGGCTTGAAAGAGACCTCGGCCTCAGACAATAGTGCCGACACGATTGCGTTAGCGAGCGATGCTCGCAACGCCCATGATCCGCATACCGACGAGGAAATCGACCCATGAAGCCCATCTTCGTTCAGCTTCAGTGCACACCCGGCAAGACCTATGAGGTTGCCGATGCCATCTACAAGACCGAACTGGTGTCGGAGCTTTATTCCACCAGTGGGGAGTTCGATCTGTTGCTGAAGATTTATGTGGAAGCGGATCAGGATATCGGGAAGTTCATTAGCGACAATATCGTCAGCATTCCCGGTATCGTAAGGTCGCTGACTACACTGACATTTACAGCCTTCTAAGCTGCTGTAGTTATTATGTATTCATGAAATTGAAAAGGCGGTGCCGGTGTGAGCTGGCATCGCCTTTATCGTGTTCGAATTGTCTTGGACGCAGCCTGGCAGAGTGCAATCAAACCAGGGCTGCCACGTTGCGGTCGCGGACCAGATTACGGATGGCGACGCGCACGTCTTCGGCGCTGTCGAAGCGCTGCTCATCCAGATCATGGACGTGGAATTTAACGGCAATGAATTTCAGACGATTATTGTCCGGTACTACGATACCGACTGGTTCGCCGGCGAATTCGATAACTTGCTTTTGCATGGTGCATACTCCCGCTGTGGCTTGAACGCACAGCATTTTTGTCGAATTGAATTTCAGGATTGAGGGACTATTAAAGTCGCCACATTCGACAGCAGCGGGAACACATGGATTTGTGCCCGGCATTCACGACCCGATGATGAGGGATCGCGAAAATGCGCGTAGATTTGGACATGACACTCTCCCTTTCGTTCGTGTTGACCCGGAATAACTGAGAATCACTCTACAGTTGAATCACTGATATACCGGATTTGCATCGGAATCAATGATTATGAATATAGGTAGAATATTTTTCTTTACGATGACAGGATCGGGGCGGAATTGTGAAATTTTTATTTCGTGCATCGGGTTGTGCTAAAACAGCTTGAAAAGCCGGAGCTTGCCCGCTCGTTTCATTCCGCAGATGGCGGGTAGGCGTGATCGTTGCCGTTGAAATCGGAAACCGAGTAGCAACCCTTGGCTTGTTTCGTCGCCGCATTCTGAGCGATGACGGCTTTTCCGTGGCCTCCGGGAATATCAAGCACATAGGTTGGCTGGCACAGGCCGGAGACGTGTCCGCGAAGTGCCGAAACGATCCGCTGGCCTTCTTCTATATCCAGCCGGAAGTGGCTGGTGCCGGGAGCGAGATCCGGATGATGCAGGTAGTAGGGCTTTATCCGGTTCTCCACGAAGCTGCGCATCAGTGCAGCCAATATTGCCGGATCGTCATTGATACCCTTCAGCAGAACGGTCTGGCTGACCAAGGCGATACCGGAATCGACCAGCCGCGCGCATGCAGCCTTGGCATCCTGCGTCATCTCCTTGGGGTGATTGGCGTGGAGCGCGACATAGGTGGTCTTGCCACTCGCCTTCAATGCCTCGATCAGTTCTGCATTGATCTTTTCGGGATCGACAACGGGTACGCGGGTGTGGAAGCGCACGATCTTCACATGCGGAATGGCGTTTAGGCCTTCCATGATGGTGGAAAGGCGGCGCGGAGAAAGCACCAGCGGGTCGCCGCCTGTCAGGATGACTTCCCAGATGTCAGGGCGCGAACGGATATAGGCGAAGGCCGTTTCGAGTTCGTCCGGGCTCATCATGCCATTGCCCTGTGGGCCCACCATCTCGCGGCGGAAGCAAAAGCGGCAATAGACCGGGCAGACATGTACGGCCTTCATCAGCACGCGGTCTGGATAACGATGCACGATGCCGGGAACAGGACTATGGGCCTCGTCGCCGATGGGGTCGGCGCGTTCCTCATTGGTCTGATAAAGTTCGGCTTCGGTGGGAATGAACTGGAGCGCAATCGGGTCGTTAGCATCGTTCGGGTCGATGAGGCTGGCGACGGCAGGCGTCAGCGCTACCGCATAGCGCTCGGCGACGGGGCGCACGCGCTCAAGCGTCGCGTGGTCGATCAAACCCGCGTCGAGAAGATCATCCGCTGATTTTAGCCCGTTTGCCTTCATGATCCATAGGTAGCGACTGGTGCCCACATAACAAGTTCTATGCGCGGCGCGCCGGTGGCCAGCATGACCAGCCGGTCGAAACCAAGCGCAATGCCGCTTGCCGCAGGCATGATTGTGAGGGCCGACAGGAGGTCTTCATCGATTGGGTAGGTTTCACCGTAAATTCGGTTCTTTTCCTGCATCTCGATCTCGAAGCGGCGACGCTGCTCTTCAGCATCGGTCAATTCGCCAAAGGCATTGGCGAGTTCCACGCCGCAGGCATAAAGTTCGAAACGCTCCGCAACACGGTTGTCACGCGGAGAGCGCCGGGCAAGTGCAGCCTCGCTGGTCGGGTATTCATCGAGGATCGTGGCGCGGCCAAAGCCGAGTTTTGGCTCTACCCGCTCCACGATGATGCGGCTGAAAATATCGGCCCAGCTATCGTCTTCCGCAGTGCGAATGCCTGCGGCTTGCGCCAGACGTTGCAGGTGCTGGCGATCCGTCTGGCCATCATGATCGATGGTCGCCAGAAGATCGATGGACGCATAGCGCTGAAAGGCTTCCGCGACGCTGAGGCGTTCCGGTTCGAGGAAGGGATCGACCATGTGCCCGCGGTAAGTGAGGGCCTTGGTCTTGGCCGTCTCTGCGGCTAGCGCCAGCAGTTCCGCGCTGTCGCGCATCAGCGCTTCATACGTCTCGCCCACACGATACCATTCCAGCATGGTGAATTCCGGGTGGTGCAGGGGGCCGCGTTCGCGGTTGCGATAAACGTGGGCGAAGCAGGAAATGCGCTTTTCGCCAGCGGCCAGCAGTTTTTTGCAGGCAAACTCCGGCGATGTGTGGAGATAGAGAGAAGCTTCTTCGCCGCTTGTGGTGATGCCCCTGGTGGCGAAGGCATGGAGATGCGCCTCATTGCCCGGCGAGATTTGCAGGGTCGCCGTATCGACTTCGATGAAATCGCGCCCAGCAAAAAAGCCGCGGAAGGCGGACTGAATGGCGTTACGACCGATCAGGAACGGGCGGCGATCCATATGGACGTCTGGTGTCCACCATGCTGATCCTGTCTGTGAACCGGTGCTCATCGCCTGTCTGATCCGTGGTCGCTTCTGAAACGCTTCGGCTTTGAACCGCCGTTTCCGTGTGAAATTATCGTATCGGCATCGAAATATCCTGAAACTGGGAGACAGTTTTCGGTTCGATGATCTGAAAGGCTGGCAATTGTCCCTGATTTAAGGTAGTTGCGCCCCAGAAAACAGACAAAACGTCCATCGGGTCAGTGCAGCCGCGCCGTCCTTACGACGCATTTCATTGAGTTACAAGGAAATCATATGGTCAAGGTTATCGCCTCATCCGTCCGCAAGGGTAATGTTCTTGAAGTTGAGGGCAAGCTCTACGTCGTTCTCACCGCCAACAACTTCCACCCCGGCAAGGGCACGCCTGTTACGCAGGTCGATATGCGCCGCATCGTTGATGGCGTGAAGGTATCCGAGCGCTGGCGCACGACGGAACAGGTCGAGCGCGCATTCGTTGAAGACCTGAACTTCCAGTTCCTCTACGAAGATGGCGAAGGCTTCCACTTCATGAACCCGGAAAGCTACGATCAGGTCGTGGTCGATGCCGACACCATGGGTGAGCAGAAGGCTTACCTTCAGGAAGGCATGACCTGCGTTCTCTCGATCCATGAAGGCAACCCGCTGGCTGTCGAGCTGCCGCGTCACGTTACGCTGGAAATCGTGGAAACCGAGCCGGTCGTGAAGGGCCAGACGGCGTCTTCTTCCTACAAGCCTGCGATCCTCTCCAACGGCATCCGTACCATGGTGCCGCCGCATGTCGACGCCGGTATCCGCGTCGTTATCGCGACCGAAGACAATTCCTACGTCGAGCGCGCCAAGAACTGATCGTCGCTTGATTGACCAAATATGAAAAGCCCCGGAGCGATCCGGGGCTTTTTCTTTATGTGTTCTTCAGCACTGATCACAGGCAAAGAAAAAGCCCGCGACCTGAGGCGCGGGCTTGATAAACGTCATCAATACGTTGCTGGTTACATGCCCTTTGGCGTGTTGGCAGCCAGCTGAGCGGAAGCAACCGGGTTGGTCGCGCCGAAGGCATAGCCACCGCCGAGTGCGATGCTGAGCGAAACGTAATCCTGCGCCGTCTGCTGGATGGCAGTGGCAAGGTTTGCCTGCGCGGTGGAAACGTTGCGCTGCGCGTCCAGAACGTCGAGCAGCGAGGAGGCGCCGTCACGGTAGCTGGCTGTCGCGAGCGAAAGGGCTTCCTGATAGGACTTGACGGTTCTGCGCAGCGCATCTTCCGTCTGCTTGTCGCGGTTGACGGCGGCAAGAGCGTTTTCGACTTCTTCCACGCCGTTCAGCACGGTTGCCTTCCAGGCGAGGTATTCTTCACGCGCAGCCGACTTGGCGATATCGACATTGGCGCGAAGCGCGCCGCCATCGAGGATCGGCAGAACGAGGCTTGGGCCGAAGGACCAGCTGTTCGAGGTGCCGCGGGCACCGCCATTGGCCAGGTTGATAAAGCTTGGGCTGATGGAGCCGCTAAGCGTGATGCTTGGGTAGAGGCGCGATTCGGCAACGCCGATATTGGCGACGGCTGCGGCAAGATTGCGTTCTGCAACACGGATGTCCGGGCGATTGCGAATGAGATCGACCGGAATGCCGGTGGTTGCCGGGCGGCGTGCAATAGGCTGACGTGCGCCGCGCTGCAATTCTACCACCAGAGAGGATGCAGGCATGCCGAGCAGCGTCGCGATGCGGTGAGCCGCGCGGCGGAAGCTGGTTTCGAGACCCGGCATGTCGGCGATGGTCGAATTGACCAGACCTTCAGCCTGAACGACGTCGAGGCGCGAGGCCGCACCGGCTTCCAGCTGAAGCTTGGTCAGATCAAGCGTTTCGCGGCGGGATTTCAGGTTGTCGCGGGCAATCGCCAGACGCTCCTGATAGTAGCGCACGTCGATATAGGCCGAAACGACGGAAGAAATCAGCGTCAGACGCTGGACGTCCGCTGTGGAATAGGCGGCATCGAGCGATGCGTTGGCATTTTCCTTCGCGCGGCGATATTGGCCGAACAGGTCGAGGAGCCAAGACGCGTCGAGACCACCGGCAGAGGTATTGCGCACGGTGGTATCAACCGTCGGGAAGCTTCCCTTGGTCTGGCTTATCGTATGGCTGCCGGAAGCCGTCAGGCTCGGCAGAGATCCTGCACCAGCGGAGGTAACCTGCGCTGCTGCCTGATTGATGCGCTCCACGGCCTGAAGAACGGTAAGGTTCTGTGCAAGGCCGGTTGCGACATAGCCATTCAGGCGGCTGTCGTTGAAGGTGTTCCACCAGGGCGCGGTAGCGACATCGCCGTTGCTGGCTTTCCCGCCCTCTGCAAATTTGGATGGCAGCTGAATCTCAGGAGCCTTGTGGTCTGGGCCTACAACGCAGCCTGAAAGCAGGAGCATCGTGAGAGGAAGGGTAGCGCGAATAGACAGCATAAAGTTATCCCAATTAATGTTGGCGCCTGAGGCACCCTCAGTCAAAGCGAGCGTAGCGTTGCTGTGTGCTGATGAAAGATGGAGCTTTCGATTCTGCCATACTTCTTACCAGCGTCCTTCTGCATTACTAGCATATTTTCCGGTTGTTAACGTTTAGATAGCCGCCGAATGATGACGAAAAAGGACGGTACGAAGAAAATTCCGAGGAGTGTTGCAGAAAGCATACCACCCAACACCCCGATACCGATCGCATTTTGCGCCGCAGAACCCGCTCCGCTGGCAATCGCCAGAGGAACGACGCCAAGAATGAAGGCAAGAGATGTCATGATGATCGGGCGCAGACGCAGCTTTGCTGCTTCGAGCGTCGCTTCCAGCAGGCTCAACCCGTGTTCCTGCCTTTCCTTGGCAAATTCCACGATGAGGATGGCGTTCTTCGCCGCAAGACCGATCGTCGTCAGCAGACCCACCTTGAAGTAGACGTCATTCGACTGACCGAAGATATCGGCGGCAAGCAGTGCGCCCAGAACGCCGACCGGCACGGCCATGATAACCGAGAACGGTATCGACCAGCTTTCATAAAGCGCGGACAGGCAGAGGAACACGATCAGGACCGAAAGCGCGTAGAGCAACGGTGCCTGCGAACCCGAAAGGCGCTCCTGATAGGAGATGCCGGTCCAGGCAACCGTGTAGCCGCCATCCATTGTAGATACGATCCGCTCCACCTCATTCATCGCATCGCCGGAGCTGACGCCGGGAGGTGCCGAGCCTTCAAGCGAGAACGCGTTGGCTGCGTTGAATGCCGAAACGGATGGCAGGCCATTGACCCAGCGCGCCGTCGTGAACGAGGTGAACGGCACCATTTCACTGCCGGAATTGCGTGCGTTCCAGTATTTCAGGTCTTCCGCCTGCATGCGGTAGGGCGCATCCGACTGGACGTAGACCTTCTTCACCTTGTTGTTGAGCGTGAAGTCGTTGACCTGGCTGCCCGCAAAGATGGTGGTGAGCATGGAGTTGACTTCGGACAGGCTGAGGCCCATCGCGCCCAGCTTTTCCTGATCGAGATCCAGCTTGACCTGGCTTTCCTGATCGCGGTCGTTGGCGCGCATCGCCGTGACCTTGCCGCTGGAATTGGCGGCTTGGATCAGCTGCTTTGAGGCGCTGACAAGTGCATCGCTGCCCTGGTTACCGCTATCGACCAGATACATGGAGAAGCCGCTGGAGTTACCCATGCCCTGAATTGCGGGCGGAAGAATCGGGAAAACCTGTGCTTCGCGGAAGGTCATGAAGGTACCCATCGCGCGCTGGACCACGGCGGAGGCCGCCATTTTCGGGTCGGTTCTCAGATCGAAATCCTTGAGCTTGGCAAAAACCAACGCATAGCTCTGGCCGCTTCCGGTAAAGCTGAAACCGTTCACCGCAAAGACGCTTTCGATGACGTCTTTTTCCTTGTCGAGATAATAGTTCTCGACCTTTTCGATGACCTTCGCCGTCTGCGGGCTGGTCGAGCCGTTCGGCAGCTGGATGATCGTCATCAGAACGCCTTGGTCTTCCTGCGGGAGGAAGGAGGAGGGCAGACGCGAGAAGAGCAGGCCGCAGCCACCCATGACGACGGCGAATATGATGAGTACGCGCAACGGCCGTTTCAACAGATAGCCGACAGAGCCGACATAGCCGTTCGTGGTGCGCTCGAAATTGCGGTTGAACCATGCCCCGGGGCCACGGCCCTTCTTGTTATGATCGATGGGCTTCAGCATCGTTGCGCACAGCGCTGGTGTCAGCACGATGGCAACGACTGCCGAGAGAAGCATCGCCGAAACGATGGTGATGGAGAACTGGCGGTAGATAATACCCGTCGAACCGCCGAAAAACGCCATGGGGATGAAGACGGCGGTCAGTACGAGAGCGATACCGACAATGGCGCCGGTGATTTCACCCATCGATTTTTCAGTGGCTTCGAGCGGTCCAAGTCCTTCCTCGGACATGATGCGCTCGACGTTTTCCACGACCACGATCGCGTCATCCACCAGAAGGCCGATGGCGAGAACCATGGCGAACATGGTCAGCGTGTTGATCGAATAGCCGGTCAGCGCCAGAACCCCGAACGTGCCGAGAAGCACGACCGGCACGGCGATCATCGGAATGAAGGTTGCCCGCAGGTTCTGGAGGAACACCAGAAGCACGACGAAAACCAGTACGATGGCTTCCACCAGCGTATGAACGACCTTTTCAATGGACAACGAAACGAAAGGCGTCGTGTCGTAAGGGTAGATGATCTTGACGTTCTGCGGCAGAGCAGGCGCGATCTGATTGAGCTTTGTCTTGACGAGAGCCGCCGTATCCAGAGCATTCGCACCCGTCGCCAGGTTGACCGCGAAGCCCGAAGCGGGCTGGCGGTTGGAACGTGAGGTCGAGGCGTAGGTTTCCTGGCCGATTTCCACGCGCGCTACATCGCTCAAGCGAACATTGGCGCCGGTCGTATCGACCTTGAGAATGATGCGCTCGAAATCCGAAACCGTCGTCAGCTGGCTCTGTGCCGTCATGGTCACGTTGATCTGCTGACCTTCGACAGCCGGAAGACCGCCGACCGAACCCACGGAAACCTGTGTGTTCTGCGATTGGATGGCCGAAGTCACATCGGCTGGCGTCAGCTGGAATTTCTTCAGCTTGAACGGATCGAGCCAGATGCGCATCGCATAGGCTGAACCGAAGGCATTGATGTTGCCGACGCCCTCGATGCGTTTCACCTGATCTTCGATCTGCGTGGAGAAAATGTCGCCGAGATCGGCGGAGGAGCGCTTGCCATCCGTGGAAACCAGCGCGCCCACCAGAAGGATACTGGATGTGGATTTGGTGACTTCGATGCCGAGATTCTGCACGACCGATGGCAGCTGTGACGTAACGAGCTGGAGCTTGTTCTGCACCTGAACCTGCGCAATATCGGCATTGACGCTGTTATCGAAGGTCAGCGTGATGCTGGCGGATCCGGTGGTGGAAGACGAGGTCATATAGGTCAGGCCGTCAAGGCCGGTCATGCCGTCTTCGATGATCTGCGTCACCGTTTTTCGCACCGTATCGGCGCTGGCGCCCGTGTAGCTTGCGCTGATGCGAACGGTCGGCGGTGCGATTTCCGGATATTGGGAAATCGACAGCGTGTTGATTGCCAGCGCGCCGCCCAGCATGATGACGATGGCGATGACCCAAGCAAAGATCGGACGCCGAATGAAGAATTTTGCCATAGTCTAGTTCCTGATCACGATGTTGCCGAGCATGTCTTCAGACATCATGATTTCGGCGCCGGAGCAGCCTGGCCGCCCTGCTTCTCTATAATATAGCCTTTGTCATCGATTTCAGCCGGTACGGGATTGACGACCGCATTGTTGGCAATCCACTGGAAGCCATCCACGATCAGCTTGTCGCCATCGGCGACATTTTCCGTCACCAGCCAGTTGTTGCCGGAAAGCTGGCTGGTCGGGAATGTTCTCGTCTCGACCTTGTTTTCAGCGGTCACGAATTTCGCCGTCAACTCGCCATTGGCATTTCGCCCGGCGGCGCGCTGCGGAATGAGATAACCGATTTCCTTGCCGACAGTGATCGTGGCACGCACATACATGCCAGGAAGAATGATATTGTCGGGATTATCGAACAGTGTGCGGATGGAGACCGTGCCAGTGGTGGTGCTGACCGCCATTTCCGACATGTCGAGCTTGCCGACATGTGCATATTCCGAGCCGTCTTCCAGCGTCAGGCGAATATCCGTGGTTTCGCTGTTGTCGCTGCGCTCCAGTTTGCCGGCCTTGATTGCGGCCTGCAAACGAAGCAGGTTCACGCTGGATTCGTTCAGCTGGATATAGATCGGGTTGATCTTGCGAAGCGTCATCAGCGAGTCGGTCTGGCTCGCCGTCACGACGTTACCGATGGAGAAATTGGTGGCTGAGGTCACGCCATCGAATGGCGCGCGAACTTCCGTCAGCGACACGTTGATCTGCGCGGTCTGCAATGTTGCGTTGGCCTCGGCAACCGACGCCTTCGCCTGAAGCAGCGTTGTCCGCGCGTCTTCGAATTCTTTCTGCGAAGCGCCGGAATTGGCCAGTCGCTCATAGCGCTGCAGGTTGGATTCGGCTGCCGGAACGCTGACCTCCGCCCGTTCAAGCGCGGCCTGTGCTTCCAGAAGAGAGGCCTGATAGGTATCGTCCTCGATCTTGTAGAGAAGATCGCCTTCCTTGACGAAGCTACCTTCCTTGAAAGCGATCTGCTTGATCACGCCGCCGACTCGTGGGCGAATATCGGCCGTCTGGAAGGCGCTGGCGCGGCCCGGCAGAACAGTGGTCAGCGGATATTCGCTCTTCTTCATGGCGACGACGCTAACGGGGGAGGGCGGGCGTTGATTTGCCTGTTGAGGAGCCTGCTTGCTGTCGCCGCTATCGCTGCATCCCGCCAGAATTCCAGCCATGAGGAGTGTGGTGATCAAAGGATGGACGCGTCTTCTCATCGTTCTTCTCATGTTTGGCTAGCGAAAGCTCGGTAGCAGATCATTCAATATGCAGAAAAATATAAACCGGGCGCAGAACGCGACCGGCAATCAGGGCCTTCTATCGTTACCATGTTCCACTGATCTCAGGAGATCAAACGGAAAGATAGAAGTGACGTAAATTGCAAACCGTCACTTTTCAAGGGTGTATTTCAACGACCTGTCGATGAGACCGACCACATCGCGGCAGCGTGTTGCCAAAATACCCGCTTCCTCACGGGCAATCAGTACCGGATGGAGGATCGTCGTCAGCACTTGCAGCACCAGCCCGGCTTCTTCCATTGGATCCGATTTGCGATAGACACCCTGCCGGATGCCATCGCGGATGATGATTGCGAGCTGCGCCTTGATGAGTTGCTGATAATATTCTCCACAGGCAAGATCCCGTTTCGCCGTCTGGAGTATCATGTCGAATATGTATGGGTTGTCATTAAGGTCGCTGTGATGGTTTTCCATCAGCGTTCGAGCGAGGTCCAGCATCCGCTCGTAAGGGGTATGGCTGTCATCCAGCAAATGGATTTTTTGCTCGAAGATGCGGATTTGCTGAAGGAAGATCGCATCGACCAGCGCGTTCTTCGAATGGAAATGCTTGAAGACGTTCGCCGGAGACATGCCGAGCGCATTGGCAATATCGGCTATCGAGACCGCGCCAAAACCGCGCTCTCGAAACAGCTTGTCCGTCATGATCAGAATATCGCGGCGCGTTTCTTCGCCAGAGCGACGAGGGCGAGAAACCTTCTTCGGTCCCTCGCCGGTTGCTTTCCGCGATCTGTCATCAGCGACTTTCGTCACCCTTATGCTCCCTGGAAAAATGGCGCCAGATTTCGCCGCACTCGATCCAGCGGCGATGCTTCCTCATCATTCGGCTGAAAGCTCTCGCCGGTAATGCGCTCGAAGGCATCAATATAGACGCGTGAGGTTTGCAGCACCAGTTCTTCAGGAATGGTCGGAATTTCGTCCTTGTAAGGATCGCAACGCTCCGCGACCCAGGCGCGAACAAAGTCCTTGTCGAAGCTGACGGGACGTTTCCCGCTCTGGAAAGCCTCTTCATAACTATCCGCCATCCAGTACCGGCTGCTATCCGGGGTGTGGATTTCATCGGCCAGTATGATCGTCCCGTTTTCGTCGGTCCCGAACTCATATTTGGTATCGACCAGGATCAGCCCCTGCTTTGCAGCAATTTCCTGCCCGCGCTTGAAAAGCGCGAGAGCGTAGGTCGAGAGAACCTGCCACTGCTCCTCGGTCAAAAGCTTCTTCTCTACGATCTCCGCAGGTGTCAGCGGTTCGTCATGCCCGCCATCGAACTCCTTGCTCGTCGGCGTAATGATCGGTTCAGGCAGGACCTGATTGTCCTTCATTCCATCGGGGAAGGTAACGCCATACATGGAGCGCTCGCCCTTCTTATAGAGTGTGAGAATGGAAGTACCCGTAGTGCCTGCCAGATAACCGCGCACGACGACTTCCACGGGGAGAATATTCAGCCGCTTGCCGATAACCACGTTCGGGTCTGGGTAGGAGACGACATGGTTGGGGCAGATGTCATTCGTTTGCTCGAACCAGTATCGTGCCGTTTGCGTCAGAACCTGCCC